>CAVEJY010000031.1:0-3412 GCA_963616155.1 Acutalibacteraceae bacterium
ATTTGTCCGCATGCACTGTAAGGGGAAAAGGGGCGGTCAGAAGTCCACGACCGTGATTCCCGCTCCGCCGAACTGCACATGCTCGTCGGCGTAGTGGATGACGTTGGGCACGCTGCTGAGATACTGGCGGATGAGCTGGCGCAGGATGCCGTTTCCCTTGCCGTGGAGGATGCGCACACGGGGCATTCCCACGAGGATGGCATCGTCGATGAAGTACTGCACGGCGTTCAGTGCCTCGTCTCCGCGCATTCCGCGCACGTCGATGTCCTGGTGGAAGTTGGCCTTGCGCGAGTCGATGGTCTGGCGGGTCTCACGGCTGATGCCGTAGGCGGCGAGGCTCTCCTTGCGCTGCTCGGTCTTGTCTGCCGACTCGGCGGGTGCGGAGGCGTGTTCCAGACGGTTGATCCTCATCTTGGTGCGCATTCCTCCGAAGAGGGCGGTGGCAGTGTCGCCCGTGATGCTCTCTATCTTGCCCACGGTGGTGAGTCCCTTGATGCGCACGGTGTCGCCCACCTTCAGTTCACGCTTGTCCTCTGCCAAGGTCTTGTTCTGCGCATTGCGAAGGGCAGCGGCAGCCTTCTCCTGGTTCTGCGCCTTCTCCGCCTGCCGCTTGGCGTGGCGTTCCTTGCGCTGCTGGATCTGCGCAATCTTGCGCGCAATCTTGTCATCGGCCTCCTTGGTGTCGATTTCCTGCACCTCCTGCTTGAAGGCGTCCAGTTCCTGGCGGATGCGCCTCGTCTCCTCCTTCTCGGCCTGGCTCTCCTTGATTTCGCGGATGGCGTTCTCTATCCTCTTGTTGCTCTCCCTGAGCAGTTCCGCCGCCTCTTCCTTCGCCTTCTGGAGGATGGCCTTGCGGCTCTTCTCGATGTCCTCCAGGTCGCTCTCGTATCGGGAGATGGTTTTTTCCATGTCCTTCTCGCGCTGGTGGATGTTCTGCCGCTTGTTCTCCCAGTACCGCTTGTCTCTCACGATGTCCTGCAGGTACTTGTCGCTCTGGATGTATTCCGAGCCCACGATTTCCGAAGCCGCCTGGATCACCTCCTCGGGGAGTCCTATCTTGCGGGCAATTTCAATGGCGAAGGAGGAACCCGGGCGGCCGATGGCGAGCTGGAAGAGTGCCTTCATCTCGTGGCGGTCGTAGAGCATGGCCCCGTTGGCCACACCCTCGTGGCTGTCGGCGAAGTGCTTCAGGTTCTGGTAGTGGGTGGTGATTACGCCGTAGGCTCCCTGCCTGCAGAAGCGGTCGAGCACAGCCTCGGCGATGGCTCCTCCGATGCCCGGTTCCGTTCCGGTGCCGAACTCGTCGATGAGGATGACGGTGGAGCCGCTTGCCTGGCGCATCATGTTCTTCATGTTGAGCAGGTGGGAGGAGTAGGTGGAGAGGTCGTTCTCCAGGCTCTGCTCGTCTCCGATGTCGATCATGATGTCCTTGAAAACGCCCGTCCTGGACCGTTCGCTCATGGGCACGCTCAGTCCGCACTGGAGCATATACTGGAGCAGTCCCACGGTCTTCAGGCAGACGGACTTGCCTCCGGCGTTGGGGCCGGAGATGATGAGGATGCGCTTCTCGGGGGTGAGGGTAATGTCGAGGGGCACCACCTTCTCCTGCTTCTTCTCCAGGGAGAGCTGGAGGAGCGGATGGACGGCCCGCGTCCAGTCGATGAGCGGACGGTCTTCCACCTCGGGTTCGATGGCCTTGAAGGTGTCGGCGAGTTTCTGCTTCGCCTGCACCAGGTCTATCTTGGCGAGGAAACGGTAGGAGTCGAGGATTTCCTTAGAGTGGGGGCGCACCTTGTTGGTGAAGTCGGTGAGGATGCGGATGATTTCCTTGCGCTCCTCGCCCTCCAGCTCGCGCACCCGGTTGTTGGCCTCCACCACCTCGGTGGGTTCCACGAAGACGGTCTTGCCGGTGGCACTCTCGTCGTGCACGATGCCGCTGATTTTCTTCTTCAGTGCGGGGTTGACGGGGATGACGAGGCGGCCGTCTCTCAGGGCTGGGGTCACGTCCTTCTCCACCACTCCCTCGCTCTGTGCCGAGCGCAGGATGGCGTAGAGGGTGCGCGAGATGCTGCCCTCGGTCCTTGCCAGTTCACGGCGGATCTGGAGCAGTTCGGGGGTGGCGTTGTCGCGTATCTTGCCGAACTTGTCGAGAATCTGGTCGATGCGCTGGATGAGCTGCGGGAAGGTCACCACGTCCTGCGAGAGCCGGTGCAGTGCCGGGTAGGGGTATTTCTTTTCCCTGCGCCAGCCGTCGTCGGGCAGGTCGTCGTCGTCGCTGTGGTTGAGGATTTTCACCATGGCTGCGATGGTGGCGAGGGACCGGCGGAGGTCGAAGAGCTCGTCCTCCTCCAGGTGGGTGTTCTCCACCCGGATGCGCACGATGCTCTCCCTCACGTCGTAGAAGTACTGCAGGGGGAAGTCCTCTACCTCCTCCATGAGCCGGCGGAACTCACGCACCTGCATGAGCCACTCGTTCACCTCCTCCGCGTCGCTGCTGAACGCCATCTTCTCCACCTGTTCCTTGCCCAGTGGCGAGAGGCACCTTTCGCGCAGCATCTTCCGGATTTCGGTGAACCCTATCTTGCTTTCAAAATTGTCTGGATAAATCATGGGTGCAAAGTTAGGCATTTTCCCTGAATTGTCCAAGGAAAATGCCCAACAAAGTAACTATAAAAAACTCGGCATGAATCATGCGGGGGTATTAGTAAGGTCAGAACTTGGTGACGAACTCCACCACTACCTTGTCCTTCTCGGATGTCTTTGCCACGGCTCCGCTGCGGTAGAAGTATTTCTCGTAGTTGATGCGGATGTCGGAGACGAAGGGCTTGGCGAGGCTCAGCGTCACGCCGGCGGTGGCTCGGTGGCGCTTGTAGTCGTTGACCTTCAGTGCGCCCGGGTCGGTGTCGGTGGCATTGTAGCGGGTGCCGTCGCTGTGGTCGCTCATGAAGTCGTAGCGCGCCAGGGGCGACACCTTCTTGATGAGGTTCTTCCTGCCGTGGGTGGGGATGTCGTAGCTCACGAAGGAGTCGAAGGCGTGCACGTCGTGGAAGGCGTTCTTGCTGTAGTGCTTGTAGAGGTACTCTGCCTCGGCGATGAAGCCGCCGCGGTGGAAGGTGATTCCTGCGTCGTACATATTGACGGTCACGTCGGAGGGCTTTACTTTCTGCGTGCTGAGCACGAGGTTCACGTTGGGCATGAGGAACTGCAGCTTGGCGGAGTAGTTGATGCCCTTGGTCCAGAAGTCCTTCTGGTCGGTGAGTCCGGAGCCGTTGAAGACACCGGCGTTCAGGACGACGGGGAATCCCACGTTCCATGTGTAGCCGACCTCTGCGCCCACGTCGCGCACGTTGCCCACCTGCTTGGCGATGAAGGAGCGGTTGGCGAAGTACTGCTGGTGGGGGGAGCGGTGGGC
>CAVEJY010000032.1:0-73296 GCA_963616155.1 Acutalibacteraceae bacterium
CAAATTGAAAGTTGAAAAATCCGAAATCGGAGTTCTCGGACACGCTGGGGGGGGGTATTTTAAAAAGTTTTCCGTACTTTTGTGGCGGATAAGGCATTTTCGCCTCATCCGGGACGCTTCCGGGTTGTAATATAATAGTGTATGCTTTCCCTATGATTTCGGAACTGGTCTCTCATGGAATCAATAGAATGACGCCCGGGAGGGAAAGACGGGCAAGAACGTAAAAAATTAACTATGACTAAGAACAACAAAAAGTACGAAAGTCCAGAAGTGAAGGTTATCAACATGGAGACAGCACCGCTGTTGGCTGGAAGTGGAGAAGACCAAAACGGCAACGCTGGCGGTGAGAACGGCGTTTGGAGCTAAATCCCGGAAGAATGAATTTTGAGTTTTAGCTGTACAAGCTAAAGGATTCATCTAACCTAACGGAAAAAGAATTTTAAAATTATAAAACTATGAAGAGAATTTTATTTGCCGGCCTGTGCATGGCCGCTTTGGCTACTTCTTGTAGCGAGAATTTGGAAGAAGGAGGAGTAAGCACACACACCGCATCTACACAGACCGTATCGTTGAGTGCATCTGTCAATACAGAGAACACGCGTGTGGCTTTCGACGAGGATGGTAATTTCTACTGGCAGAAAGGCGACCAGATCGGCGTCTGGACAACAAACGCAGACGACCCCAAGTTTGCTCCCTTGGACCTGACGACAGACCCAGGAAAAGCTTCCGCTACCTTTACGGGTACGATTGCCGGCGAGATGGGCGACTATGCCATCTATCCTTACAGCGCAGACCAGAAGTTGTCGGAAAGCACGCTGACTTACACCTTCCCGAAATCATACGAATATGCAGCAGTAGACACGACTTTCGTCCCGGAGAAGAAGGACGGAAACAGCTTTAAGCCTGCCATGTATGCGAAGATTGTAAACGACAAAGTGGCGTTCAAGCACTTGGGCGGCGTATTCTGCATCAAGATTTCATCTATGCCCTGTGAGTCAGGTACGCTGACACTCGCTACCGACCAGAAGCTCTGCGGTGCATTTACTACATCGCTGACAGAGGATACTCCTGAATTGAAGACCGAAGACGAAACAGTCACTGAGGGCAACACGGTATCTATCGCGTTTACAAATGCAACGCTGAATAAGCCTGGCGTGTTCTACATCCCTGTTCCAACAGGCACTTATACCAATACCTCTGTTACCCTCAAGACTCAGACCGAAGGCGAGCAGACAGAGACCAAAACTGTCCTGACAGTAAATGCCGGTAAATACGAGGTGAAAAGAGCTGACTTGAAGAAGATTGAGCTCAAGACCGTTACGATTGAGACCGAAGAGAGCACTAAAACTACAGAGGTAGAAAGCTTTCCAGACCTCACAGAAGCTCTCAGAACAATTGACAACGTGACATTTGCTCCCTATCTATTAAAACAATGCACCTTCACGATTCCTAAAGTGACAGCAGAGAACAACAAGCCAAAGACTTTGACCTTGGCGGGTGCTTACCCGTATAATGCCGTCATCACAGTTACAGAGGAAACAGCATCTACTGGCGAAAGTGTTGAAAGTATTAAGGATTTCACATTGTCTTTTCCTGATATGGAACGTACAATGGATGTGAAACTGTCGACAAATACCACCCTTACTTTGGCAGCTAAAGACGGCACCGCTACCATCAACGCTGTGAATGCCGGCACCGCAAAAATCCTCATCGTCGACAATGGCGTAACCATCAACACACTGACTCTCTACACGGGCTGTCAAGTGGTACGCATCAACAAGGGGGCAAAGGTAGACAAAATCGTCCCTTACGAAGGAACAAAACCCATCGTTTATTGTGAGGAAGGCGCAACACTACCAGCCGGAATAGAGAATTTAGAAAATGTTACCGTGAAAAAAATCCCAGTAGGCGGTTCTATCAACTAAACTGCCGATGTATCTGCTGCAGGCAACTGATTCCGCACGCCGCAGATAATCAGCAGACTCCCAAGAGTCTATAGGCAAAACAAATAAGCAAAAAGACGATTCGCCCTCGCCCGTTCCCTTCCTACGGAAGAGACAGGCGAGGGCTTTTGTGTTCTATTGAATGTCAAGCCCCAAATTTAACACATTCTCCTTTTTGCATGGGGAGAGACCAAAAAGGAAGTCACATCACTGTGGAGATGACGTAGAGAAGCGAATAGAGGAGCTGGGTGCCAAGGACATAGAGGAGGAAGAGGGGAGCCATGCGCCCGATGCCCTCCGTCAGTGCGTCAAAGACACTCTCCACGCCTCGCAGTTTGCCGCTCGTCATTCCGAAGCTGACACTCACGAAAGCCACGGCGAAACAGACATAGGGCACGAAGCTCGACGAGAAACTGCTGGGCACCAGTCCGCCCATCACATTGAGCAGGATGGCGTGGGGAACGACCGTGAGGGCAAGGATGACGAGGAGGAACACCAGCAGCTCTGCCACCACCAGCCTCATCGCTATGCGCTGGCGGTACTCGGAGGAGTCGAAATTCGACAGTCCGCTCCGCCGCAACGCTCCCCAGGCGATGCTCACCAGCAGCAGCCACACCAACAGGGGCGAGGCGAGGTTGTCCTGGAAACGCCCGAAGAACCATCTGATACCCTCGGGACTGAGCAGGGAATGACCGAAGACCTCGGGCATCGCAGCCGTGACGAGCCACGAGGTCAGCACCAGCACCACCTGCGCCACGGCAAGTGCCAGGGCAACGTATGCGCACACTTTCTTCTTCTTCATCATCATCCTAATCATAAAAACATCATTCCTCGTCGGGACGGAGATTGTCGATGTCGAGGATGCGCAGCTCCAGTGCCCTCACCACCAGTCTCGTGGCGTTGATGCCCATGCCGTTGTTTCCGTCCGGGAAGAGCTTCTGTACCAGCTCGTTCTGCCGTTTCTCCAGACTCTTCACACCGAAGGGCATCCCGCGGAGGTTGGTAATCTGCTCCTTAGTGTAGCCCAATGCCAAGTGGCGCAGGAACCGCTCGTCGTACTCGTCAATCTCGTAGTTGACGAGTGCCTCCTGACGCATCAACTGGTTGTTGACGCTCTTCTTGAACCGCTCCACGATCTTGCGCAGGATGGGTTCGTTGAAGACCATCTTCTTGCCCCCCATGCAACTTGCCACGTCGCCCTTGGTCAAGAGTTCTCCACTCTTGAGGATGATGCCGTCGCAGCCTGCGTCGAGTACATCGACCCAGAGCTTCTCGTTGAGAATCTCGCCAGTGAAGATCAGTACCTTCACCTCGGGATATTGCTCCTTGGTGTGGCGGCAGATCTCCACGCCCACGGTGGTGGATCCTCCTAACCCCAGGTCGAGGAGCACGAGGTCGGGCAACTGCTGCTTGATGAGCTTCCAGTATGCCGTCTCGCTCTCCGCGGTTCCGATAATCTCAGCCTCGGGAATGTCGTTTCTGAAGATTCCCTCCGTGCCCTTGAGTTCGAGCGGCACGTCTTCTACGATAATCACCTTGAAATTGTTCATGTCTCTATCTTGTATTTTTTGTCTATGTTCTTTGGCAATATCACCTCCACCATCACTTTTCCCTCTTCCGGGATCGATGCCGAGATGCCGCATCCGCGCAGGTTGGTCACCTCCCCTATCTCCCTCACCATCTGCCTGCAGAGCAGGAACTGGAGGTCGGTGGTAAGCGGCGTGAAGAGCTGGGCGCATTGCAGCGGCGAGAGGCTCAGGCGGGGCATGGGCACCAGAAAGAGTGTATAGGCTGCGTCGGGGCACGGATGCTTGCCTACGGTGCCCTTGGCAGTTCCTCCCAGGCGGCGGAGCAGGTCGAAGAGGTGGTTGATCTTGTCGCTGTCCATCCTCACACCCGCCTCCGCCTGCTCCATCGCCTGTGCGCTGAGCATAGTGTAGAGCGACTTGTAGTAGTCTACCAGTTCCCGGAGCGAGGCGATGTCGGCGGTGCGACTGTCGATGACCTGCCGGATGCGCGAAGGATAGTACATCGTCTCGTGCTTGAGGGTGGAGAGACAGTTGTCCATCACGGAGTTGGCGACGTGGAGTCTGGCATTCTCGTACTCAACCCGGCGCAGCTCGTCCTCCGCCATCTCGATGCTCTCCTCCTCGCTCATGGAGGTCTCCACGCCCCGGCGCAGTGCCTCCTCTATCTGTGCCACCAGCTCGTCGAGCTGCCTGTTGATGTTCCGCGGTCCCGTATGGCCGTCCCAAAGGGCATGTATCTTCTCCAGCTTCGCCTCGTCGGTGTCGTCGCCGAGCAGCACCTTGTTGATGGCGTTCACCTTCTCGATGGCGAAGCGGCGGCTCAGCACATGACGGAAGTAGAGCAGATAGTAGGCGACCGGCAGTTGCAGGAGCAGGAGGACGAGGAGGATGACCGCCACGGTCTTCGAGTTCTCCGACACCTGCATGGTCCTCACATAGTCGGGCAACGTCTTGTCTGCACTGCGCTCCCGGAAGAGTTGGGTGTAGACCTTGTTGTTGCTGTGGTAGAGTTGCCAGTCGTGGAGGGCGAGTGCCGCCACGGCACTCTCGTTGCGGATGTCGAGGATAATGTCGTAGTTGGTGGGCAGACTGTCGTGGAGCCATTTCAGCTCCGCCGCCCTGCCGTCCTGGGGCATCCGCTCCATCAGGTCCTTGCCATGGGGATGGAAGGAGAGGTAGTAGAGGTTGAGGTAGTGGCGCGCGGAGTCGGCAAACTGGAGGGTGCGGCGGTAGTCGGCGTTGATGTTGCTGAAATAGGTACTGTCGGCGAAGGATCCGGCACGGCGAAGGCAGTCGGTCTCCGTCACGAAGTTTTTCGCCTCGGCATTCCCCGTCGATCCCGTGAGCATCCCTGCGAGCAGGGTGGCTATCGCCAAGAGCCGCTGTACGCCCCTTGGCAGTCGGAAGACGAACTTGCTGCCCCTACCCTTCCGGCTCTCCGCCCAGATGTCGCAGAGCTGGAATATCTTGCTCAGCTTCTTGTATTTCTCGATGATGCCCTTGCAGTTGAGCAGTCCGAAACCGTGTCCGCCGGTGTAGGTGCGCTCGAAGACGTGCGAGAGGGTCTCCTCGTCCATACCCTCTCCGTTGTCCTCCACCTCCACCTCGACACTGTCCTCCAGCTGACGGGCACGGATGCTCACGGTGCCGCCTTGGGGTGTAAACTTGCGGGCGTTGTCGGCGATGGTGTTAATCATGAAGAGGGTGAGGGTACGGTCCGCCTTCACCACGGCGTCGGTGGATTGGATGTCGAGGGTGATTCCCTTCATTTGGTAGTTCATCCTGCCCTTCGCCACGATGTCGAAGAGGGGCTGCAAGGGGAAACTCTCGATGCGCAGACTCAAGGACCCTTGGCGCATCTGTATCCACTGTGTCAGAATGTCGTTGTACTGGTTGATCTTGTCGGTCAGCTCGGAGATATACTGGAAGCGTTCCTGTCTCACTGCCTCGATGTCCTTGCCCTCGGCGAGGCGGTTCACCTCGTTGACCATACGGTCGATGAAGGGTGTGATGCTGTTCACCAGGGCTATCTTGGCACGCTGCTCCAGGTGGCGCTTGCGGTTGTCGAGCTGGTGGAACCTCGCCATCTCTATCGCCTCCCCAATCTCTTCCTTTCTCTCATTCAAATCATTGATTCTCTGTTCGTTTTTCTCCCTCCATTCATTCAGTGGTTCAAGAAGTTTCGAGACAGGATTCTCCCTATCCTTCCGTCTCCTCATGCGGTCGAAGACGAGCAGGAGGAGTACCACCAGTACGATGACCACCAGCACGGCGGCTATCATCGCATTGAGCTGGAGGGCGTTCTTGTCGAGCTGGGCGGCACGCGCCTCCAGCTGCCGGTCCTGTCGCGACTGCTCCTGAAGGTCGAGGTAGAGGTTGCGGTTGTAATCGCTCTTGGGTTTGTCGTCGATGGCAGAGTAGGCGAGACTGAGTTGCTCGCGGATGGAGGCCACGAGGTCGGGTGCCGCCTGTATCGCCTTGTCCTCGCCGAGGGCATGGTGGAGGCAGTCGATGGCGGAGGGATAGTCGCCTATCTCGCCGTAGCACTCCGCCAATGTGCGGTAGGCTCCGGCGCGCTGGTATACGTCGCCGTAGGAGGCGAAGAGGCTGAGGGCACGTTGGGCAAAATTACCCGCCAGCAAACTGGTGGGCATATGGTCGACGTTGAGGTATTGGATGGCGGGCAGATTGTTCTTGACAAGGAAGTCTCGCATGGCGGGCTTCTGCAGGTGTTCGCTCAGAGCCTGGAGTGCCTGTGCTTGCCAGAAGGGATAGGCATCGCCCGCACTCGCCAGTATGTAGCATCTCACGAGGTAGTCGAATTCCGTCTGGGCTATCTCCTCCTGCGTGCCCTGGGTGAGGGCACCGCCCGATCCGAAGTTGTAGAGATAGTTGAGATACTGTGCCGTGTCTTGCTCGATGTCGTCGGGCTTGAGGTCGGCAAGGGCTTTCTGCATCGGTTCGTCGAGGCTCACATAGTAGAAGTAGGTGGCATCGACGATATCGAACTCTGAATGGGCGTAGACGGCCCTCCGTTGGTCGCGAGGGGGCAGATTGTCAGCCTCCTCGCCGATGCGCCGCAGCCTCCGGGTGGCAGACTCCCGGTAGGAGTAGAAGTCCTTGTTGTGGGCCTCCCGCTGGCAGATGCGCATACTCTGCACGTCGGCGACAAGCAGCTCCAGCTGGTTGTCGGTGTGCTCGGCCACCTTTGCGAGCCATTTCTTCGCCTCCCCCAGTCTCATCTTCGCCATCGCCACAAACGCCATGTTGTTGCACGCCTCGGCGTAGCCTTCGCCATAGTCGGAAGAGAGGTTCATCGCCCTCCGCGCCATCACCTCCACGGAGTCGAGGTTGCGGTAGTGGTAGGCATAGGAGAGGTCGTTCAGCCTGTCCACCTCGTCCTTGCGGGAAGGCGAGCAGGCCGAAAAGAGGAGCGCCGCCATCATCGTGAGGAGGGAGGCGCAAGTTGTGCGATATGTATGCCAAACCTGTCTGATGTGGGCAAAATTAACGATAAAATCCCGAATAAGCGAAACAAAAGGCGTCTTTTTTTGTTTTTCGTGCAAAAAAACCGCTGTGCATTCGCACAATTCGTTTTTTTGTTGTAAATTTGTGCCGTAAAAATACGCTTGTGGTCGCACACAACGCAACAAAACATAACTTCATGGCATCAGAAAAGATAAGAATCAAGGATATTGCCGAGAGAGCCGGCGTATCGGTGGGCACCGTGGACCGTGTGCTCCACGACCGTCCCAACGTGTCGAAGCCGGCGCGCGAGAAGGTAGAGAAAGCACTCGCAGAGATGAACTACCAACCCAATATGTACGCCAGCGCGCTGGCGTACAACAAGTCGTATGTATTCCACCTCCTCATCCCCAAGCATGAATCAGAGGCATACTGGGAGGAGATAGAGGAAGGTGCGAGGAAATGCGAGGACGCAAAGCGCGACTTCCATGTGAAGCTCGACATCGCCTTCTATGAACGTTCCAGCGAGGAGACGTTCCGTCAGGCTGGCAAGGACATTCTGGACCAGGAGACCGACGGCGTGGTGGTGGTGCCCTCGTCGCTCGACGTGACACGCGAGTTCACGGAGCAGCTCCACGCCAAGGGCATTCCCTTCATCCTGCTCGACTCCTACATGCCCGACCTGCGCCCGCTGTCGTTCTTCGGACAGGACTCCTTCTGCAGCGGCTACTTCGCCGCCAAGATGCTCATGATGATAGCCAGCAAGGAGACGGAGGTGATGGTGATGAGGCAGACCAAGGACGGACGTGTGGTGAGCAAGCAGCAGGACAACCGCGAGGTGGGATTCCGCCACTATATGCACGACCACTTCCCCAACGTCAAGATCATCGATCTCGATCTGCCGCTCAACGGCAGCCGCAGCGAGTACGTCAGGATGCTGGAGGACTATTTTGGGAAACACCCCGACACCCACCACTGCATCACGATGACCTCGAAGGCGCACATCGTGGGCGACTTCCTGCTGAAGACCAACCGCCGCGACGTACAGATCATGGGCTACGACATGGTGGAGAAGAACGCCCGGTGCCTGCGCGAGGGAAGCATCTCCTTCCTCATCGCACAGCACGCCTATATGCAGGGCTACTCCTGCGTGGAGACCCTCTTCCGGGCTATCGTGCTGAAGAAGAAGGTGACACCAGTGAACTACATGCCCATCGAGCTGCTGATGAAGGAGAACGTAGACTTCTACCGGCGCACACAGCTGTAAAGAGAAAGACTTCATGCACATTATTTTATAATAACCAAATTTTATAATAACCAAGACCATATTTTAATAACAACAATAAGCCAAGACAATGAAACACAACATCTACCAAGCAAGCAAGACGCTGATCCTCTCAGCGGTAGCCATGCTCTGCGGAACGACCACAACAAGCGCACAGACATCCCTCACCAAGGAAGCCGCCCAGCAGGCGCAGGATTCCATCGCCAAGCAATGGAAGGAGGAGATGAGGGCGAAATACATCGACAACTGGAACACCAGCGTGGCCAAGACCGACGCCGGCACCATGAGATACTGGGAGAACAGGTACGGCAAAATGCCCAAGGGCGGCTGGCCACTCTACATCTCCCTGCACGGCGGCGGAAGCGGACCGGCTGAGATGAACAACCAGCAATGGGACAACCAGAAGCACCTCTATGTACCCGACAACGCCTGGTACATCGCACCGCGCGCTCCCCACGACGACTGGGACATGTGGTGCAAGCCCGACCTCGACAAGTACTACGAGACCCTCATCGTCATGGCACAGGCATGCGCCGGAGTGAACCCCAACCGCATCTACATCATGGGCTACTCAGCCGGCGGCGACGGTGTATGGAGAATGGCACCGCGCATGGCAGACCGCTGGGCTGCTGCATCCATGATGGCAGGACATCCCGGCGACGTGCGACTGGAGAACCTGCGCAACACTCCCTTCATGATATGGTGCGGCGCACAGGACGCAGCCTACGACCGCAATCTGGAGGATGCCAAACGAGGCGAGGTGATGGACTCGCTCCAGCACAGCGACCCCGAGGGCTACATCCACGAGACACACATCGTGGAAGGCATGGGGCACTGGATGAACCGCGTGGACACCGCCGCCGTGAGCTGGATGGCAAAATACACCCGCAACCCCTACCCCAAGAAGATTGTATGGGGACAGGAGGAGGTGCTGCGCCCGTCGTTCTACTGGATCACAGCCCCAGCCAATGAGATGGCACGAGGCAAGACAGTGCGCCTCCAGGCAGAGGGCAACACCATCGCCATCAGCCAGTGTGACTACACCACCCTCACCCTCTGGCTCAACGACGACATCGTGGACCTCGACAAGAAGGTGAAGGTGACCTACAAGGGCAAGACCGTCTTCAACGCCCTGGTGAAACGCACGGCGGAGAACCTGAGCAGCAGTCTCTATGACAGAGGCGACCTGAGCTACTCCTTCCCATCCAAGATAGATTTGAAATTCAAGAAATAACACATCCAACGAAAGAGAAGCATGAGCAACAAAAAAGGACTATTGGCACTCTCGCCCCTGATGATACTCATCGGGCTGATTGCCGTCTTCACCGTCTACTCGGTGAAGAACAGAGACTCCAACCTGTCACTCACCGTGGCATTCATGCTCGCCAGCATCTACGCCGTCGCCATCTCGGGCGGAATGCCCGTGAAGCAGCGCATCGACACCTATAGCCGGGGAGCCGGGGCGGGCAACCTGATGCTCATGCTCTGGATCTATGTGCTGGCAGGAGCCTTCGCCGCCTCCGCCAAGGCGATGGGGGCAGTAGACGCCACCGTCAACCTGGCACTCAGCGTGCTGCCCGCCAGCATGATCCTGCCGGGACTGTTCATCGCAGCCTGCTTCATCTCCATGTCCATCGGCACCAGCGTCGGAACCATCGTGGCACTGGTGCCCATCGCCGCCGGCATCGCCCACTCGATAGACACCAACATGGGGATGACCGTGGCCATCATCGTGGGAGGAGCCTACTTCGGCGACAACCTCTCCTTCATCTCCGACACCACCGTGGTAGCTACGCAGACGCAAGGATGCAGGATGAAGGACAAGTTCCTCGCCAACGCCCTCATCGTGGTGCCAGCAGCCCTCGTCATCCTCGCCGTCTACACGGCCATGGGGCTGGGAACACAGGCACCTGCACAGGTGGGCGAGGTGGACTTCATGAAGGTAGTGCCCTACCTCGTGGTGATGGTGACGGCAATAGCCGGCATGAACGTGATGGCGGTGCTGACCCTCGGCACCGTGCTTTGCGGCATCATCGGCATCGCAGGGGAATACATGGGCATCCACGACTCCTACAGTCTCTTCGGCTGGTTCCAGGCGATGGGCAACGGCGTGGTGGGCATGGGTGAGCTGGTCATCATCGCCATGATGGCGGGCGGTATGCTGGAGATTATCCGTGAGAACGGCGGAATCGACTTCATCATCGGCAAAATCACCGCACGCATCAGTACCAAACGGGGAGCGGAACTGGCGATTGCAGCCCTCGTGTCGATGGCTAACCTCTGTACGGCGAACAATACCGTGGCGATACTCACCGTCGGCAACATCTCCAAGAACATCGGCGACAAGTTTGGTGTAGACAACAGGAAAGCGGCGAGCATCCTCGATACCTTCTCCTGCATGGTGCAGGGACTCATACCCTATGGCGTGCAGATGCTCTTGGCGGCAGGACTGTCAGGCCTCAGCCCCATGGACATTCTGCCATACCTCTACTATCCTGCCGCCATCGGCGTGGCAGCCCTGCTCGCCATCTTCCTCAGATACCCCAAGAGATTCAGTTGAGTTGAGAGTGCTGAATGTTGAATGTTTAATATTGAATTGTCATGAACTTCCTACAACGTAATCTTTTCATACAACTGCGGTCCGAGAACTTCGACAGCAAGGAGGAGATGGAGCCGATGACAGCCTTCAAGAAAGACAAGATCGGACAGATGATGAAGAACCTGGATGCCATCCCTCCTGGGGAAGTACGCATGAGCAACGGCTTCCTCAACCGCCGCCTCAGCAAGATAGCTACCGAGGAGAGACACGCCATCGACACGTCGATGGAGACCGTCAGACTGCTTCACATGATTGTGGCGAACGTCAATGCCATCATCAACAACGGCATCAACCTCAAGGGCATCATCGAACTGGGGAAGTATCTGCGCACAAGGGGCGACAAGGTAGACTTCGTCAAACTGGAGAGATGGCTCAGGAAGTTGCGTCTCCAGCGCATGGCACAACTCGTGGGCAGTGTGCTGATCACCTTCTTCGACTTCGAGAAAGACGAAATCCCCTTCGTGCGCTTCGTGGAGCGGGGAGCCTACCGCCATACCCTTTACTCGCTCACCCATAACGTCCAGGAGCTGCAAGACCTACAGTTCACCTCGTCGCCCCTGGGATTCCTGCGTGTATCCAACGGAAGCATCAGCAAGAGCCTGTGCCGCAGCTTCAGATACTTCGAGTATGCTCCCGTCGAGACCTTCAGCTGCCTCTTCAACAAGATATTCAGTTCACTGTCGAACATAGACGAATAAACGGCCGAAAGGCGACGCAAATATAAAATATATCTAAAAAAGAACGACTTCTGCCCCGGTCTGTCATCTTTTTTGTATCTTTGCAACTATGAAACGAATCATCATCACCATCATCACAACCATCATGGCCTTAGGCATCCACGCACAAGTGCAATGCGAGGACACTTGCCAGCATGTGCACGGCATCGACCTCAGCCACTACCAGGGCAACGTATTCTGGGAAACCGTGGGCGAGAACAGCAAGATAGCCTATGTGTACCTCAAGGCGACAGAGGGCGGCGACAACGTGGACAGCAAGTACAAGCAGAACATTGACCTGGCGCACCAGAACGGTCTGAAAGTAGGGTCATACCATTTCTACCGTGCCCGCATCCCACAACAGACACAGCTGGAGAACTTCATGGCGCAATGCCGCCCTGAAGACCAGGACCTGCTGCCCATGATAGACGTGGAGACACGCAGCGGACTGGGTGAGGAGGAATTCTGCGACTCCCTGTTCAAGTTCCTGCACCTGGTGGAGAAGGCCTACAGACAGAAACCGCTCATCTACACCGGAGCCAACTTCTACGACCACAACTTGGCGGGGAAGATAGACAACTACAAGATCATGATTGCCCAGTACACCAAGCGCATCCCCGTGCTGTCGGACGGCAGGGACTTCGAACTGTGGCAATACACAGGTAAGGGAAAACTGAAAGGCATCAACGGATATGTGGACAAGAGCCGGTTCATGGAAGGACACAAACTGCGGGAGATACGCTTCCGGCACCGATGAGAGCCGTCACCATTTCCATCGCATAACAAGAAACTACAACACTTTTAAAGCATAACATCAATAAGACAATGGCTATTATAAAATGCCCAGAGTGCGGACATCAAATCAGTGACAAAGCACCTACCTGCCCGAGTTGCGGCGTGGAAATCGCAGGGAAGATTTCCAAGTGCCCCAGTTGCGGAGAGATTTACTTCAACTACCAAAAACTGTGCCCCAACTGCTATGTACCCAACCCTGCGCTGGGAGAAATGTTCGGAGCGGCGACAGCACCTGCAACAGCACAAGCACAAGCTGCGCAAACTGTACAAAAAGTAGCACCGCGACCAACCCCAGCAGCGGCACAGCCCGTGGTGAGACAACCCGAAAAGCCAACCACTCCCCCACCTCCACCACCCACTCAGGCGCAGCCCCACAAGAAGTCGAACCGTCCAGTCCTCATCCTGTCGTTCGTCTTCGCCGTCATCGTATGCGGCATCCTGTACTACTTCTACGACAATGCCAACAAGAACAAGGAGGCGGAGGCCTACGAGTTTGCCATGCGCAGCTCCAATGCCATGGACTTGCAGAGCTACCTCGACATCTACAAGGACGCTCCCCAAGAGCACATCGACTCCATCCAGGCTCACCTGGCAATCATCAAGCAGGGTGACGCAGACTGGACCAACGCACTCGTCAGCGGTTCCAAAGAGGCACTGCAGGCTTACTTGAACCAATATCCCGACAGTCCCCACAAGCAAGAGGCTGTCAACAAGTTGGATTCCATCGACTGGGCGTTCGCCAAGAACCAGGACACTGCCGACAGCTATCAGGCCTACCTCAACGCACATGCCGACGGCTCGCACATCGAGGAGGCAGAGAATGCACTGAAAAAGGTAAAGGGACGCGACTTGCAGCCCGAGGAGAAAGAGATGGTAAGTGCCATCTTCCGCAAGTTCTTCATGGCAATCAACTCGCATGACAGCAACGGTCTCACCGATGCCTGCGAGGATGTTCTCTCGTCATTGCTCGGAAAAAGCTCTGCCACGAAAGCCGACGTGATCACCTTCATGGAAAAACTCTACAAGGACAATGTGATCAACATGAACTGGTACATCAACAACGACTACCAGATCAAGAAGCGCGAGGTGGGCGTCAATGAGTACGAATATCAGGTACAGTTCTCCGCCCGCCAGGACGTAGACCTCAACGACGGAACAAAGGCAGAACACCTCTTCAAGATCAACGGAGTCGTTTCTCCCGAAGGAAAGGTGTCCTCCCTCAATATGTCAAAAGTGAATGTAGGAGAATAGGGTCGCACCTATCACCGTCATCACACCACATACCACGATAGAAAGGCTGCTCATCGCACCTTCTATCGTTCCCATCTCCATCGCCTTGGCAGTGCCCAAGGCATGAGATGAGCAACCGATGGCTATTCCCTTGGCTATCGGTTCTTTTATACCTATGATTTTCAGGAACTTCTCTGCAAAGATATTGCCCAGCACACCCGTAATGATGATGACCACCACGGAGACGGAGACATGGCCTCCCAACTCCTCAGACACACCGATGCCTATCGCCGTCGTGATGGACTTGGGCAGGAAGGTGACATAGGAGGCGTGGTCGAAATGGAAAAGTATTGCCAACAGCAACACGGAACACAAGCTCGCCAGCACTCCTGAAAGAATGCCCAACATCACAGCCTTGTAGTTCTTCTTCAACAACTCCACCTGCTGGTAGAGCGGCACGGCGAGACAGATGGTCGCCGGCGTGAGGAGGTAGCTGATGCAGTTGGCTCCTGCGCTATAAGTGGGATAATCGACACCTGTCAGGAGCAGGAAGCAAATCACCAGGATGATGGAAATCAACAATGGGTTCATCAATGACCAGCCGGTCTTGATCTTCAGGGCGAGTCCTATGCTGTAAGATGCCAGACTCACCAGCACGCCGAAGAATACGGAATCTTGAAAAACGGGAATCATTTGCCAGCCTCCTTTCCTCTACGGATTACAAACTGCGTGAACCAGCCCGACACCGCCATCACGACAAACGTACTCAGCACCGTGACCACAATATACTGCAGCCAATGGCTGCCGATCGACTCCCAGGAGTCCATCAGTCCCACTGCTGCAGGGATGAACATGACAGGCATGATGGCTATCAGGAAACCGCTCGTCTCACGGATGTCCTTCACCTTGATCCATTTCATCTCCAAGGCAATAAACAATACTACTATGCCATAGATACTTGCAGGTATCGGCAAGGGCAAACAATAATGCAACAGCTCTCCCAAGAACGAGAAAGCAATGATAATCAAAAACTGTATGAGGTATTTCATCGTCCTATCTCCTTTACATAAGTCTCTATCATGTCTGCTGTCATTTCGGTGCCCAGTCGGGTACAGTCAAGACAGATGTCGTAGTCGGCGGCATCGCCCCACACCAGTCCTGTATAATACTTGTGGTAAGCCTCGCGGCAGTCGTCGGCGTGTTCCACAAACTCCTTGGCATCATCCCAGGAGAGACCTTGCTCTTGCTGGATGTCGACGATGCGGTCGTGTTCGTTACCATGAAGGAATACTGAAACCAAGTCCTTGCGCTCACGGAAGATGTAATTGCCACAACGCCCGATGATAATGCAATCCTCGTCGCCGATCATCTCTGCCAACGTGCGGAGCGGTTTCTCGTTGAGTTCTTTGCGGTTGTCTCCAAAGGAAGACATCGCAAAGAGCAGTTCGTCTACAGGTCGTTCGTCGAAGAACGCCTCCATCTCTTCCAGTACACCACGCTCGCTTGCCATTTCCAGCAAGTTCTTCCTCGTGTAGAAAGGGATACCATAATGCTCTGCCAGCAACTTGCCGACATGCACTGCGCCACATCCACATTGGCGCGCAATCGTAATAATCATGCTTGTATACCTTTTAAAATGAATTACCTTTCCTAAAAACAAGTCGTTTTTCCCTTATAGCAAAAAAGCTAAGAAGATACCATCTTCTTAGCTTTTTGTCGGGGCGACAGGATTCGAACCTGCGACCACCTGGTCCCAAACCAGGAGCGCTACCGGGCTGCGCTACACCCCGTTTGCAATACCTTGCGTTTCATCGCAAAGCCTCATTTCTGATTTGCGGTTGCAAAGGTACTACAAATATTTTGTTCCACCAAATTTTTCTCTTACTTTTTTTATTTTTTCTTTAAAAAGTAGAGAAAGTAGGGACAAATCCCCCCCCTACCCTTACCTATCTTCCAAAGGTGTATAGCCCAACTCACCCAAGATATTCTTGTAGGCAGGACGAATGATGCGGCGGCCCTCGAAGTTGAGTTCCTCAATGCGGTGGGCAGTCCATCCCACGATACGCGCCATGGCGAAGATGGGCGTGTAGATTTCCTGTGGCAAACCTATCATCTCATAGATGAAACCGCTGTAGAAGTCGAGGTTGGCACAGGCAGGCTTGCTGCCACCACGATGTTCCATCAGCATCTTGATACCTTCCTGCTCAATGAGTTTCAGGAACTCATACTCCTCTTCCCTACCCTTTTCCTTGGCGAGTTCGCCAGCGAGTCTCTTCAGCTCCACGGCACGGGGGTCGCTCAGAGTGTACACAGCGTGGCCGATGCCATAGATGAGACCGGTCTTGTCGTAAGCCTCCTTGTTGAGCATACGCTTCAGGTAAAGGTCCAGTTCATTGACGTTCGTCCAGTCCTTGATGGCCTCCTTCAGGTGATGGAACATATTGATGACCTTGATGTTGGCACCACCGTGTAACGGACCCTTCAGACTTCCGATGCCTGCGGCAATGGAGCTATAGGTGTCGGTGCGAGAGGACGAGGTGACGCGCACGGTGAAGGTGGAGTTGTTACCACCGCCATGCTCTGCCTGGATGATGAGCAGCAGGTCGAGCATACGGGCATCCAACTCGGAATAGTTCTCGTGCTTCATCATGAAGAGGAAGTTCTCTGCGATTCCGAGATTCTCGCGCGGATGACGGATATGGAGACTTCTGCCCTGCACGGAGTGGCGATAGATGTTGTATGCGTAGGCGATGATGGTCGGGAACTTGGCTATCAGCTCGATGCCCTGACGCATCAGGTTGTCGCGGCTGATGTCGTCGGGGTTCGGGTCGAAGGTGTACATTTCCAGTACGCAACGCGCCAGAATGTTCATGATATTGGAGCCTTCCAACTCGATGATGTGGGTGATGGTACGGTGATCGAGCGGCATGTTGTCGACAAGCAACTCGCGGAAAGCCTGCAACTCCTCCTTGTCGGGCAACTGCCCCGAGAGCAACAGGAACGCCACCTCTTCGAAACCAAAACGTTTCTCCTTCAGGAGCGGAGTCACAAGGTCGTCCAGCTCATATCCTCTATAGTAGAGCTTGCCTTCAGTAGGCACCAGCTTGCCATCGACATCACGCTCATAGCCCACGACGTTACCGATATTAGTCAGTCCGACCAGCACACCGGAGCCGTCCTCGTTGCGGAGTCCGCGCTTCACATTGAACTTCTTGAACGCGTCCTTGTCTATCTTGCATGAGTTCTTTACCTCATCGCTTAGCTTGTATATCAAATATTCCTTGTTCATAAGCTTACTTGTTTTTTGCCGCATAGTTGAGTGCAGAACCTGCCTTGAACCATGCTATCTGTGTATCATTATAGGTATGCTCCACCTCGAAGCTCTCCTCTGTGCCATCCTTGTGCTCGAGGGTGACGGTGAGATGGCTGCCCGGAGCGAAGTCCTTCAGACCAGTGAGCGAGATACGGTCGTCTTCCTGTACCTTATTATAATCGTCCTTGTCGCAGAAGGTCAAGGCGAGCATTCCCTGCTTCTTGAGGTTGGTCTCGTGGATGCGGGCAAAGCTCTTGGAGAGAATCACCTTCACGTTGAGGAAACGGGGCTCCATGGCTGCATGCTCACGGGAAGAGCCCTCGCCGTAGTTGTCTTCAGCCACCACGATACTGCTGATACCCTCAGCCTTGTATGCCTTGGCGGCAGTGGAAACCTCCACATATTCGCCAGTGAGTTGGTTCTTCACCTTGTTGCTCTCGCCATTGAAGGCGTTCACGGCTCCCATCAGTAGGTTGTCGGAGATGTTCTGCAGGTGTCCGCGGAACTTCAGCCAAGGACCTGCCATGGAGATGTGGTCGGTGGTACACTTGCCTTCCGTCTTGATGAGCAACGGCATGTCCATCAGGTCGTTGCCATCCCAGGGTGCAAAGGGGGCCAGTTTCTGCAGGCGGTTGCTGTCGGGAGCGATGACCACCTCCACACCGGCGTTCTCGTCGCTCGGTGCGATGAAGCCCTTGTCTTCCACGGCGAATCCCTTGGGAGGGAAGGTATCGCCCGCCGGCGCGTCAAGTTTTACGCTGTTGCCATCCTTATCCAATAAGGTATCGGTGGCAGGATTGAAGTCGAGACGACCGGCGATGGTCAGTGCCACGGTCAACTCCGGGCTGCCGATGAAGGCAAACGTATTGGGGTTGCCGTCAGCACGGCGGCGGAAGTTTCTATTGAAAGAGGTGACAATGGCATTCTTGCGGGTGTTGTCGTCAGTATGACGCTTCCACTGTCCGATGCAAGGACCGCACGCGTTGGTCATAATCAGGGCACCTATCTTCTTGAAGTCGTCGAGGATGCCGTCACGCTCGGCGGTGTAACGGATTTGCTCCGAACCGGGGTTGATGATGAGTTGTCCCTTCACGTCGATGCCTTTCTCGTATGCCTGGCGGGCGATGCTGGCGGCACGGGCGAGATCCTGGTACGAAGAGTTGGTGCAACTGCCCACCAGTCCCACTTCCACCGCCATTGGATAGTCGTTGGCAGAACCCTTCTCCCTCATCTGTGAAATGGGAGTGGCTGCATCGGGAGTGAACGGACCGTTCAGGTGCGGCTCCACCTTGGAGAGGTCGATTTCCACGATCTGGTCGTAGTACTCGGCAGGATGGGCGAGCACCTCGTCATCGGCGCGGAGTTCAGCAGCATTCTTCAGGGCAAGCTCCGCAATCTCCTCGCGTCCTGTCTTGCGGAGATATTCCTCAGCGTTCGCGTCGAAGGGGAAGATGGAGCAAGTGGCTCCCAACTCGGCACCCATATTACAGATGGTAGCCTTGCCAGTGGTAGATATGCTGTCGAGACCCTCACCGAAATACTCAAGGATGGCATTGGTGCCGCCCTTAACGGTGAGGATGCCGAGGATTTCGAGGATCACATCCTTAGGGGTAGCCCATCCAGAGAGCTTGCCTGTGAGATGCACACCGATGAGTCGGGGCATTTTCAGTTCCCAAGGCTGACCGGTGAGTACGTCGACAGCATCTGCGCCGCCCACGCCCACTGCCACCATACCGAGACCTCCGGCATTGGGTGTGTGGGAGTCTGTTCCCACCATCATGCCGCCCGGGAAGGCATAGTTCTCAAGCACCACCTGATGGATGATTCCGGCTCCCGGTCCCCAGAAGCCGATGTGGTATTTCTGTGATACGGAACTGAGGAAGTCGTACACCTCCTTGTTGGTCTTGCAAGCCTCGGGCAAGTCCAGCGTGGCACCCACGTCAGCACGGATCAAGTGGTCGCAATGCACGGAGGCGGGCACCGCCACCTTGTCCTTGCCGGCGTTCATGAACTGGAGGAGTGCCATCTGGGCAGTGGCATCCTGCATCGCCACACGGTTGGGACGGAAGTCAACATACTCTACACCTCTTTTATATGGGCGCAATTCCGACGGATTGTAAAGATGTGCGAAAAGAACCTTCTCGGCGTAAGTAAGAGGTCGTTTCACCGTAGCCTTAGCTTGGGCCACATTATCCGAATACGAAGCGTAAAAGCTCCTCAGCATTTCAATGTCCAGTATCATCCTATTCACTAATTTAAAATTATTCTGCTTGCAAATATACGAATTATTTTTCAAATCGTAGTGTTCGTAGACCATTTTTTATCATTTTGTTCTATATTTTCGGATTATTTGATAAAAATGTCGCATATTTATACTTTATTGTACGCCATTGGCTTCTAAAGTCCAAAACTTTCGTGATATTTGCTGACAATAAACTCATCCACCCATTTGTAATAGGCATCCACCTCCTTGACCGGATAATTCTTTGCCGTTCGCACCTTGCGGATCATCTCTTCGCCCCGGGCGACGACCTCGCTCTCTATCGGCTCTATCACCTGCAGGATGCCCGTCCCTTTCTTGTTGATGAGCTGGGCGATGTCGATATAGTTCTCCCTGCTCTTCGTCCGCAGGGGAAAGAGCCTTTCCTTCAGCTTGAGACCATAGTGGCACAACTTGCTCGCACCGTCCTCTCCCCGCAGCACGACACTGGGCAGTTTGCCCGACGGTGTGACCAGCAGGGGAATGGCGACTGTCGCCAAGGGCGAGCCGATGATGTTCCACCCCACCGTGTTCAGAGGGTCTTCTCCTTTCCTCACTCCCTGAATCAGCTCGGCGGAGGCAGTGAGGTAGCGAGGGATGAAGTCGATGAACGGGAAGAACTTCTGCTGCGTGCCGTCCTCAGGTTCCAAGTCATGCAAGTCGATGTCGGCCAGTCCATGCCTCAGGATTCTCGGCACCGTGCGCAGGATGCTCACGGCATCCAGGGAATTGGAAAAGGATGCCTGCGTCATGTACTTGTTGATGGCCATGTATCGCTCCACGCCAGCGTCCATCGTCCTGTCGCCGCTCAGCCCGTGATTCGTCCTGACCAGATAGCCATAGGGTGCCACATTCGGGTCGTTGGCATCGAACTTCCGCCACTGCTTCACGCCGACCTCGTAATAGGCACAGCCTCCCTCTGCGTCAATCACGCCGAAGTTGGAGTTGGAGTAGCGGGGACGGATGGTGTCTATCAGGTTCTCGAAATCCTTCACGTTGGCGCAAATCTCCAATGCCCTCCTCATAATCATGCCATCGCGCTCATCGCTGACTTTCATGTCGCCGTTGAGGTTATAGGCGGCAGTGTTGATGATGGCAAACCCTTTCTCGTTATGCCCCGACCAAACGCTCTCGGGCAGGGAGTCGTCGGCAGCCACCACTGCGATGTACCTGTACTTCTCTCCCTTCACCTGCATGATGAGGTTGTCGAGCGAACGGGTATCCCGGTTCTTCAGAATGAACGGTCTCCCGTCCTTGGACACCTTACCCGACACCAAAACAGAGGTACACGCGTATACCTTATAATAAAACGGGCAACAAACCACAAGTCCCATCACCAAGGACAACACTCTAAACAGTCTATTCATACGCAATATTCTTTTTAATGGATTACATTCCTGAAAGCTGTTGCAAAGATACGGGATTCCCCCCACATGAGCAATACCACATTCGTGGGATATACAGTTCAAACCACGCCTTAGCATATCTTTGGTATATCTTTAAATATGCCTTTCCCAGTGTGCAAGTACGGTGTTGGTACAGTGCAGAATGAGTGAGACCAAAGACACAGAATCATGTAACAGATGGAGAAAAAACGCATTTTAGTGAATTTTGTGTTAAATAAATTGCATAATACCGGCATTTCCACTACCTTTGCAGCTATTATGAGAATAGACATCATTACCGTTTTGCCCGAAATGCTGGAGGGATTCGTAGGCGAGTCCATCCTGGCACGTGCCCAGAAGAAGGGTCTCGCAGAGATTCATCTGCACAACTTGCGTGATTACACCTTAGACAAATGGAGACGCGTGGACGACTATCCCTATGGAGGAAGTGCCGGGATGGTGATGCAATGCGAACCCATCGACCGCTGCATCTCAGCCCTCAAGGCAGAGAGGGAGTATGATGATGTCATCTATGTGTCGCCCGACGGCGAGACCTTCAACCAGAAGATTGCCAACGAGATGTCGCTGCAGGGCAACCTCATCATCCTCTGCGGCCACTACAAGGGCATCGACCAGCGTGTGCGCGACCACCTCATCACCCGCGAGATTTCCGTCGGCGACTATGTGCTGACGGGCGGTGAACTGGCGGCGGCGATTATCGCCGATGCCGTGATCCGTCTGGTGCCCGGTGTCATCAGTGACGAGCAGAGTGCCCTCTCCGACTGTTTCCAGGACGACATCCTCGCCGCCCCCATCTACACCCGTCCCGCCAACTACAAGGGCTGGGAGGTGCCGGAGATTCTGCTGAGCGGCAACGAGGCGAAAATCAGACAATGGGAACTGGACCAGGCGATGGAACGTACCCAGCGTCTGCGACCGGACTTACTGAAATAAGATTCTACCCGATTGGCAAAAAAGAACGAGGCTATACGTCAATGCACTTCGAGGCTATACTTCATCTGCCAACGAAGGTATACCTCACTGACCAGCGAGGCTATACCTCATCCTACAACGTACGTGCGTTGGTCTTTCATGTTATAGTCAAAAGTAATTGTTCTACAACATCCATGTATCTCATTTCATCTCGTATTCCCGGCAAAACTCCTCCCCGAGGGAAAATCCCTCCTCATAGAGACGCTCCAGCTTGTCAATGTCTTTCTCGATGCGCCCCACTTCCAACGGACGGACAGGACGGATGCAGGTAATCTTGCCCGCCGCCTCCAGGTCATCCACCAACTGAATCTGCTCGTTGTAGGACTTGTGGCGATGGCTCAACGCCACACGGAGACGGGGATAGTTTTTATATAGATAAGGTATCTTCCGGTCCTTTCCGGTATCACGCCAACCCTTGTTGCGCGTCAATATCACCACATTATGCTCATGCCCCATGTCAAAGGCACGCTGCACGGGAATGCTGTCGGCGATACCGCCGTCAAGCATCGGGATGCCGTCCACTGTCACTATCTTGCTGACATACGGCAAACTGCTGGAGGCACGCACGATGTCGAGTGCCCGCTGGCGGTCGTGACGCTCCGAGAGATACATCGCCTGCCCCGTGAGACAGTTCGTGGTGACCATCTCGAAAGTGCCGTCGTTCTTGAAGAACGTGTCGAAGTCGAAGGGGAGCAACTGGTTGGGGAACTTGTCGTAGAGCAGTTTCCTGTCGAAGATGCACCCCTGCGTCACCAGATGGCGCAAACCGATATACTGGTAGCGCGCCAGGTAGTCTATGTTCGAGATACGGGCACGGCGCGGCTGCCGGCTGAAATAGGACATCCCGTTGCAGGCACCCGCCGACACCGCCACGACATAGGGGAAATATAAGTCGTGCTTCATGAAGGCATCCAGCACGCCACTCGTGAAGACACCCCTCATTCCGCCACCTTCCAACACAAGTCCCGTATTTCTCATCAATCTCATATCATTTTTCTGTTTTTTGACCGTCAAAAGCCACAATTTGCAGCCAAAGACTATTAATTATTTATAAATTCGCATCAAATATGCAATTTTGATTGCAAAGATAATGCTTTTTTGCGAAAAAATAACTAACTTTGCAGCAAAATAAAGCAAATTTCTAAAAATATGTTTAGCAAGGAAACTTACATCCAGCGTCGCCAGGAGCTGAAAAAGCTCGTAGGAAGCGGCGTGATTCTGATTTTCGGCAACAACGAGTCGCCATGCAACTATCCCAGCAACGGATATTCACCTTTCCGCCAGGACTCCTCTTTCCTCTATTATTTCGGACAGAACAGAGACGGTCTGGTGGGAGTCATCGACGTGGACAACGACATCGAGACACTCGTGGGCGACGACATCGACATAGAAGACATCGTATGGTTCGGCAGCGTGGCTTGCGTACACAACCTCGCAGAGCAAGTGGGCGTGAACAGTTCAGTGCCCATGAAGTCGCTGAAGACCATCTGCAACGATGCCATGTCGAAGAAGCGCAAGATTCATTTCCTTCCCCCCTACCGCTACGACATCAAGCTCCAGATATTCGACCTGCTCGGCATCCATCCCAACCAGCAGAAGGAGGAGGCATCCATCGACCTCATCAATGCCGTGGTGAAGATGCGCTCCACCAAGACCGCCGAGGAGATTGAGGAGCTGGAACGCGCCGCCGTCATCGGCTACAAGATGCACACCACCGCCATGCAGCTGGTGAAGCCCGGCGTGACGGAGAAATACATCGCCGGACAGCTCTGCGGCATCGCCCATTCATACGGAGCCATGGAGAGTTTCCCCACCATCTTCAGCCAGCACGGCGAAATCATGCACGGGGCACCCTCACTCAACAAGCTGGAAGCTGGAAGGCTCGTACTCTGCGACGCAGGTGCCGAGACTGTCAACAACTACTGCTCCGACAACACTCGCACCATGCCCGTGAACGGCAAGTTCAGCCAGCGCCAGCTGGAAATCTACTCCATCGTGGAGGCTTGCCACGACTATACGCTTGAGATGGCAAAGCCCGGCGTGAAATACGCTGACGTTCACTTCGGCGTGTGTCGCCTGATGTTCAATCGCCTGAAGGAATTAGGACTCGCCAAAGGCGACACCGAGGAAGCCGTAAGAGCCGGTGCCCACGCCATGTTCCTGCCCCACGGACTGGGGCACATGATGGGAATGGACGTGCACGACATGGAGAGCTTCGACCAGATCAACGTGGGCTTCGACGAGGAGACAAGACCCAACCTGGAGCAATTCGGTACCAACTGCCTGCGTATGGGCCGCCGCCTGCAGGAGGGCTTCGTCGTGACCGACGAGCCGGGCATCTACTTCATCCCCGCCCTCATCGACGAGTGGAGGGAGAAGGGACACTGCGCAGAGTTCCTGAACTTCGACAAGCTCGACACCTACAAGGACTTCGGAGGCATCCGCATCGAGGACGATGTACTCATCACGAGCGACGGTTGCCGCTTCATCGGCAAGGACCGCATCCCCTACCACCCCAAGGACGTGGAGGAATACATGGCAGCCTACAAGTAAGAGAAGAGAGAAATCAACCAGACAGGACAACAACATTATTAATTTATAAGGAGAAGACATTCATGAAGAAAACATTCATCCTCGCATTGATGGCATTGGTTGCCACAGGCGTAAACGCAAAGACGGCTAAGGATTCCGCAGCGATTGCAAAGAACAAGCCCGTGTTCACCGTAGTGAAGCAGAACCCCATCACAAGCGTCAAGGACCAGAACCGCAGCGGTACGTGCTGGGCTTATTCCACACTGAGCTACTTTGAGAGCGAGATTCTGAAGAACACCGGCAAGACATACGACCTGAGCGAGATGTTCGTTGCCAACAAGACATATATGGACCGTGCCACTTTGGCAGTGAGAATGCACGGCGACGTGAGCTTCTCACAGGGCGGCAGTGCCTACGACGTACTCTACGCCCTGCAACACTATGGCATCGTGCCCGAGGATGCCATGCCGGCACCCGGCACACTGACAGGCGACTCACTCGCCAACTTCGGTGAGTTCTTCGACGTGATGACTCCCTATGTGGAGGCAGTGGCAAAGAGCAACGCCAAGAAGATCTCCACAGCCTGGAAGAGCGGTCTGCAGGGCATCATCGACTCCTATATCGGCAAGACACCGGAGAAGTTCACCTACCAGGGCAAGCAGTACACTCCGCAGACCTTCTGCCAGAGCCTCGGCCTGAACCTCGACGACTATGTGACCATCACCAGCTATACCCACCACCCCATGTGGAGCAAGTTCGCCGTGGAGGTACAGGACAACTGGCGTTGGCCGTTGAGCTACAACGTGCCGATGGAAGACCTCTGCAAGATCATCGACAATGCCGTGAATAACGGTTACACCATCGCCTGGGGCGGTGACGTGACAGAGGACGGTTTCACACGCAAGGGTCTCGGCATCGCCTACGACGTGAAGAAGGTGCGCTCCATGGCAGGCACAGATGCAGACCACTGGTTCAAACTCTCCAAGGACGAGAAGAAGGAGAAGTTCGACTCCCTCGGCGTGAACGCTCCCGAGGTGGTTCCCACACAGGCGATGCGCCAGGAGGCTTTCGACAACTGGGAGACCACCGATGACCACGGTATGCACATCTACGGCATCGCCAAGGACCAGAACGGCAAGGAGTACTATATGGTGAAGAACTCCTGGGGCGAGTATGGCGACTACAAGGGCACTTGGTACATGACCAAGGCATTCGTAGCCTACAAGACCATGGACTTCATGGTGAACAAGAACGCCATCCCCAAGGACATCCGCAAGAAATTGGGCATCTAAACGAACAGGTGTCATTTGTTTCCACAATTCATAGAAGGGTGACAGAACCACATGGTTCCGTCACCCTTTTTGGGTATTTTACCGGCAATCTGACACCCGATTTTGTTATTTTCATTTAAAATATGCCTTTATCTCATTTTATTTTTGTACCTTTACCCCCAAAATAAAAAAATATAAAATGCATTTTAAATGGAATTATGAAACACCTACACAAGACCAGCAGAAATCAGCCAAGGAACTCGGCGACAAACTAAGCATCAGTCCCATCTTAGGACAGCTCCTCATCCAAAGAGGCATCACCACGGAATCAGCGGCAAAGAGGTTCTTCCGTCCCCAGCTCGCCGACCTGATCAACCCCTTCCTGATGAAAGACATGGACGTGGCGGTGGACCGTCTGAACGATGCCATGGGACGCAAGGAGCGCATCCTGGTCTATGGCGACTACGACGTAGACGGATGCACCGCCGTGGCACTGGTCTACAAGTTTCTGCAGCAATTCTATTCCAGCATCGACTACTACATACCCGACCGCTACGACGAGGGCTACGGAGTGAGCAAGAAAGGAATAGACTTCGCCCATGAGACAGGTGTCAAACTGATCATCATCCTTGACTGCGGCATCAAGGCCATCAAGGAGATAGAGTATGCCAAGAGCCTTGGCATAGATTTCATCATATGCGACCACCACGTCCCCGACGAGGTGATGCCGCCGGCTGTTGCCATCCTGAATCCCAAGCGTCCCGACGACCCGTTCCCCTTCAAGCACCTCTGTGGCTGTGGCGTGGGGTTCAAGTTCATGCAGGCATTCGCCAAGGACAACGGCATCCCCTTCTCACGACTCATCCCGCTGCTCGACTTCTGTGCCGTGAGCATCGCAGCCGACATCGTGCCGGTGGTGGATGAGAACCGCATCCTCGCCTTCCATGGTCTGAAGCAACTCAACACGAACCCCAGCGTCGGACTGAAATCCATCATAGACATCTGCGGTCTGAACGGGCGCGAGATTTCCATGAGTGACATCGTGTTCAAGATCGGTCCCCGGATTAACGCCTCCGGCCGGATGGAGAACGGAAAACTGAGCGTGGACCTGCTCGTGGAACGCGACTTCGCCTCCGCCCTCCGTATGGCAAAGCACATCAACGAGTACAATGAGCAACGCAAGGACATCGACAAACAGATGACCGAGGAAGCCAACGGCATCGTCTCGCGACTGGAGAGCCAGAAGCACAACTCCAGCATCGTGCTCTATGACGAGGGATGGAAGAAGGGGGTCATCGGCATCGTCGCCTCACGACTGGCGGAAATCTATTTCCGCCCCACCGTGGTACTGACCAAGGACGGCGAGATGGCGACGGGGTCGGCACGCAGCGTGACAGGCTTCGACGTATACTCCGCCATCAAGAGCTGCCGCGACCTGCTGACCAACTTCGGCGGACACACCTATGCCGTGGGGCTCAGCCTGAGATGGGAACACGTCAAGGAGTTCCGTGACCGCTTCCAGAAATATGTGGAGGAACATATCGCACCCGAACAGACGGAGGCAATTCTCAACATCGATGCCGTCATCGACTTCAAGGACATCACCAAGCACCTGCACAACGACCTGAAGCGGTTCTCGCCCTTCGGACCCAGCAACCAGAAGCCAGTATTCTGCACCAACAGGGTATATGACTACGGCACGAGCAAGGTGGTGGGCAGAGAACAGGAGCACATCAAGCTGGAACTGGTGGACTCGAAGTCAAGCAGCGTGGTCAACGGCATCGCCTTCGGGCAGAGTGCCGCCGCCCGATACATCAAGAGCAAACGCAGCTTCGACATCGCCTACACCCTGGAGGACAATGTGTTCAAGAAGAACCAAGTGCAACTACAGATAGAGGACATCCGCCCCAACGAGGGCTGACCTTCCCCTGTACAAGACCCACATACATGGCAGACCGTTTTCAAGATATTTTGCGACAATACTGGGGCTATCCCGACTTCCGCGGCATACAGAGAGACATCATCGAAAGTATCGCCAGCGGAAAGGACACCCTCGGACTGATGCCCACGGGCGGAGGAAAATCCATCACCTTCCAGGTGCCCGCCCTCGCCCAGGAGGGTGTCTGCATCGTCATCACCCCCCTGATAGCCCTGATGAAAGACCAGGTGCAGCACCTCAAGCAGCGCGGCATCCTCGCCGATGCCATCTACTCCGGCAAGTCGAGGAGCGAGATCGTACAAATCCTCGAAAACTGCATCTTCGGCGGCGTGAAGATTCTCTATGTGTCGCCGGAGCGTTTGGGCACAGACATCTTCCAGACCAAGCTGCGCCACATCAACGTGAGCTTCATCACCGTAGACGAAGCCCACTGCATCAGCCAGTGGGGCTACGACTTCCGGCCCTCCTACCTCAAGATAGCCGACATCAGGAACCTGAAGCCCGGCATTCCCATCCTTGCCCTCACCGCCACCGCCACCCCGGAGGTGGTGGACGACATCCAGGAACAGCTCCACTTTGGAGAGAAGAACGTGTTCAAGATGAGCTTCGAACGCAAGAACCTCGCCTATATCGTCCGTACTGTGAGCGACAAGCAACACGAAATGATCCATATCCTGCAATGCGTGAAAGGTTCTGCAATCGTCTACGCCAGAAGCAGGAAACGCACCAAGGAGATGGCTGAGCTCATCAACCAAAGCGGCATCTCCGCCACCTTCTATCATGCCGGTCTCGACCCTGCCGTCAAGGACGAGCGACAGAAGGCATGGCAGAGCGACGAGGTGAGAGTAATGGTGGCAACCAACGCCTTCGGAATGGGCATAGACAAACCCGACGTGAGAATGGTCATCCACATCGACTGCCCCGACTCGCTCGAAGCCTATTTCCAGGAAGCGGGAAGGGCGGGAAGGGACGGAGAGAAATCGTACGCGGTGCTGCTCTACGACAACAGCGACGAAAGGAAACTCAAGAAGCGCATCGACGACACGTTCCCGGAGAAGGAACTCATCAGGGACATCTACGAGCGGCTCGCCTATTTCTTCCAGATAGGCGTGGCGAGCGGCTGCGGCAAGACCTTCGAGTTCAACATCGAAAAATTCTGCTACATATTCAAGTTCTTCCCCACCAAGGTAGATTCGGCACTCCGCATCCTGGAACACTGCGGCTACCTGCACTACGAGGACAATCCCGACGGAAAGGCACGCCTGACATTCCCGCTGGGACGGAACGAACTGTACCAGCTCGACAACCTCACACCCAACGAAGACGCCGTCATCACCGCCCTGCTGCGCAATTATGGCGGACTCTTCACCGACTTCGTATACATTGACGAAAGTCTCATCGCCCACCAGACAGACCTCTCCGTGCAACTGGTGTACACGATTCTCAAGAACTTGTCTGCCAGACACATTGTCAACTTCATCCCCCAGCGCAAGATTCCCTATATCACCTACACCCGCGACCGCGTAGACGGTGTCAAGGTCATCATCACCCCGGAGGCGTGGGATTCCAGGCGAACACAATACATCAAGCGAATCGAAGGTATGCTCCAGTATGCCCTGAACCATAATGTTTGCCGTTCACGTCAACTTCTCCGATACTTTGGCGAGGAATCCCAAAAGGACTGCCGCCAATGCGATGTGTGCCTGAGCTACAAGCCACAAGGTGCCGACGAGAGGAAGGAAGCGGAGCAGGCAAAGGAAGCCATCCTGCAGTTACTGAGCGACAAGCAGCGGCATTTCGTCACCGAACTGCGCCGGATAACATTGCCCAGCCAACTGATTGACGAAGCCTTAGAATATCTGATAGCAGAAAATCGCATACACATCGACGGTTCCTACCTTTATATTTAGCAAAGAAAACACTCTGCGTGGACAAGTATCCTATTTAGCCATCGCAACTATGGTATTTACGCCCCGTATCTATGGTACTTACGCTTCGTAAATATAATACTTACGGGGCGCAAACTATATATGGTTTGTCTTTAACTGAAACAGGTATAGCCCAAGAAGGGCATAAAAACAAAAAAAGCCGAAAAGGGAACGAACCATCACGATCCGTTCCCTTTCCAACATTATGTACGAGAAAAAAATTAGTTGTTCTCTGGACGAAGTTTGCGTACTGTAACGCCAGCCTGCCACATCTCCTTGTTGCGCATAGCCTCAAGTTCAGCGTTCAGCTTCTCACGATAGTCGGGCTGAGAGTTCTTGTCGATGGAAATCTGAGCCTCGTTACCTGTCTTGACAGAGTAGTAGAGCCACTCCATAACAGGCTTGATAGCCTCACGGAAACGGGGAGCCCAGTCAAGAGCACCACGCTGAGCTGTGGTAGAGCAGTTAGCGTACATCCAGTCCATACCCTTCTCGCCGAAGAGCGGACCAAGGCTCTGTGTCAGCTCCTCAACAGTCTCGTTGAAAGCCTCAGATGGGGAGTGACCGTTCTCGCGGAGCACATCGTACTGTGCCTCCAGCAAACCCTCGATGGCACCCATCAGAGAGCCACGCTCACCTGTCAAGTCGGATGTAGCCTCACGCTGGAAGGTAGTCTTGAACAAGTAACCTGCACCGATACCGATACCGAATGCGATAGTCTTGTCCTCAGCCTTGCCGGAAGCGTCCTGGTAAACAGCGTAAGAGCAGTTCAAGCCACGACCCTCGCAGAACATTGTGCGGAGAGAAGTACCTGAGCCCTTGGGAGCTACCATGATAACATCAATATCCTTTGGTGGAACTACGCCTGTGCGGTCGCTCCAGTTGATAGCGAAACCATGTGAATAATACAAAGTCTTACCTGCTGTGAGGTATGGCTTAATCTTTGGCCAGCAAGCAATCTGACCGGCATCAGAAAGCAACATACAGATGATGGTACCCTTCTCAGCAGCCTCCTCGATAGAGAACAAGGTCTTGCCAGGAACCCATCCGTCCTTCAGACACTTCTCGTAGGTCTTACCCTCACGCTGTCCGACGATGACGTTGAAACCATTGTCGCGGAGGTTGCAAGCCTGACCAGGACCCTGGATGCCGTAACCGATAACAGCGATTGTTTCGTTCTTCAATACTTCACGTGCTTTCTCCAATGAAAATTCATGACTGGTGACAACTGTTTCCATTACGCCACCGAAATTCATTTCTGCCATAATTGATTTGTTTAATTTTGTGCGACACCGTTGTGGAGCCGCGGGTTATACTTATCCATACGGATGCGAGCTTTCACTTATCCAAAGAGAGCCTGTTTGATCCGTCCACTGCCTGTCCAAGACAGCGGCACTGGGTTTGTTTTTATTAATTCGGGTGCAAAGGTAATGATTTAAAATGAAATCACAAAATTTTTCTTTCAGTTTTTAACAAATTTAGCCTTACTTCTTACAACTTCCACTTCTTCCGGGCTATTTTTGCACACTTTCGTGATCTTTATGCAATATTCGTCCTCCCCCACTTGCTCCTGATAGAAGTTGAGCCGGTCGCCCTGGTGGCTCTCCGCCACATAGGCTATCTCGAATCTCTGCAGCCGGTGGGTCTTGAAATAGTCGATGTCGAAGAGGTCGAGGATGTGTTCGATGTACTTCACCGAGTTGATGTGCCCGTTCACGTCCACATCATTATAATAGGTGTCTATGGAGCGTACGAAGGCGGCGTTCTGCGAAATCCTCACCCGGGAGCTGGCGGCTATCGGACACTCCGTCTCCCCGTCGAGATATTCCCTGATGAGTCCGTCATGGACGGCGAAGATGTCGACGGGCTGGCGTGTATCAGTATCAATCATCGCCCACACACTCTTGGCGTAGCCGTATACCTTGCCGTCCTTCCCCACTACCTTGAAGTCGCGCGCCGTGAAATATTTCATGGCACTCTCCACCCAGGTCTCCACGAAGAACCTGCCGTACGACTTCGGCATCTCCTCCATCTCGATGGCAAGACGGCTCAGCACCCACGTCTTGTGGCGCGGCATGAGATAGTTCATGCCATAGCCGCGGTCGTTGCTGTGGAAGTCGGCGGCATTCAAAAGATGATTTCCCAAGTGGCCCATGAAGAGGCAACTTGAGAAATCACAATGGAAAGGCTCTGCCATGAACTCATAGCGGCCTACCTTACTCAATAACAAAGTGTCATTATTACTCATCAGCCTGTGCCTTCAGATAGTCAGAGATGGGCTCGTCGAAGCTCCTTGTCACAGCGATGCGACCACTGCGGGTGTACTGCAAGAGGCAGTCGAAGCTGTTGAGCTGATGGAAGAGGTCGGCAATGTCCTCGGTGAGTCCCGCAAGAAGCACCGTGCTGTAGGTGGGGTTCACCTCCATCATGCGGGCATCGTGCTTGCGGATGGTGCGCGACACTTCGGGATTGTCCAGCAACACGGGAGTGGCAATCTTGAAGAGTGCCACCTCGTGGATGAAAATCTGGTCGTCGGAGTAGTAGTCGCTCCTCACCACGTCGATTTTCTTCTCTATCGCCTTGTTGATCTTCTCTATCTGCTCAGGGGTACTCCACACGGTAATGGTATACTTGTGGATGTTCTTGATGCTGCTGGCAGACACGTTCAGGCTCTCGATGTTGACCTGCCTGCGGGTAAACACGGCGGTAATCTGGTTCAGGATACCGGCGATGTTCTCCGAGTAAACAAGCAACGTATATAATTTTTTGTCGTTATTATTCTCCATCTTCTTAATAGTTAAGTTCCAACTGCATTTCCTCGACACTCTTTCCCGGCAGGGTCATGGGCACGATGTCCTCGTCTTCCTTGATGGCGCACTCCAGGAGATAGGGTCCCTTGGTACTGACCATCTTCTCCACCTTCTCCTTCAGGTCCTTGCGGTCGATTACCACGTCGTAAGGGATGCCGTATGCCTTGGCTATCTCGGCATAACGGGGATTCATCATGTGGGTGAAGGAGCGCCGGCCGCCGAACATGAGGTCTTGCCACTGGCGCACGTTACCCAGGTAGTTGTTGTTCAAGAGAATCATCTTCACAGGAGCCTGTTGCTCCATGATGGTGCCGAGTTCCTGGATGTTCATCTGGAAGCCGCCGTCGCCGAAGAAGCAGCAGATGGTGCGGTCGGGTGCGCCGAAGGTGGCGCCGATGGCTGCGGGGAGACCGAAACCCATAGTACCGAAGCCACCGCTGGTGACGATGCTGAGTTTCTTGGTAAACTTGAAGTAACGGCTGCTGATCATCTGGTTCTGACCGACATCATTGACGAGCACTGCCTCGTTGTGGGTAGCCTCCGTCACCACGTTGGTCACCTCGCCCATCAAGAGCGGTCCCTCCGTGGGATGGATGTCTTTCTCGATCACCTTCTCCTGCTCCATCTGCCGGTACTCGTCGAAAGAGTCACGCCACTGGCGGTGCTCGTTCTTGTTGAGCAGACGGGTGATGGCGGGCAGACTCTGCTTGCAGTCGCCGATGACAGCCACGTCGGTCTTGATGACCTTGTCTATCTCAGACTTGTCGATGTCGAGGTGGATAATCTTCGCCTGCTTGGCGTATTTGGACGGAACACCAATGATGCGGTCGCTGAATCTCATGCCGATGGCGATAAGCACGTCGCATTCCTGCGTCTTCATGTTGGTGGCATAGGAACCGTGCATTCCGAGCATACCCATGTTCAGGGGGTGGTTGCTGGGAAGGGCCGAGAGACCGAGCAAGGTGCGGCCGGCAGGGATGTCGGCCTTCTCCAGGAACTCCATCAGCTCATTGTGCGCACCGCCCAACTCCACACCGTGACCCACGAGGGCGAAAGGTTTCTTGGCGTTGTTGATGAGTTCGGCAGCCTCAGCCACAGCCTTCTCGTCAATCTTGGGATAAGGATTGTAGGAGGTCACCTTGTCGCACTTGGCAGGCTCCCACTCGCAAGTGGAGGTCTGTGCGTTCTTGGTAAAGTCGAGTACAACAGGACCGGGACGACCGCTGCGTGCGATATAGAAGGCACGGCTCACAGCCCATGCCACGTCCTCAGGACGGCGTATCTGGTAAGCCCATTTGGTGATGGGCTGCGTAACACCCACGAGATCTACCTCCTGGAAAGCATCCGTTCCGAGGGCAGGAGTTCCCACCTGTCCGGCGATGACAACGATGGGCGTGGAGTCCATCATCGCATCGGCAATGCCCGTCAATGTGTTAGTAGCTCCAGGACCACTGGTGACGAGTGTGACGCCCACTTCGCCGCTGACTCGGGCATAGCCCTGCGCTGCGTGAGCAGCTGCCTGCTCGTGACGTACCAAGATGTGGTCGAACATCTTCTTCTCTCCTCTCGTGTAACCATACAGTGCATCAAATACTGGCATGATGCTGCCCCCCGGATAACCGAAGATGGTCTTCACCCCTTCGGCGTTCAGGGAACGCATCAACGCTTCCGCTCCTGTTATTACTTCTTTTGCCATTTATACCTTGTTTTATCTTTTTTTTGAGGAGTTAAGGAACAAAAAGGATTCCTTAACTCCATCGCCATATTCTTTAATACAAAAATTTTTAGTCTATGATACGAACGCCACCCTTGTCTGCCGAACTAACGCTCTGGGCATAAGCACGCAAAGCCTTGCTCACTACCCTATTACGCTTCAGGGGCTGCTGTGGACGTGCAATCAGCTCCTCATCACTCAACTTCACGTTGATGCTACGGCTGGGGATGTCGATGACGATGATGTCACCGTCCTTGATCTTACCGATGTTGCCACCAGCGGCAGCCTCGGGAGAGATGTGTCCGATGCTCAAGCCAGACGTACCGCCGGAGAAACGGCCGTCGGTGATGAGGGCGCACTCCTTGCCGAGATGACGGCTCTTGATGTAGGATGTGGGGTAAAGCATCTCCTGCATACCGGGACCGCCCTTGGGCCCCTCGTGGGTAATGACCACGCAGTCGCCGGAGTTCACCTTGCCGCCGAGGATTCCCTCGCAGGCATCCTCCTGGGAGTCGAAGCATACGGCTGGACCCTCGAAGTGCCAAAGCTCGGGAGCCACACCGGCGGTCTTCACCACGCAACCGTTCTGTGCGATGTTGCCGAAGAGCACAGCCAAGCCACCGTCCTTGGTGTAAGCATGCTCCAGACTGCGGATGCAACCGTTCTCGCGGTCGGTATCGAGACTCTCCCACTGTGCGTCCTGGCTGCCCATCTGGGTAGAGAACTTCCTGCCGGGGGCACTGTGGTAGATGCGGTCTGCCTCAGGGTCGATTTCCGAACCTGTAATGCAGTATTTCTTCAACTGCTCGCCCAATGTCTTGCCGTCCACGCGCTTGCACTCCTTGCGGATCAGTCCGCCCTTGTCCAGCTCGTTCATGATACCTAAGATGCCACCAGCGCGGTTGCACTCCTGCACACTGTATTTCTGAGTATTGGGCGACAACATACAGAGACAGGGAACCTTGCGGCTCAACTGGTCGATGTCCTCCATCTTGAAGTCTGCACCAGCCTCCTGTGCCACAGCCAAGAGGTGAAGTACGGTGTTGGTACTTCCGCCCATGGCGATGTCGAGAGTCATGGCATTGAGGAAGGCCTCACGGGTGGCGATGCTGCGTGGCAATACGCTCTCGTCGCCGTCCTCGTAGTAAGCATACGCATTCTTCACCACCTGGCGAGCTGCGTCCTTGAAGAGCTGGATGCGGTTCTTGTGGGTGGCAAGGATGGTGCCGTTGCCGGGAAGACTCAGACCGATAGCCTCGGTGAGGGAGTTCATGGAGTTAGCGGTGAACATACCCGAACAGCTTCCGCAACCCGGACAGGCGCACTGCTCTATCTGCTTCATCTCATCGTCGGAGACGGTGGTGTCGGCACCCTTGATCATGGCGGTAATCAGGTCGGCGTTCTCGCCCTTCCACTTACCTGCCTCCATCGGACCGCCCGAGCAGAACACCGTAGGGATGTTCAGGCGCATGGAAGCCATCAGCATTCCAGGAGTCACCTTGTCGCAGTTGGAGATGCAGATCATGGCATCAGCCTTGTGGGCATTGACCATGTACTCCACGGAGTCGGCGATGATGTCACGGCTGGGGAGCGAATAGAGCATACCGTCGTGGCCCATGGCGATACCGTCGTCCACGGCGATGGTATTGAACTCTGCCGCATAGCAGCCCATGGCCTCGATTTCCTGCTTCACGATCTGACCGATCTCATGCAGATGGGTATGACCCGGCACAAACTGAGTAAAGCTGTTCACAATAGCAATAATAGGTTTACCAAACTGCTCATGCTTCATACCAGCGGCAACCCACAATGCGCGGGCACCAGCCATTCTTCTGCCTTCAGTACAGACGCTACTTCTTAATGGATGTTTCATATTGTTTTTATATCTTTTGTCCTAATATTTAAGTAATTGTCTGCAAAGGTACGGAGAATTTATGTAATAACCAACGATTTTTACATAAACTTTCGTTCTATTGCATATTTTGTTAGATTTATTCCCTAAAAAGTTTCGGATTATAAGCAAAACTACACATTTTACTTAGAAATGAGCAAAGACAGAAAGAACAAATGACAACACGAAACTTCCCTCTAAAGAACGGATAAACAGCGGCATAACAAAAAGTTCCCAAGGCAAATGCCCTGGGAACTCCATATAATCAGATTGACTTTCGATTAGTCCTGAGTTGTATCGTTGAAAGTAGATACACGGTTGAACTCAACCTGCTTGAAGAGCTTGTCAGTTGCGCCCATACCCTTAGCGGACAGACGGTCTGCGCTGATCTTGTACTTCTTAACCAAGACGTTCTTCACAGCGTCAGCACGCTGCTGAGACAACTTCTGGTTGAACTCCTTAGAACCCTCTGGAGAAGCGTAGCCCTTGATCTCAACCTTAGCGTCAGGGTGATTCTTCATGTACTGAGCAATCATCTCAACGTTAGCGAGCTGGCTCTTGTCTACAACAGCCTTGCCCTGACGGAACAATACTGTAGGCTGCAAGTTTGTAGCTGTAGCTGGCTTCTCGTAAGCTGGCTTCTTGTTGCACTCGTCGAGAGCGTTCTGGAGGTCAGCGATCTTCTGATCCTTAGCAGAGAGCTGAGCGTCCTTGTTGTTCAGGTCGTTGCGGAGATTGTTGATCTGGCTGTTCAAACCATCAATCTCGGCCTGATCGCGGAGCTGAGCGATTGTGAAGTTGTGAGAACCGTTAGAGTTCTTGAACTTGTAGTTCACACCAACCTTAACCTGGAAAGCAGATCTGTTAACGTTGAACTGAACACCATCGCAAGCTGTCTGGTTGTTGTGCAAGAACCAGTTCATAGAAGGCTCGATGTAAGCCTGCCAAGCCTTGTCGCTACCGAAGTTGAAAGCGAAGTCGATACCTGCGTTAGCTACGAGAGCGTTGATGTTCTTGGCACCGTTGTGGCTGTTGTTGAATGAGTGGTAGCCACCGAAACCTGCCAATGGGATAACCTCGAACAAGCGAGGCTCACCTGTGTAACCGCAGAAGAGGTTTGTTGCGTTGATTGTACCGATGAACTTGCCGCTCAAACCACGCACGAGAGTCTTGTGTGTAGAAGGAAGATTCTTATTACGAGCATAAGCATCAGCCTCAACAGCAGCACCCCAAACTGGAGTAAACCACTTACCAAGACGTACACCTACAGAAGGATTCACGTTCTTGAACCAAGCGCTGTGAGTTGTCTTTGTAGCTCCACCCACGTTAACACCGAGATACCAGTTGTCGAAGAACTTGCTCTCAGTTGTTGTCTGAGCTGAAGCTGAAATAGCCATTGCAGCAGCAGCAACCATTAATACTAACTTTTTCATGTCTCTCTAAAAATTAATTATTAAATTAAACTATTTTCTTTTACTAAATGTGTACGTTTTATTGCACACTTTAAGATTTCGGGTGCAAAGTAACAAAAAAAAAACTTAACTGCCAAATCTTTTTGCCAAAATTTTATATTTTATGACATAAAACTCGTAAAATCAGACATAAAAGGCTTTATTTAGCCCAGATTCTTCCGTCATCCGTTCTTTTTCCTGCACATTACGGAGCCACGGAAGTCACTCTCCCCTTCCCCCTGTCCTCCCTATATATATAATAATAAGGTATAGAAAAAGCCGGGTGCAATCACTGCACCCGGCTCCACAAAATTAGAGAGTTATAAAAAATCAAGTATACTGCAAGTCTACTTGTAATATTCTTTCTTTCCTGCCGCCAAGGTATTCTTCATCAGCGAACAGATGGTCATCGGCCCCACTCCTCCAGGCACTGGAGTGATGTAGGAGCATTTCTCCGCCACCTCGTCAAACTTCACGTCACCGTTCAGGCGGAAGCCGCTCTTCCTCGTGGCATCCGGCACACGGGTGGTGCCCACGTCAATCACCACGGCCCCCTCCTTCACCATGTCGGCAGTCACGAAGTCGGGCTTTCCGATGGCGGCAATGATGATGTCCGCCTCACGGCATTCCTCCTTGAGGCGGGTAGAATGGGAGTGGCACACGGTGACGGTGGCGTCACCATACTGCTTCTGCATCATGAGCTGCGCCATGGGCTTGCCCACGATGTTGCTCCTTCCCAAGACCACGCATTTCTTGCCGCTGGTCTCGATGTTGTAATGGCGCAGGAGCGTGAGGATTCCGAGTGGCGTGGCGGAGATGAAGCTCGGCATTCCGAGTGCCATACGTCCCACGTTGACGGGATGGAACCCGTCCACATCCTTGCGGTAGTCTATCGCCATGGTGACCTTCTGTTCGTCGATATGCTTGGGCAAGGGCAGCTGCACGATGAATCCGTCCACGTCAGCGTCTTTGTTCAGCTTGTCCACGCACGCAAGGATTTCCTCCTCCGTCACGTCTGCCTCATATCTGATGAGCGTTGACTTGAAGCCACACTTCTCGCAGGCCAGAACCTTGTTCTTAACATAGGTCTCGCTGCCTCCGTCGTGTCCCACGAGCACTGCGACCAAGTGGGGCTGCTTGCCTCCGGCGGCCACTATCTGTTCCACCTCCCGGGCTATCTGTTCCTTGATGGCGGCTGCCGTCGCCTTTCCGTCTATCAGCTGCATTTTCAGTTTATAGTTTGTAATCTCACTAAATTCCTATTCCCGGCATTCCCTTCATCTTCGCCATCATGCTGGCCATCTTGTTGCCGGTCATCATCTGCATCATCTTGCGGGTCTGTTCAAACTGCTTGATGAGCTTGTTCACCTCCTGGATGGAAGTGCCGGAACCCTTGGCGATGCGCTGGCGGCGGCTGGTGTTCAGGATGCCCGGATTGGAACGCTCCTTGGGGGTCATGCTGAGGATGATTGCCTCGATGCCCTTGAAGGCATCCTCGGGGATGTCTACATCACGGATGGCCTTGCCCACGCCCGGCAACATACTCGCCAGGTCTTTCAGGTTACCCATCTTCTTAATCTGGGCTATTTGGTTGAGGAAGTCGTTGAAGTCGAACTGGTTCTTGCGGATCTTCTTCTCCAGTTTCTTCGCCTCCTCCAGGTCAAACTGCTCCTGGGCGCGCTCCACGAGAGAGACAACGTCGCCCATGCCGAGGATGCGGTCTGCCATACGGGCAGGGTGGAACACGTCGATGGCCTCCATCTTCTCGCCCGTACCTATAAACTTGATAGGCTTGGTCACCACCGTGCGGATGCTCAGCGCAGCACCGCCACGGGTATCTCCGTCGAGCTTGGTCAATACCACGCCGTTGAAGTCGAGACGGTCGTTGAACTCCTTCGCCGTATTCACGGCATCCTGACCCGTCATCGAGTCTACGACAAAGAGGGTCTCGTCGGGGCGCAGGTGGTTCTTGAGGTTACTGATCTCGTTCATCATCTGCTCGTCGATGGCAAGACGGCCGGCGGTGTCGACAATCACCACGTCGTTGCCGTTGGTCTTCGCCTGCTGGATGGCGTGGTCAGCGATGGTGCACACATCCTTGTTGTCAGGCTCGCTGTACACGGGCACGCCCACCTGTTCGCCCACCACATGGAGCTGCTGAATGGCTGCGGGGCGGTACACGTCGCAGGCAACGAGCAGAGGTTTCTTGCCCTTCTTCGTCTTCAGCATATTGGCAAGCTTGCCGCTGAACGTGGTCTTGCCTGAACCCTGCAGACCGCTCATGAGGATGACGGCGGGATGGCTCTCCAGTTTCAGCGGAGCTTCCTCGCCGCCCATCAGCTGTGCCAGCTCGTCATGCACCAGCTTCACCATCAACTGTCCTGGCTTCACGGCTGTGAGCACGTTCATACCCAGAGCCTTCTCCTTCACCTTGTTGGTGAACTCCTTCGCCACCTTGTAGTTGACGTCGGCATCCAGCAAGGCGCGACGAACGTCCTTCATCGTCTCCGCCACGTTGATTTCGGTTATCTTACCCTCACCTTTCAGAATCTTGAAAGAGCGTTCCAGTCTATCACTTAAATTCTCAAACATTTTTTACTTCTTTTATTTTTGGCTACAAAGGTACTATATTTTTTCCGAAAAGGCATCGTCCTTTGTCGTAAAAAACACAAAATTGTCCGTCATTCCTCTATTTTCTTGCCCGTCACCTGCTCGTATGCTGCCACGATGGGGTCTTTCTTGTCATACTCCTTCATGTATTCCTTCGCCTTCTTCAGGTGCTTGCGGTCTCGCCGTCCCCTGCCGTCGAGCATATTCCCCAGGTCGAAGCCCGCCACCCTGGTCTTGCCCAGCGATGCGTTGCGGGCGGCCTCCGCAGCCTCGGTGCCGAACTGGTCGGTCATCTCCTTCACGTGTTCCTGGTTCTTGCCCCACACCTCAACAGTGCCCAACTGCTGGCTTTCGGGTAGCATGAAGAGCGTGTCGGGCAGTTCCTTGTAGCTGACCGTCGTCTTCACGAATCCTTTCTTTGACACCGTCACGCTGTCAAACGCATATTTCATCGTCCAGTAGCCGCGGTAGTCCGTCCTTGCCCAATGGTTGTTGTCCGTGCGGATCAGTGCCTCCCGGATGGGCACATGGTCTTCCGCCGACGCGATGACGCAAGACTTCTGCGCCAGAGCCTGGATTACCGGCACCATTGCCAGAACGATAGCCAGGCATATTTTTCTCATCATTTTTATCATACTTCTGCGCTGTATTAACCATGCAAAAGTAAGCAATCTTTCCGAACTTGCCAAATCGACCGGCAGAAGTTTAAGCAGATTAAGTAGTTATTAGTTTTGTTTAAGAAAACTCACACGCCCCCGGAGAGCATGCTCCCCGGGGGCGTATCATTACAGGGTGTCAGCATTCTATCTTCAAGAAGAAAGAATGGCATCATCACCTTTTCTTGTCCGCTACGTCAAACCACAACCGGGTGGTAATCTCGTCGGCACCCTGCTGGCTCACCGCCTGCTTGTAGTTCTCACCGTTGAGCGACTGCTCGGTCGACGGATAGAAGAAGCGGCGGGGAAGTTCTCCTGCGGCAAGTGCTGATGCCGGTCCCGGTTTCAGGTCGGGATAACCCAAGCGTCGCCAGTCGGTGAAAGCGTCAGGTCCCTGTCCGTAATAGGCAATCCATTTCTGCCATCCGATGCTCTCATACCAGCGGGCAGCATCATATTTCACACCGTCCTGCGCCAGATAGGCTGCGATGACAGAAGCATCGGTCACGCCCTGCTGTTGCAGCGAGGCGGTGACTGCCTGCTGATAGAGCTGCTCTGCATCTGCGTCAATCCATCCTCTCGCCGCAGCCTCGGCATAGGCGAAGAGTACCTCGGCATAGGTAACGAATACCGCCGGAGCCTCATCCTGCAGGAACGCCGTACCGGGGCGAGACACCTTATAGAAGCCCTGGTTGTTGGCCTGGTCGGCGGAGAGGCCGTTGGCGGCACCCTCGTATTCCGTGACCGTCTCGTCCTGCGGCATCTGAGCATAGATGGGGAGACGGGGGTCGTTGAGCGACTTCAGCTTGTCCACAAGCGTCTTCGACACCCTCTGGTCGTCGCGGCTGGAGAAGGCTGAGGCCCAGGGGTTCCACTGCGGCGAGGCGGCGAAGGTGAACTTGGCATTGTCGGCGTTGCTGCTGATCAGGTTGGTGCGGTCGGCATAGAGCTGGGCGATGAGGGTCTTTGCCGTCGCCTCGTCGCGGTCTGCCATCTCAAGGGCGATGCGCAGACGGAGACTCTTGGCCAGCTTCTTCCACTTGGCAACATCGTTGCTGTAGATGAGGTCTCCCGTCAGACTCGCACTCTCCACGAGGGCAGCGTCGGCATCAGAGAGGTCTTGCAGCAGCCCTTTCAGCACGGTCTCCTGGCTGTCGTAGGCAGGGGTGGTACTCTTACCGTATTCCGTGTAAGGGATGGCCCCGTAGAGATTGGTGAGCTGCAGGTACGCCCATGAACGCCAGATTTTCGCCACAGCCTTCTGGGTGTCCGTGCTCGACTCCTGCTCGCCGATGGCGGCGAGGTTGGACAGGATGGTCGCATAGAACGTGTTCCATGTGCTGGTGAAGGATGTGTTGGTCACGTCGTAGCAGTCGGGTTCCGTGTACTGGATTTTCGCCCAGTGCTGCACCCAGAGCAGGGTGCTGTTGTAGCTGGCGGTGCTTCCCCAGTACGCATCCGCACTCTGGTATTCTGTCGAAGTGAGCAGATAAGCAGGATCGGGGTCTTCCGTGGCGTTGGGGTTCCTGTTGATTTCGCTCAGGGTGTCTCCGCAGGAGGCGAGGCCCGCTGTCAGTGCGAGCGACAATGCTCCGATGAACAATCTATTGTGTATTCTCATATCGTAAGTTCCTTTTTAAAATTTCACATTCAAGTTGATGCCTACCTGTCGGGTAGTGGGCAGGGAGTATGCCTCCACGCCCTGTGCGTTGCCCGAGGAGATGGCTGCCTCGGGGTCGATGTCGGGAGCTGCCTTGTGGATAATCCAGAGGTTGCGCGCCGTGAGTGCCACGCTGGCATCCTGCAGGTGGAGCTTGTGGACGAACGCTGAGGGCAGCTGGTAAGTGAGCGACACCTCGCGCAGCTTCACATAGTCGGCCTTGAAGACATTGTACTCGGCGATGCTGTACAGGCGATGGTAGTAGTTCTCGGCAGACACCACCTTGGTGTTCTTCTCTCCCGTGGCTGTCACGCCGTCGACGATGATACCGTCCTGGTAGACACGGGTCTGCTCGCCGTTGATGGTGGCGTAGTAGAGTCCGTCGCTGCTCATGGTGTACTGTGGTGCGTCTATCTGCTGGTTCACGTCGCCGTTCTTGTAGTACCACAGTCCGCCGTGCTCTGCGTCACGTCCGGGCAGTGTGCTTGCCAGCACTCCGGTGTAGATACCAGTCTTGTTGGTGTTGGAGAATATCTTTCCTCCGAAGCTGGCGTCGATCAGGAAGGAGAACGTGAGGTGCTTGTAGCGGAAGGTATTGGTGATGCCTCCCTGCCAGTCGGGCGTGAAGTGTCCCAGCGTCTTGTAGGCGGAGGCTATCTTGGGCAGTCCGTTGTCGTCCACGACGATGCGTCCCTGGTCGTCACGGGTGTAGGCACTGCCGAAGAGGGTGCCGTATGCCTCGCCCACCTTCGCCAGAATCTGGATGCCCGAGGAGTAGAGCTGGTAGCTGGTTATCTGACCTGCGTCGTCGAGCTTCACTACCTTGCTGCGGTTGCTGCTGTAGTTGACATCCATGTTCCACTCAAAGTTCTTCGCCCTCACGGGCACCAGTCCCAACTGCACTTCATAGCCGCGGTTGCGGATGTGTCCGGCGTTGACCACCTGCGACGTGTAGCGGCTGGCGGCTGTCGTGGCGAGGCTCAGTATCTGGTTCTTACTGTCGGTCTGATAGTAGGAGAAGTCCAGGCGCAGACGGCTGTCGAAGAAAGCCCCCTCCAGTCCCACCTCGGTGGAGTTGGTGCGCTCGGGCTTGAGGTTGGGGTTCTTTCCCTCGGTGGATGCCGTGAGCATCGGGTTGCCGTTGAAGGCGGTCTGGATGTTGTAGGTGTTGGCAAGCTGGTAGGGATTGGCGTCGGCTCCCACCTGCGACCATCCGCCTCTCAGCTTCAGGTAGTTCACCTGACGGCTCGTGAAGCCGAGTGCCTCGTTGAGCAGCACGCTCGCCGTCACCGACGGGTAGAAGTAGGAATTGTTGCCCTCGGGGAGCGTGGACGACCAGTCGTTGCGGCCCGTGAGGCTGAGGTAAGCCCAGTTCTTGAAGTCCACGGTCACGGAACCGTATACGCCGTACTGGCGCAGGCGGTAGAAGTCGTTGGAGGAGGTGAGCTGGTCGCGCGAGTTGGTGAGCGTGTAGAGGTCGGGCACGGCGAGACGGGGTGCCGACTGGTAGTTGTACTCATACTTTTTGTTGCGCACGTTGAATCCCGCCAGTGCGTCGAGATTCCAGTCTTCCGCCAACTGCTTGCGGTAGGTGAGCACTGCCTCGGAGTTGTTCTCCTGCACGGTGTAGTTCTCCTCGTTGTAGCTGCCGTAGGGAGTTCCGCTGGTGCCCCACTTCACCTTCGACTTGCGCTTGTCGTTGTACCAGTCGGTACTGGTACGCAGGCGCAGGTCGAGACCGTCGAGCAGATGGAAGGACACATGGAAGTCGCCGATGAGGCGGTGGCGGTCCTGGCTCTGCGTGTTGTAGTAGGCGTTCCAATAGGGGTTGCTGTAGTAACTGCCGTTCCAGTTGCGGCTGTAGTCTTCCTTCAGCGACTGGGTGTTCACCTGGCGTCCGAACCACAGGAACTGCAGCATGGTGCTGTTGGCACGGGCATTGCTGCCCGACGACATGGCGGAACCTGGCAGACTGGGTGCCGAGTAGAGGATGTAGTTGGCTGTGGCTCCCACCGACACCCAAGGGGCCAGTTTGTAGTCGGTGTTGAGCGTGAAGTTCGCCTTGTTGGTGGACGCGCCGGGCACGATGCTTCGCTGGTGCTCGTTGTTGTAGCCGATGCGGAACTGGTATTTGTCGTCTGCCTTGGCGATGGCGACTCCGCAGTTTACGGTGGTGCCCGTGCGGAAAAAGTCCTTCACGTTGTTGGGGTTCGACACCCAGGGCGTGGCGGTGCGGTTGCCATTGGCATCGAGGGGACTGTCGAACTGCGGGATGTTGAGCCCCACGTCGAGCCGCGGTCCCCAGCTCTCGTCCACACCGTCGTTCACACCTGCTCCCTTGCCGTCCACATAGCTGAACTTGCCTCCGGCTCCCTGTCCGTAGAGGTTCTGGAACTCGGGCAAGGTGGCGGCTGTCGACACCTGTGCGGAGAAGTGACCCGTCACGCCGAGTCCCTTCTGTCCTTTTCCCGTCTTGGTGGTGATGATGATGGCACCGTGGGCGGCGCGCGCTCCGTAGAGGGCGGCGGCGTTAGGGCCTTTCAGCACCGACATGGAGAGGATGTCCTCGGGGTTGAGGTCGGCGATGGCGTTCTTGAAGTCGCGCCCCACTCCCTTGCTGTTGAGCTGTGAGTTGTCTACGGGGATGCCGTCGACGATGAAGAGGGGCTGGTTCTCGCCGGCTATGGAGGTCTCGCCGCGGATTACGATGCGGCTGGACCCCACGTCGCCCTGGCTGTTGGTGATGCGCACGCCTGCCAACTTGCCCGCAAGGGAGTTGACGAGGTTATTGGACTTGCCGGTGGTCAACTGTTCGGAAGTGAGTTCCTGCGTGGCGTATCCCAAAGCCTTCTTCTGGCGGGAGATTCCCATGGCCGTCACCACCACCTCGTTGAGGTCGGTGGCGTTGGGGGCGAGCACCACGTTGATGACATTGCCCTTGATGCTGACTGTCTGCGGCTGCATTCCGAGATAGGACACCGTGAGTTTCTTGGCAGCAACGGGGAGTCGGGAGAGGACCAGCTGGCCGTCCACGTCCGTCACGCCACCCACCTTGCTGTCTTGTACAACGACGGCGGCGCCTACCACAGGCTCGCCGTCATCCGCAGAAGTAACCTTGATTGTTATCCCCTGGTTCTGGGCTGAGGCATAAGGTGCGCTCGCAGCCAACAGAGATAATGCGAAAATAAATCTTTTTACCATATTAACTTCCTTCAAGTTGAATTATTACATTTTGACATTATTCAACTGCAAAGGTATGGCATTTTTACAATATTACAAAAACTTATCTAAACTTTTGCAACAAATATACCGCAAACAACAACACTCAGATACCACAAACATACCACAAACGTGGTATAAACACACGCCATTCGCTCCGACCATCACGTTCCCCCAAAAAGAAAATCCCTCCAGCATCCATTGCCTATCCTTCGAGGATGACAATTGAATGCTGAAGGGATGAGTAGCCTTACTTCTTGATTTCAATATCCTTCCTCACGTTGTTGCGAATCTTGGTGAGGAAGATTTTCATGCGCTTGGCGTCCTTGTGGTCGATGATGTCCATCAACTCGTCCAGTTCCTCGCGGATCTGCGACACCTGGCCGGAGGTGTAGGGGTTAAAGAGGATTTCCTGCAAGAGGTAGTCGTCCTCGTTGAGCACGCCCTTGGTAATCTGCATGTGGCGCTTGAAGGTGGTGCCCGGGGCATCCTGGTGCTTCATCACCGCCGCGAAGACGAAGGTGCTGACGAAGGGGATGCTCAGCGAGTAGGCCACCGTCTGGTCGTGCTCGTCGAAGGTGTACTCGTGCATGCTCAGACCGAGCTTGTGGTACAGGTCCTTGAAGAATATCTTGCCCATGTAGTCGCCCTCCTTGATGATGACAGCGTTCTCCTCGGAGAGCTGGTTGAGGTTGGCGAAGGTAGGACCGAACATCGGGTGGGTGCTGACGTAGCGGAACCCGCATTTCTCATAGAACTCCTGCAGTCCCGTCTTCACCGAGGCAATGTCGCTGATGATGCAGTCCTTGCTCAGGTGGGGCAGCAGTTCCTCGAAGGCGGAGAGGGTATACTTCACCGTCACGGCGTTGATGACCAGCTCGGGGCGGAACATCTCCACCTCCTCCATCTTGGTAAAGCGGTAGCAGTTGTAGGTGAAGCGCAGACGCTTGGCATCCTTCTCGTACACCGCCACCTCGTGGTCGAAACTGAGCAGGTCGATGAAGAAACTTCCCATCTTGCCTGCTCCCATGATTAATATTCTCATTGTTTTTAAAATGAAGAGTGAAGAACGAAGATTTTTCGTCCTTCACTTATAGATTACTTCTGGTTCAATACTTCTAACTGCTGGCGAACGCTCTCCTCGTGGATGTGTTCGAAAATCTGTGCGGCAAACTCGGGACTCATGCCGCAGAGCGAAGCCTGTGCACCGCGCTTGTCGAGAATCTCGTTGTAGCGGTTGGTCTGCAGGACAGTCATGTTGTGCTCCTTCTTGTAGGTACCGATTTCACGGCACACGCGCATACGCTTGGCCAGGAGGTCCATCAACTGGTTGTCGAACTCGTCAATCTGGTTGCGCAGGCTGTGCAGACCCTCTGTGGAGTAATGCTCGTCGCGAACGACGAGGAGACCCAGGATGTAGTCGAGCACGTCGGGAGTGATCTGCTGCTTGGCGTCGCTCCACGCCTCGTCGGGCTGGCAGTGGCTCTCCACGATCAGACCGTCGAAGCCCAAGTCCATTGCCTGCTGGCAGAGAGGGGCTATCAGGTCGCGGCGACCGCCGATGTGGCTGGGGTCGCAGATGATGGGCAACTGGGGAATGCGGCGGTGCAGCTCGATGGGAATCTGCCACATCGGGAGGTTGCGGTAAATCTTCTTGTCGTAGCTGGAGAAGCCGCGGTGGATGGCACCGAGACGCTTGATGCCTGCTTGGTTGATGCGCTGGAGGGCACCGATCCAAAGCTCCAGGTCGGGGTTGACGGGGTTCTTCACCAACACGGGCACGTCCACACCCTTCAGGCTGTCGGCAAGGGCCTGCATGGCGAAGGGGTTGGCGGAGGTGCGGGCACCCACCCAGAGGATGTCGATGCCGTACTTCAAGGCGAGTTCCACATGCTCGGGAGTGGCCACCTCGGTGGCTGTGAGCATACCTGTCTCCTTCTTCACCTGCTGCATCCAGGGCAAGGCAGTCTCACCGTTGCCCTCGAAACCTCCGGGCTTGGTGCGGGGCTTCCACACACCGGCGCGGAACATGTGGCAGCCCTTGTCTGCCAACTGCTTGGCGGTTGTCATTACCTGCTCCTCGGTCTCTGCTGAACAAGGTCCAGCGATTACGCAGGGGCGTTCCTGGTCACTCGGAAGATTCAAAGCTTCTAATTCTAATTCCATAGCAATATGTATTTTATTTTATTACCTTTTTACTTTTCAAATACCTGCCTGATTCTCTCCAGTGCCTCCTTCATCTTCTCGTCCTTGGCGCAGAGGCTGATGCGGATGTAACGCTTGCCGTTGCTGCCGAAGATGAATCCGGGCGTGATGAAGACCCTTGCCTCGTGCAGAATCTTCTCCGTCAGGTCTTCCACGTCGGCATACTTCTCGGGAATCTTTCCCCAGAGGAACATTCCCACCTGCTGGGGGTCGAAGGTGCAGTCGAGAACCCTCATGATTTCCTCCGCAATGTCACGGCGGCGGCGGTAGTTCACGATGTTGTTCTCCCGGTGCCACTCCTCTGTGTTGCCCAACATCGCCTCGGCGGCAGCCAACTGGATACCCCGGAAGGAACCGTTGTCGATGTTCGACTTCACCTTCAGAATCCAGGAGATGAAGGTCTTGTTGCTGCTGATCATCGCCACACGCCATCCGGGCATATTGTGGCTCTTGCTCAGGGAGTTGAATTCGATGCAGCAGTCCTTTGCCCCGGGCACCTGGAGGATGCTCATCGGGTGGTCGTTGAGGATGAGCGAGTAAGGGTTGTCGTTCACCACCACGATGTCGTGGCTCTTGGCAAACTCCACCAGTCGCTCGTAGGTCTCGCGGCGGGCGTTGCCGCCCGTGGGCATATTGGGATAGTTGGTCCACATCAGTTTCACGCGGCTGAGGTCCATCTTCTCCAGAGCGTCGAAGTCGGGTTGCCACCCGTTGTCCTCGCACAGGTCATAATAAGTAATCTTGGTGCCGAGGATCTTGTTGATGGCGGTGTAGGTGGGATAGCCGGGATTGGGGATGAGCACCTCGTCGCCGGGGTTGCAGAAGGCGAGGGTAACGTGCAGGATGCCCTCCTTGCTTCCTATCAGCGGCTGGATTTCCGTGGCCCAGTCGAGGTCCACGCCGTACCAACGCTTATAGAAACCAGCCATCGCCTTGCGCAGCTCGGGAATGCCCACCGTGGGCTGGTAGCCGTGCGCATTAGGATCCTGCGCCACCTCGCAGAGCTTGTCGATGGTCTGCTTCGAAGGGGGCATGTCTGGACTTCCGATGGCGAGACTGATGATGTCCTTGCCCTCGGCATTGAGCTGAGCCACTTCCTTCAGCTTGCGGCTGAAGTAGTATTCCTGTATTTCCGTTACTCTATTGGCTGGTTGTATCATAATCGTATTAATTCTTAATTATTAATTCTTAATTACTCCTTCTCCTCGTACTCGCCGAGCACCCTTACCTTGCTCACGAGGGGCGTGATGGCATCGATGCTCTGTCGGTAGCGGGTGAGGTTGGTGAAGGTGAGGTCTACATAGAACAGATAGTGCCACTCTTCCCCGATAATGGGAAGCGACTGAATTTTGGTGAGGTTGACACCGTAGAAACTCAGAATGGTGAGCACCTTGCTCAGCGAACCCTCCTCGTGGGAGAGGCGGAAGACAATGCTCGCCTTGTTCACCTTCTCAAGCGGACGGATGAGAGAAGCCTTCTGAGGATTGCACACCACGAGGAAGCGGGTGTAGTTGTGGGGATTGTCGTGGATGCCCTCCTGCAGCACCTTCATGCCGTACATCCTGGCGGCGTAGCTGGAGCAGATGGCTGCCCATCCCTTCACCTGATGCTGGGAGATGTACGCTGCAGATCCTGCCGTGTCCTCCGCCTCCACCGCCTTGATGTCGGGATGGTTGGCGAGGAACTTGCCGCACTGCATCAGTGCCACGGGATGCGAGTGTACCTCGCTGATGGTGTGCCAGTCGTCGTCGGGCAGGCAGCAGATGCTGTGCTCGATGTGCAGCTTGTGCTCGCCCACCACGGTGGTGCCGCTCTGGCGGAGCAACTCGTAGTTGTGGAGCAGGCTGCCGGCGATGGTGTTCTCTATCGCCACGAGTCCCACCACGGTGGGGTCGCGCTTGATGTTCTCGAACACCTCCTCGAAGGTGGCGCAGCAGATGAGCTCTATCTGCTCGTCATGGAAGAACTGATGGGCGGCGATGTCGTGGAACGACCCCAGCTCACCCTGGATTGCTATTCTCTTCATTGTTCCTTGTTCTTTTACGAAAAACGGTCCTCACTCCTATAGAGCGGGACCGTTTCGTTAGATTTCCAAAATCTTATATCCTAAGTTGAAATTTACACGCAACTTCCCGCTTTACAATTCCTTGCAAAGTAAAAGTAATAGCTAAAAAAGTATGCGTCCAACTTCTTCATTGTCTTACCTTTTATTATTGTAAACAGATGCGACGGTATTTCCGAAGCACTTTACCGGGTGCAAAAGTAGCACTTTTATCCGACACCACCAAACAAATTGATAGATTTTTTGCCTTTTTGCTTATATTTTCTTCTTTTCGTCACAGGCAGGTCGCATATTACGGGTTTCTCAGGAGTACACCCGGGGACCGAAGATGGTGGTGCCCACCCTCACCATGGTGGCTCCGTGGAGCACCGCCACCCGGTAGTCGTGGCTCATGCCCCAACTGCGCTCGCAGAAGGCTTCGTCGTCGGCGAAATACCGGACCTTCACCTCCCGGTAGAAACCATAGGCGACGTCGAACTCACGGGCTATCTGATCCTGGTCGTCGGTGTTGGAGGCCATCATCATCAGTCCGCAGACCTGCACGTTCTCCAACTGTCGCCACTCGCCTTCCTCCAGAAGCTGTCGGCAGGCGTCGAGCGTCAGTCCGTACTTGGTCTCCTCCTCGGCGATGTGAAGTTCCAGCAGCACCTTGATGATGCGGCCGTGCTTGGCAGCCTGCTTGTTGATTTCCCTCAACAGCTTCAGGCTGTCCACTGCCTCTATCATGGAGATGTAGGGGGCGATGTACTTCACCTTGTTGGTCTGGAGATGGCCGATGAAATGCCATTCGATGTCCCCAGGCAGCGACTGCGCCTTCTTGGAGAGTTCCTGCTCATGGCTCTCGCCGAAGACACGCTGGCCCTCGGCGTAAGCCTCCTCTATGAACTCGTTGGGATGGAACTTGCTGATGGCGACGAGACGCACGCCCTCGGGCAAGTTGCCCAACACCTCACGGAGATTTCCCTTTACATCATAGTCTACCATTTCTGTCATTTCAATTTAGGATGTTCAACCGCAAGAATTACTCGGCTGGCTTCTGCTCAGCGTCCTGCTGCTCATACTCCGGCACGTCGTTCTTCTCTTCCTTCTTGTCGCTGGGTCCATGGTGCTCGAACACGTCCATCAGCGGCGTGTCGTTCAGACCCACCACTTCATAGTCGATCATGGTCTTGCCCATCACCTCGTCGATGTAGCGGAGGGCACGGGCGAGCGACTTCGCCTGAACGAGGTAGTTCACGTTCTGGCGCTTCTCCTTCTCGGTCTTCTCGTCGATGGAGATAAGCGAAATCTTCGCCTTGAACCACTTGTCGTCATCGTCCACGTCGCTGAAGAAAATCTCCACATAGTTCGCCTTGGCGATTCCGCTCACCTTGAACTCGCCGCTCACATACACCGCCATTTCGTCGATGATGGCACTCTCTGCCTCGGTGAAGCTGAGCGCATCCACGAGATAAGTCTCGGAAACAACCTTCTCAGAGCCATCCTCCTGGGTCTTCTGATATTTCACTTTAGTGGTAAACCATGTACCTGTTCTACTTCTCATCTTGTTTGTCCTTTTTATTTAATTAGTTAAAACGAAAAACGGGGACAGCCATCCCCAAATTGGAATGCAAAGTTATAAAAAAGAATGCGTACAAGCAACAGAATGCACGGTTTTTTATCAAAAATAAAAAAATATGCCCAATCTTTTCTCTTATATCAGCGAAAATTCTTATCTTTGCACCTCGGAAATCAATTATTTAAAGAAATCAAGATGCCTGAAATATCAGTACGCGGCCTTGAAATGCCAGAGTCACCCATCAGAAAGTTGGCCCCTCTTGCCGCCGCAGCAAAAAAACGTGGAGTCAAGGTCTATCACCTCAACATCGGTCAGCCCGACCTCCCCACCCCACAGTGCGGTCTCGACGCATTGAAGCACATCGACCGCACCATTCTGGAGTATTCCCCCAGCCAGGGCTATCTCAGCTACCGCGAGAAGCTCGTCGACTACTATAGGAAATTCAACATCAACGTCACCGCCGACGACATCATCATCACGTCGGGCGGTTCCGAGGCGGTGCTCTTCTCCTTCATGAGCTGCCTCAACCCCGGCGACGAAATCATCGTGCCGGAGCCTGCCTACGCCAACTATATGGCATTCGCCATCTCTGCGGGTGCCAAGATACGCACCATCGCATCGACTATCGAGGAGGGCTTCTCGCTGCCGAAGGTGGAGAAGTTCGAGGAACTGATCAACGACCGCACCCGTGCCATCATGATCTGCAACCCCAACAACCCCACGGGCTACCTCTACACACGCCGCGAGATGAACCAGATCAGGGACCTGGTGAAGAAATACGACCTCTACCTGTTCTCCGACGAGGTGTACCGCGAGTACATCTACACGGGCAGCCCTTACATCAGCGCCATGCACCTGGAAGGCATCGAGCAGAATACTGTGCTCATCGACTCCGTGTCGAAGCGTTACAGTGAGTGCGGCATCCGCATCGGTGCCCTGATTACCAAGAACGCGGAGATCCGCAAGGCGGTGATGAAGTTCTGCCAGGCACGCCTCTCCCCTCCCCTCATCGGACAGATCGTAGCGGAGGCTTCCCTCGATGCGCCGGAGGAATACTACCGCGACGTGTACGACGAGTATGTGGAGCGGCGCAAGTGCCTCATCGACGGACTGAACCGCATCCCGGGCGTCTACACGCCCATCCCCATGGGTGCCTTCTATACCGTGGCAAAACTGCCCATCGACGACTCCGAGAAGTTCTGCCGCTGGTGTCTGGAGGAGTTCGACTACGAGGGCGAGACCCTGATGATGGCTCCTGCCTCGGGATTCTACACCACACCGGGAGCAGGACACAACCAGGTGCGCGTGGCATATGTGCTGAAGAAACACGACCTGGAGCGTGCGCTCCTTGTCCTCGCCAAGGCACTGGAGGCTTATCCGGGACGAGTGGAAGACGAAGGATTCTGATAATTGATAATTAATAATTTATAGTGGGTAGTTTGCGATGAGGCTATACATTGGGCTGACTGGAATTTATACATTATAAATTGTACATTATTAACTATACATTATTAATTATACATTACAAATTGTACATTATAAATGATAAATCCAAAAGATGAACTTTCCTCTATTTACAGCAAAGAGACTGTACAGCGACCAGGGCGACAAACGTAAAGTTTCTCGCCCTGCTATTCATATAGCCACCGCCGGTGTGGCAATAGGTCTCGCCGTCATGATCGTGTCGGTATGCGTGGTGTTGGGCTTCAAGCACACCATCCGCGACAAGGTCATCGGCTTCGGCAGCCACATTCAGGTGGCAGACTTCCTCACCCTCCAACAGATGGAGCAGTACCCGGTGGTGATGGACGACTCGATGGTGAATGTGCTCAAGAAGGTGCCGGGCGTAAAACATGTACAGCGGTTCGCCATCAAAGAGGGCATCCTGAAGACAGACAGCGACTTCTTGGGAGTGGCGTTCAAGGGCATGGGACCCGACTTCGACTCTACCTTCCTCCACCAGAACATGGTGGAGGGCAGCATACCGCAGTTTAGCGACAAGGCGAGCCGGAACAAGATTCTCGTGTCCAAACTCATGGCGGACAAGCTGCACCTCAAGACAGGACAGCGCATCTTCGCCTACTTCATCGACCACAACGGCGTGAGGACCCGACGCTTCACCATCAACGGCATCTACCAGACCAACCTGAAGAAATACGACGAGGTGATGTGCTACACTGACCTCTACACCGCCGTAAAACTCAACGGATGGGAGGATGACCAGACGAGCGGGGCAGAACTCACTGTCAAGGACTTCGAGAAGGTGAACGAGAGTGAGAACTATATCATAAACAAGGTGAACCGCACCGTGGACCACTACGGGGAGACCTACAGCAGCGCCACCATCAAGGAAATCAACCCGCAGATTTTCCAATGGCTCGACCTGATGGACCTCAACGTGTGGATTATCTTGGGACTCATGCTCGTCGTGGCAGGAGTGACCATGATCAGCGGACTGCTCATCATCATCCTGGAGCGCACCTCCATGATTGGCGTACTGAAGGCACTGGGAGCCCGCAACAAGACCATCCGGCACACCTTCCTCTGGTTTGCCGTCTTCATCATCGGCAAGGGAATGGTCTTCGGCAACATCCTGGGAATCGGACTCCTTGCCTTGCAGCGGTTCACGGGACTGGTCAAACTCGACCCGCAGACCTACTATGTCAGCACCGTTCCCGTGGAGTTCAACTGGATCTACATCGCAGCCCTGAACGCGGCGACGCTGCTCATCAGCATCTTCATGCTCGTGGCACCCAGCTACCTCATCTCACACATACATCCCGCCAAATCCATGAGATATGAGTAAATAAGGGCACAAAACTGCATCTTTTTTCGAGGAAACGGCAAATTCTGCACATTTTTTTTTGCAATGTGCAGAATTTACCGTACCTTTGCACAAAATTTAGAAAATTGTGCAATGAATTCAATACCAAGTTTCAACTCGTATATTGAGCAAAGCATCATCAAGAACTGGCATTTGGATGCTCTAACAGACTATAAAGGAGCCACCTTACAATACCGCGACGTGGCAAGAAAGATAGAGAAGCTCCATATCCTGTTCGAGAACAGCCATGTCAAGAAGGGCGACAAGATAGCTGTCTGTGGAAGAAACAGCAGCCAATGGGCCGTGGCATTCCTCGCCATCGTGACCTACGGTGCCGTGGTGGTGCCCATACAAAACGAATTCAAACCAAAGCAGATACACAATATCGTAAACCACAGCGAGAGCAAGCTGCTCTTCGTGGGTGACGTGGTGGCTACGGAGATCTCTCCCGACGAAATGCCGTCGTTGGAGGGCATCATCTACCTGCCCGACAACTCCCTCGTCATCTCACGCTCCGAAAAGCTCACCTATGCCAGGGAACACCTCAACGAGATGTTCGGACGCAAATTCCCCAAGTACTTCCGGGAAGAGCATGTCCACTATCATGTGGACACCCCCGAGGAACTGGCGATGATCAACTATACCAGCGGCACGACAGGGTTCTCCAAGGGAGTGATGCTCCCCTACCAGGCACTCTGGGGCAACCTCGACTACCTGCTCGACTCCGTGGCTCCCAACATCGGCAAGAACTGCAACATCCTGTCCTCGCTCCCCATGGCGCATATGTACGGACTGATGACAGAGCTGATCTTCAATATCGCACTGGGCAACCACATCTTCTTCCTGACCCGACTCCCCAGTCCCTCGCTCATCGCAGAGGCGTTCAAGGAAATCCAGCCCGACCTTATCTTCGCCGTACCGCTGGTGCTGGAGAAGATCGTGAGGAAGAAAATCTTCCCGCTGCTGCAGACCAACCGCGTGAGGCTGCTCATGAACATGCCCGTCATCAACAAGCGCATCAAGGAGAAGGTGCGCGAGTTCGTGTTGCGCGAGTTCGGCGGAAAGGCGTTCCAGGTGGCTTTCGGCGGTGCCCCGCTCAACAAGGAGGTGGAGAGCTTCTTCACCAGCATCGGCTTCCCCGTGGCTGTGGCGTACGGAACGACGGAGACGGCTCCGCTCATCACCTTTGCCAACTGCCATGAATATGCCCCGGGAAGCTGCGGCATCCCCGTGAAGCACATGGACGTGACCGTCCTGAGTCCCGACCCCGAGAACATCCCCGGCGAACTAATCTGTAGGGGTATCAACGTGATGAAGGGCTACTACAAGAATCAGGAGGCCACGGATGCCGTCATCGATGCCGAGGGATGGTTCCATACCGGCGACCTCGCCACCATGAGTGCCGACGGTCACTTCTACGTCAAGGGACGCAGCAAGAATATGCTCCTCGGTGCCAACGGACAGAACATCTACCCCGAGGAGATAGAGGACAAACTCAACTCCATGGCAATGGTCAACGAAAGCCTCATCATCCAGAAAGACGACAAGCTCGTGGCACTCGTCAACCCCGACAAGGAAGAGGCTAAGGCACTGGGACTCAATGACGAGGACATCAAGAACATCATGGAGCAGAACCGCAAGGAACTGAACAGCCAGATACCCACCTTCTCGCAAATATCACGCATCCAACTGCATGACAAGGAATTCGAGAAGACGGCAAAGAAATCAATCAAACGTTATCTGTACCAAAATACAGTCTCTTAAATACAAGAACATGGAAATACCAAGCTTTAACGAACTAATTCAGAAAAGCATCATAGACCATTGGGACTTGGATGCCCTGACAGATTACAAGGGAGCAACCTTGCAATATCACGATGTGGCCCGAAAAATAGAGAAACTCCACATCATGTTCGAGAACTCCGGCATCGTAAGGGGCGACAAGATTGCTCTTTGCGGTCGCAACAGTGCCCACTGGGCTGTGGCCTTCCTGGCTACCCTTACCTACGGTGCCGTGGCCGTGCCCATCCTGCATGAGTTCATGCCGGAACAGATACACAACATCGTCAACCACAGCGACGCAAAACTGCTCTTCGTGGGCGATGTCGTGGCAACGCAGATCGATGCCACCAAGATGCCGGGGGTGGAGGGTATCATCTATCTCCCCGACTACTCGCTGGTCGTGTCACGCACGGACAAGCTGACTTATGCCCGCGAGCACCTGAACGAGCTGTTCGGTGCCAAATATCCGAAATATTTCCGCAAGGAACACATCAGCTATTACATCGAACAGAATCCCGACGAGCTGGCGCTCATCAACTACACCAGCGGCACGACGGGCTTCTCAAAGGGTGTGATGGTGCCTTACCGTGCCCTCTGGAGCAATGTTGACTTTGCCCGTGACGTGCTGGGCAGCAAACTGAAAGGGAGTGACTCCGTCATCAGCATCCTGCCGATGGCGCATATGTACGGAATGGCGTTCGAGTTCATCTTCGAGTTCATCTGGGGCTGTCATGTGTTCTACCTGACCCGCATCCCCAGTCCTGCCATCATCGCGGAGGCGTTCGGAAGGATCAAACCTGCGGTCATCATCTCTGTTCCGTTGGTGATAGAGAAGATTATCCGCAAGAAGGTGTTCCCCAAGATCCAGAACAACCGTATGCGTATGCTGCTCCGTATGCCGGTCATCAGCAAGAAGGTGCGCGAGAAAATCTGCGAGCAGGTCAGCAATGCCTTCGGCGGCAATTTCTATGAGGTCATCATCGGCGGTGCCGCCTTCAACCAGGAGGTGGAGAGCTTCCTGCACAGCGTGGGCTTCCGATACACAGTGGGCTATGGTGCCACGGAGTGCGCCCCCATCATCTGCTACGAGGACTACAGGAATTTCGTGCCCGGTTCCTGCGGCAAGGCGGCGCTCCACATGCAGGTGCGCATCGACAGCAACGACCCGGAGAACGTGCCCGGAGAGATTCTGGCAAAGGGTCCCAATGTGATGTTGGGCTACTATAAGAACGAGGAGGCTACCCACAGTACGATTGATGCCGAGGGATGGTACCATACCGGCGACCTGGGCACCATGGACAGCGAAGGCAACGTCTTCATCAAGGGCCGCAGCAAGAACATGCTGCTCGGTGCCAGCGGACAGAATATCTATCCTGAGGAGATTGAGGACAAGCTCAACAGTTTGGCTCTGGTGTCCGAGAGTGTGGTGGTACAGAAGGGCGACAAGCTCGTCGCACTGGTTCACCCCGACTATGACGAGGCGAAGACGCTGAACTTAGGAACCAAGGAACTCATGGAAATCATGGAGCAGAACCGCAAAGAACTGAACACCCTGATTCCTGCCTACAGCAAGGTGTCGGAAATCCGCATCCACGAGGAGGAGTTCGAGAAAACTCCAAAGAAGAGCATCAAGCGATTCCTTTATAGTTAAAAAGTGAAGAGGGAAGAGTGAAGAACGAAGAGTGAAGAACGAAGAGTGAAGAATTCAATAGCTGCATATTTTCTAAAAAGCTATTGAATTCTTCACTCTTCCCTCTTCACTCTTCACTTACAAAAGCGTGTTAGACCTGATTCTCGACAGCGTCTCGGGAGTCATCTGCAGATAGTTGGCGATGTAGGTCAACGGGGCACGCAGCACCACCTGCGGATTCATCTCGCACAGACGCTTGTACTTGTTGGGTGCCGTCTCGAAACGCATGAGATCGGCATGGATTTGCGACTGTATCAAACTCTCCTCCAATATCTTACGATAAAGCATCTGGATGTTTACATTGCGCATGGCAGCCGCCTCCAGCTTGTCTTTGGGCAAGGCGTAGACCAAGGTAGTCTCCAAAGCCTCCACCTGCAGGCGGGTAGGTTCCTCCTTGAAGAGGCTCTCGATGCACATGAAGATGGTGTGGTCCACACCCAGGTGTTCTGTCACCTCCTTGCCGTTCTTGGTATAGTACTGGCGAACCAGCCCCCTCTCGATGTAGGAGATATAGCGGCAGACTTCCCCTTCCTGCAGGATACTCTCACCCTTGCCATACTTGATAGGCACCAGCATATCTTCCAAAACATCCAACTCGTCATGGGTCATCGTACTGTACTTGCGAGAAAGTTCCCTCGCAATGTCACGCTTAGGTGGTATCTGTTTAAACTCACGCATAATCCCGTCCCTCCTTATTATATATATTAGATGAATTACTACTAATCGAGCTTCAACACGGCAAGGAAGGCCTTCTGCGGCACCTCCACGTTGCCTATCTGCTTCATGCGTTTCTTTCCTTTCTTCTGCTTCTCCAGCAACTTGCGCTTACGGCTCACGTCACCGCCGTAACACTTGGCAGTCACGTCCTTGCGCACCTGCTTCACCGTCTCCCTCGCCACAATCTTGGCACCGATGGCTGCCTGGATGGCGATGTCGAACTGCTGGCGCGGTATCAGGTCTTTCAGCTTCTCGCACATCCTTCGTCCGAACGACACCGCATTGTCACGGTGGGTCAGCGTGGAAAGTGCGTCCACTGGCTCACCATTGAGCAGGATGTCGAGCTTCACCAGGTCTGAGTGGCGGAAACTGTCGATGTGGTAGTCGAAGGAAGCATATCCCTTGGAGATGCTCTTCAACTTGTCATAGAAGTCGATGACGATTTCTCCCAACGGCAACATGAAATGCAGTTCCACACGGTTGCCGCTCACATATTCCTGGTTGATCAGTTCGCCACGCTTGTCGAGGCACAGCTTCATGATGGGACCGATATAGTCCGTCGCCGTGATGATGGTGGCGCGGATATAGGGTTCCTCGATATGGTCGATCATCGTGGGGTCAGGCAATCCCGAGGGATTGTGTACCTCCTTCTCGCCACCCTGCTTGTCGTACACCATATACGACACGTTGGGTACGGTGGTGATGACGTCCATATTGAACTCCCTGTCCAGTCGCTCCTGCACAATCTCCATGTGGAGCAAACCGAGGAATCCGCAGCGGAAACCGAAGCCCAACGCCACGGAACTCTCCGGAGAGAACGTCAGGGAAGCATCGTTGAGCTGGAGTTTCTCAAGCGACGCACGCAGGTTCTCGTAGTCACTGGGGTCGATGGGATAGACACCGGCAAACACCATCGGCTTCACCTCCTGGAAACCGGCGATGGCTTTCTCGCAGGGCTTTGCCACATGCGTGATGGTGTCGCCCACCTTTACCTCGGTAGCATTCTTGATGCCAGAGATGATATAGCCCACCTCTCCAGTGCCCAACTCCTTGCGGGGAATCATGTCCATCTTCAATACGCCCACCTCGTCGGCATCATACTCCATACCGGTGTTGAAGAACTTCACCTTGTCGCCCTTCCTGATTACGCCGTTCTCTATCTTGAAATAGGCGATGATGCCACGGAAGGAATTGAACACAGAGTCGAAGATCAGTGCCTGCAGGGGAGCCTTGTCGTCTCCCTCGGGATGGGGCACGCGGCTCACCACCGCCTCCAGCACTTCTTCCACACCTTCGCCTGTCTTGCCGGAGGCACGCAGGATGTCCTCGTGCTTGCAGCCGATGAGGTCCACGATTTCGTCTTCCACCTCCTCGGGCATGGCGGAGGGCATGTCTATCTTGTTGATGACCGGGATGATTTCCAGGTCATGCTCTATGGCCATATAGAGATTGGAGATGGTCTGCGCCTGCACGCCCTGGGTAGCATCCACCACCAGCAGCGCACCCTCACAGGCAGCGATGCTGCGCGACACCTCGTAGGAGAAGTCGACGTGTCCCGGGGTGTCTATGAGGTTCAGGATATAGGTTTGGCCGTCCTTGGCCTTGTATTCCATCTGGATGGCATGGCTCTTGATGGTGATGCCGCGCTCCCGCTCCAGGTCCATGTCGTCGAGCATCTGGCCCTCCGTGATCTTGATGGTCTGGGTCTTCTCCAGCAATCGGTCTGCCAAGGTACTTTTACCGTGGTCAATATGTGCTATAATGCAGAAATTTCGTATGTTATTAATATTCTCCATAAAATTATTCTCTCTTTGGGATGCAAAGATAACTATTTTTTTCGTATCTTTGCACAAAAATAAAGAAAATAATGATGAAAAAGTTGATTTATGCCATCGCTCTCCTTTCTCTTGTGGCATGCACGGAGAGTATAGAGGACAAAGCGGCACGCGAAGCCAGGGAGTATACCGAGAAGTACTGCCCCACTCCCTTCATTGACGACAGCCGCACCGACAGTGCCGTCTTCGACAAGGCTTCCCGTACCTACATCTATTACATTACCTTGCGCAACAAGGCTGACAACGCCGAGGTGATCAACACCAACAGGAAGAGGCTGCACGACCTGCAGAAACAGGCTCTCGACAACAATCCCAGCCTGAAGAAATACAAGGAGGCGCACTTCGCCTTCCGCTACATCTACCATTCGGCCAAGAACCCGCAAGAGCTGCTTCTCGACGATACTTTCAAATATTGATCAGTAACCCATTTGCTCCAACGCCGTGGCGAGCTGGTCGGGGCAACTGGTGGGCTTGCTGCCGCAGGTGATGCCCTTCAGGCGGGCTATCACGTCCTTTGCCTTCATCTCGCGCACCAAGGAGCAGATACCCTTGGTGTTGCCGTCGCAACCGCCGATGAACTCCACGTCCTGCACCACACCGTCATCGTCCACACTGATGCAGATGAAACGGGAACAGGTGCCGTGGGTCTGGTAGGTCACTTTCTTCAGTTGTTTCTTGTTGTTGCTTACTATCATGATTTCTGTCCTTTCTTGTCGCTAATCACATCCTGATAAGAAGAAAGAGGAGGCAAGCCTCCCCTTTCATGTTTTTTACCCTAAAGTTTACGGATTACTCTGCATCAGCGGGAATCTCGGGCTTCATGTTGGTGTAGACGGTCTGCACGTCGTCAAACTCCTCCAGACGCTCCACCATCTTGTCGATGGTCTCACGCTCCTCGGCAGTAACGTCCTTCAGATCGTTGGGGATATAGGTGAACTCGGCACCTGTTACCTCGAAGCCCTCAGCCTCCAGATGCTTCTGGATTTCGCCGAAGCTGGTAGGAGCGCCGTAGATGGTCACCTCGTTGTTCTCCTCGTCCTCGTCGAACTCATCCTCCACACCGTAGTCGATCAGGTCGAGAATCATCTCGTCCATGTCCAAACCGTCCTTCTTCTTGAAGGTGAAGACAGACTTGTGGTCAAAGAGGAAGGAGAGCGAACCTGTGGTTCCGAGGTTGCCGTTGAACTTGTTGAAGACAGAGCGCACATCGCCCACGGTACGGGTGGTGTTGTCTGTCAAGGTATCAACGAATACGGCAACGCCGTGGGGGCCATATCCTTCGTATGTCACCTCCTTGTAGTCGCTGGTGTCCTTGCCGCAGGCGTTCTTGATGGCGCGTGCGATGTTGTCCTTGGGCATGTTCTCACGCTTACAGTTGGCGATGATGGCACGCAATGTAGGGTTGTTCTCCGGCTCGGGACCACCTGCCTTCACGGCGATGGCAATCTGCTTGCCTAACTTAGTGAATGTCTTGGCCATGTGGCCCCATCTTTTCAGCTTTGCAGCCTTACGATATTCAAATGCTCTTCCCATTGGAATTAAATTTTATTTTTATTGTACTTTCTAATTTCAAACTTCTGGCTCAAACCACTATCTCAGCTCGGCATTGAGCTTGCCTGTGAGGTTGGCGATGAGCTTCTTCATGATGGCATCGATCTGCTTGTCGTTGAGGGTCTTCTCCTCGTCCTGCAGGATGAAGTTCACGGCGTAGCTCTTCTTGCCCTCGGGCAGGTTCTTGCCCTCGTACACGTCGAAGAGCACCACACTCTTGAGGAGCTTCTTCTCTGTCTGGCGGGCTATCTGCTCTATCTGCTCGAACTCCACGCTCTTGTCTACCAGGAGTGCCAGGTCACGGCTCACGGAAGGATACTTGCTGATGTCTGCGTAGGTGAGTGTCACCTTCTTCACGGCCTTCATCAGGTTGTCCCAGTGTACGTCGGCGTAGAACACATCCTGCTCGATGTCGAATGCCTTCTTCAGCTTGTGGCTCAGGATGCCCAGCTCCACCAGTACCTTGCCGGCACGTGTCTCGTACTGCACGCCCTTGGTGAAGATGTTGTTGTCGCTATGTTTCACCACGATGTTGTTCTGTGGCATGCCCACGCGGCGGAGGATGTTCTCCACCACTGCCTTCAACTCATATACGGTAGACTGCTCGTCGGCGTGTGCCCAGTTGCCTTCCACCCTCTTTCCTGTGATGAAGAGAGAGAGATGACCTTCCTGGTTGTAGCCTTTGATGGGGTTCTCAGCCACCCATTTCTCCTTATTATATATATAGGTGTTGCCCACCTCGAAGAATTTCAGGTTCTGGCTCTTGTGGTTGATGTTGCGTGCCACACTCTCCAGTCCGCCGAAGAGCATGGTCTGGCGCATCACGCCGAGGTCTGCGCTCAGCGGGTTCATCACCTTCACGGTATGCTCGTCGGGATAGGCGTTGAGGTCGAAGTCGGTATAGTAGCTTGCCTTGGTCATGGAGTTGTTGAGGATTTCCATGAAGCCCTCGCCCACCAACTGCTCCGCCACGATATTCTGTGTGTGGTATGCCTTGTCTTCCTCACCCTGTACGGTGAGCGAACTCTTCAGCTGGGTAGGTATCTCCACGTTGTTGTAGCCGTAGATGCGGAGGATGTCCTCCACCACGTCACAGGGGCGCTGCACGTCTACACGGAAGGGAGGCACGAGCAGGTCGATGCCTTCTGCATCCTCCTTCACGATCTTCATCTCCAGGGAGGTGGCAATGCTCTTGATGGTCTCCGCACCTATCTCCTTGCCGATGAGGCGATGGGCGTATTCATAGTTCAGACGTACGGGGAAGTCTTGCATAGGCTCTGGGTAAACGTCCTTGATCTGCATACTGATCTTGCCACCGGCGAGTTGCTTACAGAGGATGGCAGCCTGCTTCAGGGCATAAATTTGTCCGTTGGGGTCCACACCACGCTCAAAACGGTAGCTGGCATCGGTGCTGAGACCGTGGCGGCGCGCACTCTTGCGGATCCATGTGGGATGGAAATAGGCACTCTCCAGCACCACGTTCTTGGTGGTTTCGTAGGTGCCCGATCCCTTGCCGCCGAAGATACCGGCGATACACATCGGCTCCTCGCTGTTGCAGATGCTCAGGTCATGCTCGCCCAACTCATGCTCCGCTCCGTCGAGGGTGACGAACTTGGTACCCTCGGGTTGGGTGCGCACCACGATCTTGTGGCCTGTCACCATGTCTGCGTCGAAGCAGTGCAGGGGCTGGCCGTATGCCATCATGATGTAGTTGGTGATGTCCACGATGTTGTTGATGGGGCGCAGACCGATGATGTTCAACTTGTCCTGTAACCACTTGGGACTCTCCTTCACCTCACAGTCGGTGACGCTCACACAGGCATAGCGCTTGCAGGCGTCCTGGTTCTGGATTTCCACCTCGATGGGCAGTTCCTCGTTGTCCACCACAAACTCGTCACAGGAGGGACGGTGCAGGCTGGTCTCGTAGCCGTTCTGCTTGAGCCAGGCATAGAGGTCGCGTGCCACACCCCAGTGACCGAGTGCGTCGGCACGGTTGGCGGTGATGTCAATCTCGATGAGCCAGTCGCTCTCCAGGTGGTAGTACTCTGCCGCGGGCTGTCCCACGGGAGCGTCCTCGGGCAGTACGATGATGCCGGCATGGTCTGTTCCGATGCCGATTTCGTCCTCGGCACAGATCATACCCATGCTCTCCACACCGCGGAGCTTGCTCTTCTTGATGGTGAAACTCTGGTCTCCGTCGTAGAGCACGCAGCCCAGGTCGGCAACGATTACCTTCTGACCGGCTGCCACATTGGGCGCGCCGCAGACAATCTGCTGGGGCTGGTCCTTGCCCAGGTCGACGGTGGTGACATGGAGGTGATCACTGTTGGGATGCATCTCGCAAGTCAACACTTTACCCACATAGAGACCTTTCAGTCCACCCTTGATGGACTGTACTTCTTCCAAAGCGCCGACCTCGAGGCCACAGGAGGTAAGCGCGTCCGCTGTCTCCTGGGGTGTCAAGTCGAAATCGACGTATTCTTTAAGCCATTTGTATGAAACGTTCATTATAATGATTTTTATTGTATTCTATAAAACTTTGCAAAATTACAAAAAAAAACACATTTAAACGAAAAATTATTCGTATATTTGCACAAATTAAAAGTTTAACCCTGTTTTACAGATATTCAGACGATATGCGAAGCTATTTTTCCGTACATTCCTACCCGCTCCTTTCCGTTGCCGTCATGTTGGCGGCAGGCATCGTCGCGGGACATTTCTTCCACTCTCCACAGTCCACCCTCCTCGGTCTGGCCGTCACTTTCTTCCAGTGGGTGCTCGCCCTGCTTTGCCGCAGGGAAAGGATGCAGCATCTCCTCATTCTCGTCACGGTGTTCTGCCTGGGCTTCACCCTCATGAGCCGACAGACGGACGAGGCTTTGAAACCGGCAAGGAGCTATGCCCACGGCGACCTATCCGCCCTCGACCGCACCCGTCTGAAGGCAATGGAATGGCGGGAGGCGTTGGAGGAGTCTTACCGCAGGATGGACATCCAGCAGGACGGTTACGCCCTCCTCGTTGCCATGACCTTGGGCGACAAACGTGCCCTCAGCCGGGAGACAAGAGAAGATTTCTCCGTGTCGGGAGCCAGCCACATCACAGCCGTCAGCGGTCTGCACGTCGGCATCCTCTTCCAACTTCTGATCTTCCTCCTCTCGGGAAGGCGTTCCATGAGAAAGGGACTGTCCTGGCCTCTCACCGCCCTTGCCGTCACCTCGATATGGGCTTACGCCCTCCTGGTAGGTCTGCCTGCCAGTGCCGTGCGCTCCTGCGGGATGTTCAGCATCTACGCCCTGGCTGTGACGATGAAGAGGAAGACGAAGTCGATGAACTGTCTGTTGCTCGCCGCCGTCACCATGCTCTGTCTCTCCCCTTCCTATCTCTTTGACATCGGTTTCCAACTGTCTTTCCTGGCGGTTTTCTCCATCCTTCTGCTTTATCCGGGGATGGCGCGGTGGGTGGATGGCTCCCGTCTCGGCAGACATCCCCTGCTGAAAGGGGTGGCAACGATGCTCGCCGTCTCCGTGGCGGCACAGGCGGGCACCCTGCCTCTCGTCGCCTATTACTTCGGACACATATCCTGCTACTCCCTGCTCGCCAACATGATTGCCATTCCTTCCGCCAGCCTCATTCTCTATGGCGGCTTCGCCTATCTTGCCTGCACTCCGCTTCCCTTGCTGCAGGAGGTGACAGGTGGGGTACTGGACTGTGTGACGAGGTTGCTCAACGGCAGTCTTGCCCTCATCGCCCACCTTCCCGGTGCCAGCATCGAGGGCATGAAACCAAACATCCTGCAACTCTGCCTGTTGTATGCGGCACTCGTTGCAGGATATTTGCTTATTCGTAAACGTCTTCTATTCCTCCCATTTCGAAATCGTCTTTCCGGTTTCCGCAGGGATTGTAGTCCTCGGGGATGTCAAACTTCGCCGTAGGGTCGATGCCCAGCGACGGGTCGGCATACACCTTCTTCATGAAGATTGCCCAGACGGGCAATGCCATCGTGGCACCCTGGCCCATGTTCATGGAGTCGAAGTGGATGTCGCGGTCCTCGCCGCCCACCCATACGCCACTGACCAACTGGGGCGTGAAGCCGATGAACCATCCGTCGCTGTTGTTGTTCGTCGTACCCGTCTTGGCACCTATCTGTCCCTCGAAATTGTAGCGGTAGCGCAGTCGTCCTGCCGTACCGTTGTCTACCACACCCATGAGCATCGTGAGCATCTTGTTGGCATTGTCGGAGCTGATCACCTCGTTCATGCGGGGCTGGAAGGTGGCGATGGTGTTGCCATCGTTGTCCTCGATGCGGCTCACGAACATCGGGGCGGTGCGGATGCCGTAGTTGGGGAAGACGGTATAGGCACTCACCATCTCCGCCACGCTCACCTCGCAGGGACCGAGACAGAGGCTCATCGAGGCATGGATGTCGGGGTTGTTGATGCCGTAGTCGTGGAGCAGCTGCACGAACTGGTTGGGGTTGAGCTTGCTCATCAGGTAGGCACTGATCCAGTTGTTGCTCTGCGCCAGTCCCCACTTCAGGGGCACCATCTGTCCGTAGCGTGCCTGACTGGCGTTGCGCGGTGTCCACGGCTGGCCCGCCACGATGTAGGTCTGCTGGCGATTGGGTGCCATGTCGCAGGGGGTGAAACCGTTCTCCATTGCCAGGCTGTAGAGGAAGGGCTTGATGGTGGAACCCACCTGCCGGCGGCCGAGGCTCACCATGTCGTACATGAAATGGGTGTAGTCGAGACCGCCCACATACGCCTTCACGGCTCCCGTCTTGGGGTCCATGCTCATGAAACCGCTGCGCAGGAAACTCTTGTAGTAGCGGATGGAGTCGAGCGGACTCATCAGCGTGTCCACGTCACCGTGGTAGGTGAAGACGGTCATCTCTATCTTCCTGCGGAACTCCCGGTTGATTTCCTCGGGTGTAAATCCCGCCTCCTTCATGCTGCGGTAACGCTCGCTCTGCCGGATGGAGCGTCCTAAGATGTCCTTGATCTGCTTGGGCGTGAGCTTGTCCGAATAGGGCGAACTGGGCTTGGGGGCTATCTCCTTGGAGAAGGCGGGCTGCAGGTAGCGCGCCACATGCTGGTAGACGGCTTCCTCGGCATACCGTTGCATACGGCTGTCGATGGTGGTGAACACTCTCAGACCGTCGGAGTAGACATTGTAGGGAGAACCGTCCTTCTTGAAGTTCTTGTTGCACCAGCCATAGAGGGGGTCTGTCTGCCAGGCGATGGAGTCGACGACATACTGCACCCTGTTCCACGAGGGATAGTCGGCGGCGGTGGGACGCTTCGCCATCATATACTGGCGCAGGAACTCCCTGAGGTAGGTGGCGGTGCCGTCCTTGTGGTCGGTGCGGTGGAAGTTGAGGGTCAGCGGTTCCGCCGCATACTGCGCATACTCGTAAGCATCGATGTACCCGGCTTTCTCCATCTGCCGGAGCACTACGTTGCGGCGCTCCCGGGCGCGGTCGGGGTATCTCACGGGGTTGAAGAGCGAGGGATTCTTGCAGAGGCCCACGAGCATCGCCGCCTCCGTCACCGTCAGGTCCTTGGGTTCTTTGTTGAAGTAGGTGTTGGCTGCCGTCTTGATGCCCACGGCATTGTGCAGGAAGTCGAAGTAGTTGAGGTAGAGGGCGATGATTTCCTGCTTGGTGTAGTAGCGTTCCAGTTTGATGGCAATCACCCACTCTATCGGTTTCTGGAAGAAACGCTGGAGGGTACTGCCGGCTGTCTCGCTGTACAACTGCTTCGCCAACTGCTGCGTGATGGTGGAACCGCCGCCGGCGTTCGCCTGTCCCAGGAGTCCCCTCTTGACGATGGCGCGCCCCAAGGCACGGTAGTCGATACCGGAATGGTCGTAGAACCGCTCGTCCTCGGTGGCGACGAGTGCCTGCACGAGGTAGGGCGACATGTTCCTGTAGGGGATGACGATGCGGTTCTCTTTGTTGAGGTTCCAGGTGCCCAGCACCTTGCCGTCGGAGGAGTACACCTGCGTGGCAAACCTGTTGATGGGGTTCTGCAGGTCCTCCACGTCGGGCATATAGCCGATGTAGCCGTACCAGATGGCGAAGAACCCGGCGACGACACCGAGCACGCCCGTCACCAAAATGCCCCATAATATGTGTATGAAATGCTTTCTCATTTGTCTGTTTTTATTTGTTTCTTTCCTGTTTTCCAATCACTTCCGCCTTCCAGTCATTCACCGTGCCACTATCCGAGGAGAAGTTGCAGCCTATCGCATACAAGGTGCGGCTATCCGTGGCATACTCCCGCGCATATCCCTTCTGTCCTATCTGTCTGAGGGCCTCCCCGGCAGTCCCGTCGAGCTTGAACTCGAAGATATAGACATACCTGTCGGTCTCGACGACACAGTCCACCCTCCCCTGGCTCTGCACTTTCTCCGTGTATACCAGGAAGGTACTCAGGAGTCGGAGGAGCAGATAGAACGTGTAGTGGAAGTAACGTTCCTTCTCTCGCTCATTGCCGTTGCGCCGCATATTGTAGGGGATGCTCGCCAGGAATGCCGTCAGACGCATACGGAACTGTTCCGGTTCACCGTCCTCCAACGCTTGAACGGCGGTCATCATCCAACTGTCCACATTTTCCTTTGCCTTCAGATAGTTGTTTGCCAACAAGGTGACAAGCCCTCTCTTCACCTCATCGTTGGGGAAATCGAGCAAGAAGGAATTCTTGCCCATGTCATACTCCTTGATGGTGAGATACCCGCTCTGGAACAGCATGGGAAGCGGTTTCTCCACGTCGGCACGATAGTCGGTGAACTGATCGGGCATATAGTACTTGCCTGTCATCTCGTCGAGGTTCTCGTCGAAATGGTTGAGCAAGCGGACGAGATAAGTGGGCGTACCCGTACGGAACCAGTAGTCCTGCATCCGCAAGTTCCTGAACGCATTGAGCAAACTGAAAGGATTGAAGACTCCATGCATCAAGTCGGAAAAATGATAGCCGTCGTACTGCCTGTGCAGCTTGGCTACCATCTCGTCCTTGCTGCAGTGATAGAACTTGGACATCTCGGCGATAGGCTCCGAAAAATACCTCAACATCTCCTCGGTCGTGATGCCACAAATGGTGTCATACTGGGGAGACATACTGATGTCGTTGGGCTGGTTGAAGTCACTGAACACGCTGACTTGCGAGAACTTCGTGACACCTGTCAGGAAGACGAACTTCAAGTGCTGGTCGGCTCCCTTGAAGGTGGAATAAAAGGCACGGAGCAGACTCCTGTTGTACTCTTCCAGCGTAATCTGCCTGCCGAGATGTTCCACCTGATACCCCGTGTCCATCACGTCCAGCAGGGGTTTGTCATATTCATCCACCAGCACCACTGCACGAAGCCCGGTCTGCCGGTGAGCCTCCTCTATCACTTTCTTGAAACGCAAGCTATAGTCCGAAGAAGAATGACGCTCCATCCCATACTCCTTTTCCCAGTCTTGCAGGTATGACTCCAATATCTGGTTGAGGCCGTCTCCGTTCATGTAAGTCCCCGTCCCGAAGTCTATGTGAAACACAGGGTATTTCTTCCACTCTGTCTCCAGACTCTCTATCGCAAGTCCACCGAACAACGCCTTCTTGCCCAGGAAATAGTTCTCCAGAGTAGAGACGAGCAAGCTCTTTCCGAACCGCCGCGGACGACCCAGAAAATAGATTTTTCTCTCATTTACCAGGGAGTAGACCAGGTCTGTCTTGTCGACATACACATATCCGTCTTCCCGGAGGCTGTCAAACGACTGAATCCCTATAGGATACTTCATATTTTTCCTCTTTACGATGTTTCAATGTGCAAAACTAATCATTTTTCTTGAAACGGCAAAGAAAAAGGGGAATAAAATCAACGGATGGCGTCAGTTTCGGAAAAGATGCGCCGGTCATGAAGAAAGATGCAGGTGTGTAAATGACGTAGTCACCCCCTGCTTGTGCAAAAAAGAACTAAATATTTCACACAAATGACACAAAAGTCGAAAATTATATATAACTTTGGGGGCGATTAAAATACATTCAAACAAAATACAAATGGAAAAACATGATTTTGTGACGATTGCCGACCTCTCCAAGGACAAGTTGACGTACCTGTTAGAGATGGCGCAAGAGTTCGAGAAGCATCCCAACAGGGAGCTGCTGAAAGGAAAGGTGGTCGCCACCCTTTTCTTCGAGCCTTCTACCCGTACCCAACTCAGTTTCCAGACGGCAGCCAACCGCCTCGGTGCCCGCGTCATCGGCTTCTCCGACGCCAAGACCTCCAGCACCACCAAGGGCGAGACGCTCAAGGACACCATCCTCATGGTGAGCAACTATGCCGACATCATCGCCATGCGCCACCACATCGAGGGGGCGGCGCAGTATGCCAGCGAGGTGGCTCCCGTGCCCATCGTCAATGCCGGCGACGGTGCCCACATGCACCCCTCGCAGTGCCTCCTCGACCTCTACTCCATCTACAAGACGCAAGGTACGCTGGAGAACCTGAACATCTACCTCGTGGGCGACCTGAAATACGGACGCACCGTCCACTCCCTCATCACCGCCATGCGCCACTTCAACCCCACCTTCCACTTCATCGCACCCAAGGAACTCGCCATGCCGCAGGAGTACAAGCTCTACTGCCAGCACCACGGCATCAAGTATGTGGAGCACGAGGACTTCAACGAGGACGTGATTGCAGGTGCCGACATCCTCTACATGACCCGTGTGCAGAAGGAACGCTTCTCCGACCTCATGGAGTATGAGCGCGTGAAGAACGTCTACATCCTCAGACGGGAGATGCTCGCCAAGGCGAAGGACAACATGAAGATCATGCACCCGCTGCCACGCGTCAACGAGATTGCCTACGACGTGGACGACGACCCGCACGCCTACTACATCCAGCAGGCGCAGAACGGTCTCTATGCCCGCGAGGCGATCTTCTGCCACTGCCTCGGCATCACCCTCGACGACATCAAGAACGACAAGACGATTATTGACTAAAGTTTAGTGTTTAATTAACGCTGGATAAAATGGGAAACAACAAGAACCAACTGGTGGTGGCCGCCATCGAGAACGGCACCGTCATCGACCATATACCCGCCGAGAAGACCTACCAGGTCGTGAACCTTCTCCAACTGGAGAAAATGGAAACGCCAGTTACCATCGGCTACAACCTGCCCTCCAAGAAGATTGGCAAGAAGGGCATCATCAAGGTTGCCAACAAGTATTTCACCGACGAGGAAATCAACCGCCTCTCCGTCGTGGCGCCCAACATCGGTCTGAGCATCATCCGCGACTACGAAATCGTGGAGAAGAAGACCGTGGAGACCCCCGACACCCTCAAGGGCATCGTGAAGTGCAACAACCCCAAATGCATCACCAACAACGAGCCCATGGCCACCATCTTCCATGTGGTGGACAAGCACCTCGGCATCCTGCGCTGCCACTACTGCGACAAGGAGCAGGTGCTGGGCAACGTGGCGCTTTGTAAGTAATTGATAATTTATAATTAAAAATTTATAATTATGCAAAAGGACAACGAGATTTTCGACTTGATCGAAAGGGAACACCAGCGCCAGCTCAAGGGCATGGAGCTGATCGCCTCAGAGAACTTCGTGAGTGACGAGGTGATGCAGGCAATGGGGTCTTACCTCACCAACAAGTATGCCGAGGGACTGCCGGGCAAGCGTTACTACGGCGGATGCCAGGTGGTGGACCTGGTGGAGAACCTTGCCATCGAGCGTGTGAAGAAGCTCTTCGGCGCTGAGTATGCCAACGTGCAGCCCCACTCCGGAGCACAGGCGAATGCCGCCGTGCTGCTCGCCGTACTGAAACCCGGCGACACCTTCATGGGACTCAACCTCGACCACGGCGGGCACCTCTCCCACGGCAGTGCCGTCAATACCTCGGGCATCCTCTACCGCCCCGTGGGATACAACCTCGACAAGGAGACGGGACGCATCGACTACGACGAGATGGAGAAACTCGCCCTGGAGCACAAGCCGAAGCTCATCATCGGCGGCGGCAGTGCCTACAGCCGTGAGTGGGACTATGCCCGTATGCGCAAAATCGCCGACGAGGTGGGTGCCCTCCTGATGATCGACATGGCGCACCCCGCCGGTCTCATTGCCGCAGGTCTGCTGGAGAACCCTGTGAAATACGCCCACATCGTCACCTCCACCACCCACAAGACGCTCCGCGGTCCACGTGGCGGCATCATCCTCATGGGCAAGGACTTCGACAATCCCTGGGGACTCACCACGAAGAAGGGCGAGCTGAAGAAGATGAGTATGCTATTGAACTCCGCCGTCTTCCCCGGTCAGCAGGGCGGTCCCTTGGAGCATGTCATCGCCGCCAAGGCAGTGGGCTTCCGCGAGAACCTGCAGCCGGAGTGGAAGGACTATGCCGCACAGGTGAAGAAGAACGCCGCCGCGCTCGCCGACGACCTCATCGGCAGAGGCTTCGGCATCGTGAGTGGCGGTACTGACAACCACTCCATGCTCGTGGACCTGCGTTCGAAATATCCCGACCTGACGGGCAAGGTGGCTGAGAACGCCCTCGTTGCCGCTGACATCACGGTAAACAAGAACATGGTGCCGTTCGACTCCCGCTCTGCCTTCCAGACCAGCGGCATCCGCCTCGGCACCGCCGCCATGACGACCCGCGGTGCCAAGGAGGACATGATGCACCTCATCGCCGAACTCATCGAGGAGGTACTCAACGCTCCCGAGGACGAGAAGGTCATCGCACGGGTAAGGGAGAAGGTGAATGCCACCATGGCAGACTATCCTTTGTTCGCCTACTGACACTGATATTTTTTTGGACACGAATCCCGGGATTCGTGTCCAAAAAACTCTTATTCCAATACGTTCAAATTCTTCGTGTTGATGGACCCTACTCCATCCTTCACTTTCAGCAGTTTGCGGGTAACGCCGCTGACCTTGATGCTGCCCACGCCGTCGAGCGAGGTATGCAGGAACTGGCAGTTTACCTTGGCGTGGACGGAACCCACACCGTCGTTCTCGATCTTCATCCTGTCTACCTTGGCGTCACTGATGTGGACACTGCCCACACCGTCGTTGTCCACGGTCGTCTTGTTGGCGAGCAACTTTCCGATGTGAATGCTGCCCACGCCCTCGTTGTCCACCTCCAGTTCGTCGGTGTTGATGTTGTCGGCATGGAAGGAACCGACACCCTCTATCTTCACCTTCACCAGGTCGGGACTGGTGATGTGGACTTTCAGGCGGTTGCCTTCCTTCATGCGCAACTTGCCCTTGGCACCGATCTCCACACCTCCGTCACGGTAAGCCACACAGACCTTCTTCTTCAACTCCTTCACCAAGTCCGGGTCCTTGATTTCGGAGTAGTCGAGTTTCACCTCGCACTTGTCGCCGTCGTTCTGGGTGTAGTACACGTCCGCCACCATGCTCACCTCAATCTTGCTGAACGGTTTGGGGGACTGTTCTGCCTGGGTGCAGGAGAAATCGGAGTTGACTTCGGCAGCCGAGCTGCCCTTGCAGGAGGTGAACAACATCGTTGCCACCATCACACTGAAAATCATTCTTAATGGTCTCATAACATAAAATCTTTTTAAAGTCATTTGTTCCGTTAGACGCAGGAAACGGGCGAAAGGTTGCAACGCCATGCATTTTTTTATGTGTTCAATTTATCGTAACTATTCAGCAGCCCCATCCAAAAAGCAGAGAGAGTCTAGCCTATTGGGTAGGGGGTATCTGCCATCACCTGTGGATAGGCAATGGATCTGATTACATTGAAGGCTGACTGTCCGTTCTTTTTCGCTGTATCCATAAGCGAATGCAAGACCGAAAAAGCCTCCTCTCCTTTGAAAGAACGGAAGCATTGGCTTATTTTCATTTTTGACTTTGCCTTTCTAA
>CAVEJY010000033.1:0-18197 GCA_963616155.1 Acutalibacteraceae bacterium
GGTAGACGCGCTACTTTGAGGGGGTAGTGACAATTGTGTCGTGGGAGTTCGAGTCTCCTCCTCTTCACATTTATTTTTCTTTATTGCGGAAATAGCTCAGTTGGTAGAGCACGACCTTGCCAAGGTCGGGGTCGCGGGTTCGAGTCCCGTTTTCCGCTCTTTTTCAGATATAGAAAAGCATATCACTTATGAATTTATATTTAAGATATTTTGATAGAGAAATACTCGTATCAAAAGTTGAAGAAGCAATTGATTTTTTGAGAAGTATCGCAGAGATAGACTTAACGCCCGATTTGGAGGCTGATATCCGTGAATATGCCGAAAGCGACATTTGCTATCCCAAGCGATACAAGGTTCGTCCGCGTGTTTATTTCATCATCATCAAGACTGCCGCTGCCACGATGCAGGATTTCAAGGACAAGAAGGCGTTGCGCACTCCGGCTCCTGCCGCCGAGCGTCGCGATAACGCCAGTTCTGCCATGGGAAGACTGAACGAGGAGATGCCTGGGTGGTATGAGGGTGTTCTGGACTTCAAGCGCGTGGTGCTGATTCCTGCCACGGGCAAGCACGAATACCGTGACACCCAGTTCGTCGCCAACGTGAAGGCGATGTCGGGTGCAGATTGCTACAATCGCATCGTCGACTATCTGCGCGAACGTGTGGATGCCCGCAGTCAGTTTCCCTCTGTGAAAGGCAAGAATTTCCGTTTCCGCTACCTGGGAATGTGGAAGTGATTTTGTAGGATATAGTCATCACGGGTTATGAACAAGGTTATGTTGATAGGCAATGTGGGCAAGGATCCCGTTGTCCGCTATTATGAGGCAGATCAGGCGGTGGCGCAGGTTACGCTGGCGACGACGGAGAAGGGGTATGTGCTGCCCAACGGCACGCAGGTGCCCGACCATACCGATTGGCATAACCTAGTGTTCTACCGCGGCTTGGCTAAGGTTGTAGAAAAATATGTCCACAAGGGCGACAAGCTTTATGTGGAGGGCAGGGTGAGGTATCGCTTGTATGACGACAAGCAGGGCAAGCGCCACAACATCACTGAGATTTATGTCGACAACATGGAGATGCTGACACCTCGCAGCAATCCTGCTCAAACTTAAAACAGATATAGAATTTTGGACTTATCTACCATAACGGATGCCTTTGGCGACGTGGCGTTACACTCGCCGTCCATGGGCGTTGTCATAGCTGCGGTCTTGGCAGCTATATTGCTTTTGATGTCTGCTTTTGCCAGTGGTTCGGAGATTGCGTTCTTTAGTTTGGCTCCTTCTGATGTCGCCGAACTGGAAGACGGGAAGACGGACACAGACAGGAAGATACAGATGTTGCGCGAGGACTCTGAGCGTACCTTGGCAACCATTTTGATTACCAACAACTTTGTGAATGTCACCATCATCATGCTCCTGAACTATGTGTTCGCGGGCATCGTGGAATTCGGTCCCAAGGCTTATTGGCTTCAGTTCCTCATCATCACAGTGATTCTCACTTTCCTGCTCTTGCTCTTTGGGGAGATTATGCCTAAGGTATACAGCCGTCAGGACCCTCTGAAGTTCTGCCGTCGCAGTGTAGGTGGTGTGCTTTTCGTCCGCAAGCTGTTCTGGCCTTTGGAGACCATCTTGCTCAAGAGCGGCATGATGGCAGAGAAGATTGTCAAGAAGGAGAAGCATGTATTGAGCGTGGATGACCTGGAACAGGCACTGGAACTGACCGACAAGGAGGAAATCAAGGACGAGCAGAGTATGCTGAAGGGCATCATCCGCTTCGGCGACGAGACGGCGAAGGAGGTGATGACGAGCAGGCAGAACATTGTAGACCTCGACATCAGGAGCAGTTATCCCGAGGTGCTGAAGTGTATCATCGACAACAACTACAGCCGCATCCCCGTCTATCAGGACAATACTGACAATATCCGGGGTATCCTGTATATCAAGGACTTGCTTCCACATCTTTCCAAGGGTTCCAACTTCCGTTGGCAGAGCCTGATACGTCCGCCTTATTTCGTTCCCGAAACCAAGAAGATAGACGACTTGCTGCGTGAGTTCCAGGAGAACAAGGTGCATATTGCCATCGTCGTGGACGAGTTCGGAGGCACCAGCGGCATCGTGACCTTGGAGGACATCCTGGAGGAAATCGTGGGCGAAATCAACGACGAGTACGACGAGGAGGAGAAGTTCTACTCCAAGTTGAACTACAACACCTTCATCTTTGAGGGCAAGACGCTACTCACCGATTTCTGCCGTATCCTCAACATCGACGACGAGGAGTTTGCGGAGGTGGAGGGGGATGCCGACACGTTGGCGGGAATGTTGCTTGAAATCAAGGGCGACTTCCCGAGCATCCATGAGAAGATAGACTACAAGCACTATACCTTCGAGGTGATGAATGTGGAGGAACGCCGCATCAGCAAGATCAAGGTGACGGTGCATCCTGTGAAGAACCAATAGAAGAAAATATGGCATTGATAAACATAAGGGAAGTATACCCTGGAGTGAACCTCGGGTTGTGGCAGATGGACGAGACGGTGGACGAGTACTTCGACCGTTATCCTTGGCTGGAGAAACACCGCGGACAGGTGGTTCCATTGAAGAACGAGGGAAGGAAGAAGGAGTTCCTTGCCGTCAGGGCGTTGTTGCATGAGATGCTGGGTGACGGAGCGGGGGAGATAACCCACAACGAGGCCGGCAAGCCGATGCTCAAAGGCTATCATGTGAGTGTCTCCCATACCCAGGGTTTTGCCGCCATCATAGTCTCGAAGACCAGGGAGGTGGGTGTCGACGTGGAGTACATCAGTGACAGGGTAAAGCGTATCGCCTCCAAGTTCATGCGAAAGGACGAGAAGGCTTCCGACGTTGACTCGCTGTTGGTGCATTGGTGTGCCAAGGAGACGGTTTACAAACTCTTCTCTGATCAGAACCTGCAGTATGAAGAGATGCGCGTGAAGCCATTCGATGCCATGGCAGACTGGATGTGCGAGGTGGAGAACCTGAAGTCGAGGAAGAAGGTGACGGTCGATTTCGAGCTGACCATGGAGTTCGTCCTTACCTATGCCGCCTTGTGATGAGTAGGATTTTTGATAATTAGCAACAATAAAAAATAAGTTGGTACGTTTTTACCGCATTGGAAAAATCGTACCAACTTATTTTTTTATTGCTAAGACCATGATAGAAAAGGACCCGGTGTTTCACTCTCTCCAAGGTGGGCATCAATTTCGACTCCGCCTGCCTTTGTCTTCCCGTTTGGGATTGAAGTCGTCCCTTTTCCTGTTGTTGGCACCACCATATTTGTTGTGGTTGCTGTTGTCAAAGTTCGGGTTGAAACTCTTTTTCTTCTTCCCTTTGAAGAAACCGGCCCCTTCGATTCTCCTGTTGCTTCGATCGTTGCCAAGCGGACGGCCGTTGTTGAGATATTTCTCTTCGTCGTAGCAGCCCACGTTGCCGTAACCCTTGGGGGCGAAACGGTCGGACTTTCTCTTGGCTCCTTTCCCCACTCCGGGGTTGTCGTAGGTGGATCCGATCGCCTTGTCGTCGAACTTCACCTTGCCCCTCTTCCCTCCAGGGGTCTTGTCGTAGAGCTTGGCGATGAGGTCGGTTCTTCCGAGGCGGCGCAGTTCCGTTTCTATCGCACGCCGTTCCTCTGGTTTGTACCAGAAGAAGAACATACGCTGCGCCAGCTTCTCCTTCGGGGTCTTGGCGCAGAACACCGGCTCCAGGGTGTAAGGGTCATAGCCCGTGTACCATGTCTCCGTGGAGATGGTCATGGGGGTAGGGGTGAAGTCCTGCACCTGCTCCAAGTGGAAGTCCAGACCCTTGGTGATGACCGCCAGCTCTGCCATGTCCTCTTCGTGGCAACCCGGGTGGGAGCTGATGAAGTAGGGGATGATCTGCTGGTTGAGTCCCTCCTCCTTGTTGATCTTGTCGAACATGCGCTTGAACTCGTAGAAGAGGTCGAACGATGGTTTGCGCATGAACTTGAGCACCGCGTCGCTGGTATGCTCCGGTGCCACCTTCAGTCGTCCGCTCACATGCTTGGTAATCAGTTCGCGGGCATACTGCCGGGATACCTCGTTGAGCTTCTCGTCCTTGTTCTTGTGCAGGATCAGGTCGTAGCGCACGCCACTGCCGATGAAGCTCTTCTTGATGCCGGGCAGGGCATCGACGGCACGGTAGACTTCCAGAAGCTTGCTGTGGTCTACGTTGAGGTTGGGGCAAATCTGCGGATTGACGCACGAAGGACGCTTGCAGTGTTCGCACGCCTTCAGGTTCTTGCCGTGCATGCCGTACATATTGGCAGACGGACCGCCCAGGTCGCTCAGATAGCCCTTGAAGTCGGGCATCTGTATCACCTTCTTGACTTCCTTGAGGATACTCTCCTTGCTGCGGCACACCACAAACTTGCCCTGATGGGCAGAGATGGTGCAGAAGGAGCAGCCGCCGAAGCAGCCCCGGTGCATATTGATGGAGAACTTGATCATCTCGTAGGCAGGGATGGTCTTGCCCTTGTACTTGGGGTGGGGGAGCCGGGTATAGGGCAGGTCGAAGGCTGCGTCCAGCTCCTCGGTGGTCATGAGCGGGAAGGGTGGGTTCACCACGACATACTTGCCGTCCACTTCCTGTATCATTCGCTGGGCGTGTACCTTGTTGGCTTCCTCTTCCAGATGGCGCACGTTCTCAGCCTGTCCCTTCTTGTTGTGCAGGCATTCCTCGTGACTGTGCAGGATGATGTCATCCTCCTTGTAGCCTCCCGGAATCTCGTTCTCCTTACAGTAGAACACCACTTGCGGCATCTCGTGTATCTCCTTGAGGGTCTTGCCCTGAGCGAAGGCATCCGCCAGTTCGACGATGGAACGCTCGCCCATACCATAGAGGATGAGGTCGGCTCCCGAGTCGCAGAGGATGCACTTGCGCAGTTCGTCTTTCCAGTAGTCGTAGTGGGAGATGCGCCGGAGCGATGCCTCGATGCCTCCCAATGCCACGGGCACGTCGGGGTAGAGCTTCTTCAGTATTTGCGTGTAGACGATGGAGGGGTAGTCGGGGCGCATGTCGTGGCGCGAGTCGGGACTGAAAGCATCCTCGCTGCGCATACGGCGGTTGGCTGTGTAGCGGTTCACCATCGAGTCCATCGCACCGGGGGAGACACCGAAGAAGAGGCGTGGCCTTCCCAGCTTCTTGAAGTCGCGGAAGTCACCGTGCCAGTCGGGTTGCGGAACGATCGCCACCTTGTAGCCGTGCGCCTCCAGGACTCTGCCGAGGATGGCGGGTCCGAAGGCGGGATGGTCTACATAGGCATCGCCGGAGAAGAGGATGACATCCAGTTCGTCCCATCCCCTCAGCTCACATTCTTTCTTCGTCGTTGGCAGAAAGTCTGTTAGTCTGTATTCCATTATTGAATTTTAGTCGTTTACGGAGTTGGCATCCCCTTCTTCTGCCGCTGCGTCGTTTCTCTTGTCCTTCCAGTCCACGAAGAGCAATACGAGGTTGTGGAGACCCAGTGCCTTCATGTTGCTGTTGTAGATGACATCGAGGCAGAGGTCGAGGAGATTCTTGTCCTGACAGTTGCCTGACTCCAGAAGGGACCGTACGTTGAGCTTGAGTCTTTCCAACACTTCCTCGTCGACGATGCCGTTGCTGTCTACGAGATTGCGGAGCAGTTGGTACTTTTCGATGGTTTCCAGGTGCAGGTCGCTCACTTCGATGGAGCGTGTACCTGATTGGTTTGCTTGAATCTTGTACATATTTCTTTTCTTTTAATATTGTTTCTTTTATTCTGTCAGGAAATTCAGTATTCCTTGCATGATGCTTGCGCGCTGCCGTTCGTCGGTGATACACTCCCAGGGGAAACCCATGGTGAACGTGCGGTAGTCTGTACCTTTGTATGCCACGGCAGCACTGGTGTCGTTGAGATACTTCATGGCGCAGAAGGACCCTTCCGCAGGTTCGAGTATCTCAGGATGGGTGGCTGCGTAGTGCTTGTCGTTCAGTGCGTTGTAGTAACTGAACCGCATCCCGAGACCTTGCACCTCTTGCGTGGGCTGCAGACTGTCCGCCTGGACGTACTGTAGCTTGAGGGTCTGTCTCAGGAATTCCTGCTCCTCCGGTGTCCGCATATCGCTGCCCGTATAGGATCCGCTCACCAACAGTCTGCCGCCGTTTTGGACGTAGGCTTTCAGCTTGGCTTGCATCGACTGCGGGAACGACTTGTAGAACTCCGGGGTGTAACCGTCGTATCGCTCCAGACCGTTGATCAGGTCTACCGCCTGGTATCGGTCCAGTGTCACCTGTCCCGAGCTGACCACCTCGCTGGAGCAGCTCACGATATTGTATCTCTTGCCGGCTGCGATGGCGCGAGCATGCTCCACCGTATAGTTGAAGTCATTGCCGGCGATGAACTTCCCTGCCATCTCGTTGCCTGTGTATCCGAGTCCCGTGCTACTCATGTTGCCCATCCTCGACCGGTCGAAGGCTATCTGCTTGCCGTTCCATCCCGCCGTCAGTCCATAGGTGACACCAGGGTCTGCATCCATGTCGAAACCTTGCAGGGAGTCGTTGTCTATCACCTGCGGAGAGGCGAGGCGATGGAAGTTGTTCACCACCAAGACGGTCTTGGAGGCATGGGGAGCATAGAGGGCGGAGAGCGTCTCGGAAGGGAAACTCTCGCCGCCGGGGTTGACGGCTGTCACCTTGAAACTGTATAGCTTCCCCGGATCCAGACTCACCTGGCAACTCGTCGTGGTGACCACCTGTCCGTTGTCGAATCCCCCTTGTCCCTCAGCGGTGTACAGCACATAAGCGGTGGGATTGGCGGAAGGCTCGGTGGTGTCGTATTGTGGCGACCAGGTAATCTTTGCCTTACCCTGTCCTTGCATCTCTATGGCGAATCCCTTGGGAGCAAGGGGTTGCACCACATAGGGCTTGCCGTGGTTGGATGTCACATAGCGCAGGATGGTCTTGTAGATAGACCGTGCGATGGTGAACTTCCCCATCGGGTTTTGCGCCAGGCGCATATCGGGGAAACTCTGGTGGGAGAGCATCTCGATGATGGCTGACGGCACTTCGGGCATACGGGTCTCTGAGTAGTTGCGGTCCCACAGGTACCGCTCGTTGTATTCGCCGTACTTGCTGCGCATGTCCTTGGTGAGGTTCTTGAGCAATGCCTTGGCGAAGTCCTTGGATGTCATGCGGGAGATGCCGCTGTTGAGCATACCGTCATTGAAGTCGGTGGTGCAGATAGCCAACGGTCCCCAGGTTGACTTGCCGTCGGGGTTGTAGCCGGCATCGCTGTGCAGTGCCAGTGACAGTTCTATGGGCACCTGCTTGCCGTCGAGTGCCGGCATATAGACACTGCCGCCTCCCAGCCAGTTGGTCATCGTCGACCGGGTGTTGATGTCGTCGGCATAGTCGTTGGTGCCATTGCGCCCTGAGTATACCTTGTAGGGAACACCTGCCCACTGGGCATAATACCTGGCTCCCTCCAGACAGCGGGGATAGCCGCTGGTGTGTTCGCCGCGTATGATGTTGCCCATGCCTCCTCCAAAACGCACGGCATCGCTCGTCACCACACCCTTGGTAGAGGCGTGGTTGGTGCATACCACACGGTTGAAGGCGTTGCAGCCTTTGTCGAAGTCGAAGGTGCCGAGATACACCCAAGTTCCGCCACCCATCCGCTGGTTTACCGTGAACTCCGTCTTCTGCCCCCTGTGGTAGACGATGTACTTGGCATCGCTCACGCTCTTGGGCAGTGTCTGGTAGCTGACGTATACGGCATATTTGCCAGCCTCGGGGATGGAGGGTTGGTAGCTGATCTCACTGCAGTTCTTCCTCTTGGTGGCCTTCGCTTGTCTCGCGGTGCCGTCCCGGAAAGGGTTCTGCCCGTCAGAGTAAAGCGTCCTGCAGGCCGCGAATCCGGTCGAGTCGCAGTCCTTCCATTTCTTTCCGTTGACCGTTTCCGTGTAGTAGGGACTCTTGATAGGGTCGTCATTGTCCACGATGACCTCGTTTCTCTGCCAGTCGCGCTCCCGGGGCGTGAAGACGATGGCTCCTGCATTTTGGAGCATGGGTATGAGGTAGGGCACCACGATGGTCTGGGTGAAGAGGTCCTCCGATGTTCCAAAGAGCAGCGGCCGCTGCCATTTCCAGCTTCGGTTATCCACGTCATAGTATCTGCCGTGCGAAGCCCATACCGAGAGATGGCGGTTTTGCAGCCCCCGGGTGATGAAATAGGGGCGCGAGGCATTGAAGACCCATGGGTCTTCCTGGTACTCGATACCGCTCCATGCCCGGGTGTTGCCGTCCAGGTATGACACCTGCTGCCGGGCTGCCGTCTGCTGGCTTGCGGAGAGAAGCAGCAGGCAGCCTGCTATCTGGATAGAGGTTTTATTCCACATTTCCGATGGTGAATTTTTCCGGTTTCTTTCCTTTGAAGTCCTTGAAGTAGAGCTTGATTTCGCGCATATCCTTCTCCACGTCTCCCGAGGGTACAATCTCCTTGGTACATTGTATGAGCTTGCGCTCATAGTCTACGGCATAGAGCAGGATGGGGATGCGTGCCTTGAGGGCGATGAAATAGAAACCCTTCTTCCAGTCAGGGTTGGGCGACCGGGTACCCTCGGGAGTGATGCACAGCACGAAGTCCTCCCGCTTGGATGCCTCCTCAGCGAGGTGGTCGGTCATGCTCGTGTGCTTGCTCCGCCATACGGGTATTCCGCCCATCTTGCGGAAGATGGGGCCCAAGGGCCAGAAAAACCACTCCTTCTTCATCAGGAAGTTGCTTTTCATGCCCTCGGCATGCGAGAAGAGTTGTCCCAGGATGAGGTCCCAGTTGCTGGTGTGGGGTGCCAGGCAGATGATGTATTTCCTGGGTTGTGCCACAGTGATGTTTTTCCTCCAGCCCAACTTCTTGTACAGCATCCAGCTGCATAGGTCTTTTAGCATATCCTTATATAATAATGTATAGGCAAACTATGCCAGATTGCTGATTTGGTCGATGATTTCGCTCACTTGCGTGTTGAACTCGCCCGCCATCTTCTTGAAGAACACCTTGGGCTGGATGCCGGGCTCGGGGTGCGAGATGCGGCTGATGTAGTCGCCATGGATCATCACGATGGAGGAGAGGATGCCGTCTACGTCTTCCTGGGCTGGAGTGCCGTTGTAAAGGGAGGCAGCTACACATTCTGCGAAAAGCTCACTGCAGATGTAGTGGATCGTTCGTTTTAAATCTCTTTTGTTAGCCATGATTTTGTCTCTTTAAAATGAAAATTCTTGAAATATTGGTCAAAGATAACAATTTTCTTTGAAAGAGAAGCAAAAGAAACGGAAAAATGTTGTCTTTCACATATTTTTTATATAAATTGTTTCCATATTTCGTGGAAAAAGGTTATTTTTGCAGTGAATTTGAAGTTACGATTCATTGAACATATAACAAACTAAAGAAAATTATGGAAAAAAGTGCATTGCAGATTGCAAGAGCTGCTTATCAGCCCAAGTTGCCAAAGGCACTTCAGGGCCCTGTGAAGGCCGTTGAGGGCGAGGCTACTCAGTCAGTAGGTAACCAGGAAGAGATCAAGGCCCTCTTCCCCAACACATACGGTATGCCTGTCATCACTTTCGAGGCTGGTGAGGCTCAGGAACTTCCAGCCTTCAACGTAGGTGTAATCCTCTCTGGCGGTCAGGCTCCTGGCGGTCACAACGTGATTTCCGGTCTTTTCGACGGTGTGAAGACCATCAACCCTGACAGCAAGCTCTATGGCTTCATTCTCGGTCCTGGCGGTCTCGTAGACCACAACTACATGGAGATTACCGCTGAGGTGATGGACGAGTACCGCAACACCGGTGGTTTCGACATCATCGGTTCCGGCCGTACCAAGCTTGAGAAGGAAGACCAGTTTGAGAAGGGTATCGAGATTCTTCGTGAACTCGGCATCAAGGCGCTGGTCATCATCGGTGGCGACGACTCCAACACCAACGCTTGCGTCCTCGCTGAGTACTATGCTGCCAAGAAGTATGGCGTGCAGGTGATCGGTTGCCCCAAGACCATCGACGGCGACCTGAAGAACGAGCAGATCGAGACTTCCTTCGGCTTCGACACTGCCTGCAAGACTTACTCTGAGTTGATCGGTAACATCGAGCGCGACTGCAACTCCGCACGCAAGTACTGGCACTTCATCAAGTTGATGGGGCGTTCGGCTTCTCACATCGCATTGGAGTGCGCTCTCCAGACTCAGCCCAATATCTGCTTGATTTCCGAGGAGGTTGAGGCCAAGGGTATGTCTCTCGACGACGTAGTGACTTACATCGCACAGGCTGTTGCCAACCGTGCAGCAGAAGGCAACAACTTCGGTACAGTGCTTATCCCCGAGGGTTTGATCGAGTTCATCCCTGCCATCAAGAAGTTGATTGCTGAGTTGAACGAGGTGTTGACCGACCCAGCTACAGGTGAGAGCCGTGAGTTTGCAAGTGCCGAGGAGCAGATTGCATTTGTGAAGGGTGCTATCGCCAAGGACAACCTTGCCGTTCTTGAATCATTGCCAGTAGACGTGGCCCGTCAGCTCTGCCTCGACCGTGACCCCCACGGCAACGTACAGGTGTCTCTCATCGAGACAGAGAAGTTGCTCTCCCGCATGGTAGCCAAGAAGTTGGCTGAGTGGAAGGAAGAGGGCAAGTTCGTAGGTAAGTTCTCTGCACAGCACCACTTCTTCGGTTACGAGGGTCGTTGCGCAGCTCCGTCCAACTACGATGCAGACTACTGCTACTCTCTCGGTTTCAACGCTTCCCGCCTCATCGCCAATGGCAAGACAGGCTATATGTCTATCATCAAGAACACCACAGCTCCCGCAGCTGAGTGGATTGCCGGTGGTGTGCCAATCACCATGATGATGAACATCGAGCGCCGCAACGGTGCCAACAAGCCTGTAATCCGCAAGGCTCTCGTAGAGCTTGACGGTGCTCCATTCAAGTACTACGCTTCCAAGCGTGACGAGTGGGCTAAGGAGACAGCTTATGTTTATCCAGGTCCTATCCAGTACTGGGGTCCTACGGAGGTTTGTGACCAGACCACGAAGACACTTCAGTTGGAGCAGGCTAAGTAATTTGTATTAAGCATTATATGGTAACACGGCGAACGGTTTCTTCACGAAAAAAAACGGCTGGAGGGAGCAAGATTATGCAACGTCCACGCTCCAATCGGGGAAGAAAGCGTTCGCCTCGTTTTAAGAGTTTCTTGCAACGCTATCCACGCTGGGCCTGGTGGATAGGCGGTACTGCCGTTGTGGCATTGTATATATGGGCTTTTTATTTCTTCTTTGTCAGTCCCACCGGTTTTCGCTGGCGTGCCCTTTACGGCGACGTCGAGTATCCCAACGGCTATGAGATCCATGGCATCGACATATCCCATTATCAGGGAGAGATAGACTGGGAACAGTTGAAGAACGCGATGATCAAGGGATGCCCGCTCCGTTTCATCATCGTCAAGAGTACTGAAGGTGCTTCCCGCATCGACCCCAATTTCCGTGAGAACTTCAGTCAGGCGCGAGACTATGGTTTCATCCGTGGGGTATACCATTTCTGGAGCAACAAGTCCTCGGCGCGCGAACAGGCTTATTTCTTTCTCGACAAGGTGCATCTCACTGACGGCGACTTGCCTCCGGTGCTTGACATCGAGCACAAGCCCGCCGACAAGAGCGTCGAGGATTTCCAGCGCGACGTGCTGACGTGGCTGCATATCGTGGAAGACAAGTATCATGTCAAACCCATCATCTATACCTATTACAAGTTCAAGGAACAGTACCTCAGTGCCCCTGTCTTCGACGACTATCCCTATTGGATAGCTCACTACTATGTGGACAAGGTGCAATACAAGGGAAAATGGAAGTTCTGGCAACATACCGATGCTGGTAAGTTGCCAGGTATCAAGGGTTATGTGGACTTCAATATCTACAATGGCAGTTATTATGACCTTCGCCAACTTTGCGTCGGTGCGTATAACAACGAGAAATCCTTTGGCAGCGAGGAAGACTGGTAGAGTCCTCTTAGCTCTTCAGCACGAGGCATGCCCAGTCGTTGTCGGTATGTCGTTCTATTTCCTGCATACCCATCTCCTCCGCCTTCTCCAGCAGCAGGGGAATGTCTTCCTCGTAGAATCCGCTCAGCACGAGGTAGGAACCGTCGTCCATCACACTTCTGAACTTTTTCATATCCTCCAGCAGGATGTTGCGGTTGATGTTGGCAAACACCACGTCGAAGATACCGCTGATGTGGCTGATGACGGAGGCATTGCCGTTGAGTACCTCCATGTTCTCCACCAGGTTGATTTGTGCGTTGTGCAGTGCATTCTGCACGCTCCATTCGTCGATGTCATAGCCGATCACGTCCTTGGCTCCTAATTTGGAAGCCACGATGCCGAGGATGCCCGTCCCCGTACCGCAGTCCAACACACGTTTCATGCGCAGGTTCATGCCCAGCATCGTTGCCACTATCATGCGGGTGGTCTCGTGGTTGCCCGTTCCGAAGGCGAGCTGTGCCTCTATGCCTATCTCCAAGGCCTCCGCCTCTTTCTCTATCTCGTCGGCGTGGTACAACTCGGGATGTTTGGCATCGTAGATCACCACCTGGCGGTCTATGCAGATGGGTGAGAATCCCTGCTCTTCCCACGTCTGGTTCCAGTCCTTGTCCTCCGCCTCTTCCACATGATAGGTGATGACAGTGCCCTCGATGGGAAAGTGGGCGATGTTCGTGTCCAGTGCCTCCTTGTCGAACAGGTCTTTCTGGACATACGCCTCGATGCCGGTCTGCGTCTCCTCGAACGATTCGAAGCCGGCTTCGGCGGCACTGTCGGCGAGCAAGTCCCGGCAGACTTGCATTAACTCTGCGTTGGCGTTGATCTCAAATGTTGCGACTAAGTATTTCATCTAATATTGTTTAATTAAATCATACATTCTACAAAATTCATTGCAAAATTATAAAAAATAGGGAAAATCCTATCATTATTTAGGGTTTTTCTGTAATTTTGCAGTCAGATAAGCAATATTTTTGCATAAAAATTATTGTATACATAGGAATATAAGTAAAATAAGGAGATATGGACATGAAGAAAATATTCATTCTTGCAGCCCTTGCAGCCATGACACCTTTGTCGATGATGGCGCAGGACGACGACCTCTACTTCAATCCGAAACAGGAAGAAAAGCAGGCTGCTGCCGAACGTGAGAAGATGGATCGGGATATTACTGCCAACTATTCGGGCAGCCAGCGCAGCGTGGATGAATACAACCGCAACGGCAAGTTCATCAGTCGCTTCAAGAAGATTGGCACCGACTCCCTCGGCAACGACATCATCACCTTCCGGGTGGGCAGGGGAGTGAAGCCCGACTCTATCTACGATGACGATGCCTTCGTGCAGAAATACCTGGAGAAGGGTGATGACTATGAGTATACCCGTAGCATGAGCCGGTGGGACGGTTATTACGATCCTTGGCTCTACGATTATTATGGTATGGGACCTTATTACTGGCGCAGTGCCTACTGGGGATGGAGGAATCCCTGGCGCTATGGTTACTATGCGGGCTGGTATGACCCGTTCTACGATCCTTGGTACTACGGCTATGCCGGATGGTATGGCGGTTGGTACGACCCCTGGTATTATGGATGGGGCGGCTACTGGGGGCCTTATTACTGGGGACGTCCCGTCTACGCTCATGTCGTGAGACCGGGCGGAGGCTATGCGGGACATCGCTCATGGGGTGGCCCCTCAGGACCGGCCAACGGCAATGCGGGACGCTTCAACGGCGGCAGGTACAACGCACAGTCGGGTGTACGCCAGAATGGCAACCAGTTTGGCAACATGACGCGTCGCAACGTGGAGAACCGCAATGCGTCCACTTTCCAGCGCTCCGGCAATAACATGAACAGCGGCAACCGCTCTTTCAACTCTGGCTCTTCCTTCGGTGGAGGCAGCCGCGGAGGCGGATTCAGCGGTGGCGGTAGCTTCGGCGGTGGAGCGCGCTCTGGTGGCGGAGGCTTTACCGGTGGCGGACATTTCGGCGGTGGTCGCCGATAGTTGAAACGGAATTACTGTAACATGACTGAATTATGATGAAGAATACTAAATATTTGATGTTGGCGGCGATGGGACTCTTGACAGCCCCAGCCGTTGCACAGGAGACTTACCAGGACACGAAAATGGCGGAGAACGATCTCACGGGTACGGCTCGATATGTGGGTATGGGTGGTGCCATGGAGGCGTTGGGTGCCGATATTTCCACCATCTCCACCAACCCTGCCGGTATCGGTCTCTTCCGCAAGGGACAGGTGAGTGTGTCTGCGAGTGTGCTGGCGCAGGGTGACGACAACTCTGCCACGATAGGCAATGGCAGTTGGAACCTCTCCTTGAACGACGCCAAGAAGTCGAGGGCGAGTTTCGACCAGGTAGGCTTCGTGTGGTCTACCAGCGGTGCTGGAAGGGCGAGTTATGTCAACGTGGGCTTCAATTTCCACAAAAGTGCCAACTTCGGGCAGATTCTCAGTGCCATGGGTAACTTGAACGGCGCCTCGCAGAACAAGCTCACGGCGGCTAAGTATGCCTATATGGAGAGAAACAACTGGAGCAGGAATGACAAGGGCTACATTTGGACGGGCGTAGACAAGGGCTACGAGACCTTGTTGGGCTACAATGCTGACGGTGGCATCAACACAGTGGACGGCAAGTCGTTCCTCTATGGACAGTATCAGCGCGGTTACATCGGTGAGTACGACTTCAATATCAGTGGGTCCATCAAGAACCGTGTGTGGCTGGGTGTTACCTTCGGCTTGCATGATGTCCACTATCGCAGCAACGCATCCTATGCCGAGGAACTGATGGACAATGCCGCATCCATCTCTAAGGAACAGTTGAAGATTACAGGTATGGGCTTTGACGTGAAGTTTGGTGCCATCGTGCGTCCCATCGAGTCGTCGCCTTTCCGCATCGGTGCCTATGTACATACGCCGGTATTCTATGACCTGACCATGCGCAGTGCGGTGGATTTGGGGCTTATAGACAGTGACGATCATACCTACTCTTACTCCGGAAGCACCGACTATGATTTCCGGCTGAACACGCCGTGGAAGGCAGGTGTCAGTCTGGGACATACTGTTGCCAACTGCTTGGCGTTGGGTGCCACTTACGAGTATGCCTGGTACAACCACATGGATAACCGTATCAAAGATGGCGGCTACTACGACTATTATTACGATACATATTACGAGACAAGCAGCAGCGACAAGTACATGAACGACCACACTCGCGAGACCCTAAAGGGTGTGAGTACCCTGAAGTTGGGTGTGGAGTACAAACCCATCTCGATGCTGGCTCTCCGTGTGGGATACAACTATGTCTCCCCGATGTTCTCGGAGAACGGCGTGCGCAACCAGTCGGTTCCTTCTTACGGGACAGCCAATGCCACTTCTTCCGACTACACCAACTGGAAGGCTACCAACCGTATCACAGCAGGTGTGGGTTTCAGCTACGAGAAGCTGTTCGTTGACTTGGCTTACCAGTACAGTACCCGAAAGGGCGAGTTCTCTCCCTATATGAGTTACTACAAGGATGAGACTGTCCCCAACGATCAGGACAATATTGTGGGTTATACCCCCGTAAAGTCCAATCGCCATCAGGTTCTCATGACGGTGGGATATAAGTTCTGAACATATTTTTGCAAAAAAAAGCAAAAAGTCTTGGCGGGTTCGGATATTTGTTATAACTTTGCAAGTGAAAAGAAATATTAGTTTTTTTAGTGGTTAATTTAGTTTTAGTAAGTATGCATGCAGGGCTTGTTGTGAAACAAGTCCTGTTTTTCTTTATGGCTGTTGTCCCATTAGAGATGAGGCTGCCAACTTAGATTTCTTCGCAAGCCACCATGTCCACTCCCCGATAAATCACGACAAGTTTGTGGAGTGTGGTGGTCTTTACGGCTCCTCTCACGATGTCGCTGTCCGCATAACGGCAGACTTGGGCAGAGGCTTCCCTGAAGAGTTCCTCCACTTGCTGTTCGGTGGTGTTCGACTTGCAATACTTCAACTCTACGATATAGGAATCTGTCATATCCTTGTAGATGTCACAAAGCGGCAAGAGGAAGATGTCGGCATAGCCCCCGTCATTATCTAACTCGGATACAGGACGATAGAACCGGCATTGGCTCGTCATGGCGAGGGTAAACCCATGCACGAATGCCTCCCCCTTCTGCTTGTCCCGCTGAGAAGAGAAGCGTTTCAGACAATCGGCGATATAGTTGAAATATGGCTTGAAATTACCATGGTATGCCATTTGGCTTTCTAACTTGTTCTTTTCAAATTTCTCGAAAGTCAAGTCATTTTCCCCATAGGTGTCCAGAAGATAGGTAAACATCTGGTCGCGCACTACCTCATTTGGTATGACGAACTTAGTGGCACCATCGTATGTGCCATCTATCGTCACCATGCCGAAGTAGAAAAGCAGGCTCAAGAAATTGTCCGGGTCGTTGATCTTCTCGGCAGGGAAGTTCTCATTGAGCGAACCGGTCACGAAGCCCTTGGTGATGAGCTCCTGGATGATGCTGGCATCATGGCTGAACGACTTGTCGTGCCGGATGAGCATACGAATCTTCTCATAGTCGATACGCACATTGGTCTCCACCATATTCTTGGGAATCTGATAGCCACTGTTGATGTAATTATCCAGAAAGTTGAGCACCATCACCGAGTTGTACATGGTGGTTTTGCCATACTCTTCCTCGGCAAAGCAATAGTTGTCGTACCAAGGCTTGATTTTCTTAATCAGTTCATCCACAGTATGATTGAACGGCAATACACTGGCATAATAACCCAGCATATCTCTCACTTCCTCCTCGGTAAAGCCTGTCATTTCGTTAAACATAGGCTTGAGAGAGTAGTTGGTTCCTATATTAAAGCCGCTTGTCAAGTCATCCATCGTCACCGGACTAACACCTGTTACGAAGACTCTGCCAAGCGCATCACCCGCTGCTCCTTTGATGGTGTTGAAGAAACGGCGCAAGTATCCCTCACCGTGCGTTTGGTCACGATAACGGTTGAGATGGTCCTTGTTGGCAAGAATCATATTGGTGAAATTGTCGTATTCGTCAATGAAGAGATAAATCTTCTGCCCAACCTCGGCCGTCTTTTGGCAGAGGAAACGAAGTTGCTCAATGGCACCTTCCTTTTGATTCATTTCCTCCTTTGTGCCTGAGGGCAAAAGATGTTTATAGATGTCACAAAAGTAACCAAAACAGAGGTTGCAGTGCCCGTCAAGCCCTTTCTTGTAATTGTCAATAGTTCCATCCACCTCGGCAAAGTTGAGATGAATGACGAGGTATTTGTTATGCTCGGGGGTAGGATTCTCACCCACATAAAGTTTACCGAAGATTTGCTCAAACTTATCCTTCTTGTTGATGTCATAGTAATGTTCGAGCATAGAGAGTGTGAGGCTCTTGCCGAATCGGCGAGGGCGAATGTAGAAGAAATACTTGTTGGCCTCTTCTATGTCCCAAATGAAAGGTGTCTTGTCTACATAGTAGCAATCCTCCAAAATAACATCCTCAAAATTCTGCATACCGTATGGAATGCGCTTGCGATAGATCCGTTTTTTCCTTTCTCTTACCATTGCTCAAATGTATTTGTGTGCAAAGATACTTTGTTTTTTTGTAAACGGCAAGAAAAGAAGGCAAAAAGAGTAGGCTGTTTTTGGGCAATATCATATTTTGCTTTAACTTTGCAGCTATTATAACAACCTTTGCATAAAAATATGATACAGCAAACTACTTCCTGTTCTGTAAGTACCATAGATAGGCTGCTAAGTGGCAGAATGTCTTCGTTGGGCAACGAAGTATAGCTTCATGATGCAACGAGGTATAGCTTCATGATGCAATGAAGTACTACCTCATTGGCTGTTGAAGTATAGGTTCGATGGCCTCCATACACAGCAAGGACACCAAGCCGGATCCTCGAAGACCATAAGGTCAGGAGATATGAGCTGCCGAAAGAGGAACCGATATGATTCTCTTCTCGGGAGTGGTCTTGACCGTCAGAAACGAAATTGGGAGGGAAGCGTCATTGCTTCCCTCCCAACTACTACTATAATCGATTTAGATATTTCTCTTGTCCTTACGGATTAGATCTGCTCGCTCCAGTCCTCCTGGCTCTTACGAACGTAAGTCTGATAACGGAGCT
>CAVEJY010000034.1:0-3399 GCA_963616155.1 Acutalibacteraceae bacterium
CAAGTTAAGAAGTTTGTTGGTTACGATGAAGAATGGCTGGATTTCGTGTCTTTATGCCGACTGGGAAAACAAACTGAAAAATTTGATTTGGTTTCGGGCGGAATAGCTGATGACAAAGTCTTCAATACCGTAGACCTCTATTTCTCTGGAAACATCAGCAAGGAAGAAGCCTTAAAGCGGTTGGCTTTTATTCATCCCAATCATCAAATATGCATCTTGAATCAAGAAATAATAGACAAACATCTTCGCTTTATTAAAGCGGAGGAGATAAAATAAATGATATGGAAGCAAACAAGACTATACTTCAAATGAAATATGCCCGCATCGTCAGCATCTTTGCAGAGCAAGCAGGCTTGTCGTTAGAAGATGCTCTGGCATTCTTTTATGATTCCTACACTTATCGAATGATAAGCGAAGGCATCGCCGATATGCATTGCCGTAGTGATGGTTACCTTGCCGGATTGGTTAAGGAAGAATGGGACAAGCATCATAAAGTGGCATAAAAAGAACAAGATGCTTACTTGAATATTGAAGAAGGCTGTATGACTCACTGTCATGCAGCCCTCGGCTTGCTTTAGATGTTATTGAATTAGTGTTGTCATTTCTCCCGGAAATAGCTGCCAGCCTCCATTGGGCGGTCTGCAGCCATGCACTTGTTGTACCTCTCCCTCGCCATGTTCTCCTGTGCGAACATCTCACGGGTGCCTGCCTCGTCTTCCTGGAAATGGAGATGGTTGTCGATGCCCATGCCGGTGGCGATGGCCTCCACGTCGAGGTCGTCGGTGCCGATGAAGGTGAAGGTCCAGTTCTGCTTCTTCAGCTTGGCGATGAGGTTTTTCACCATCTGCAGGTTGTAGTCCTCGCTGCAGTTCTCCTCGCCGTCGGTTATGATGGTCACCAGCACGCTGTCCTCCTCTGTGGTGAGTGCATTCACCTTGGCGATGCCCATTCCGATGGCGTCGTAGAGGGGCGTGGCACCGCGAGGATTGTAGTCCTTGGTGTGGAGGGGGAGGGCGTGGATGGCCCTCACGTTGTCGTAGACCACGTTCTTGTGGGTGCTGTCGAAGGTGATGAGTGTCACGTGCTGCTCCAGGTGCTTGTGCGTCTTCTGCATTTTACGGATGGTGGAAAGGGTTTCGTTGATGCCTGCGAGGGCCTGGCTCCTGATGATGCTCATACTGCCGCTCTCATCCACTACCAATAGATTGAATACTCGTTTCATGTTTTGTTTCTCCTATGTTTTATATGGTTCAACTTATAGTCCTGTGCCTCCGTTCCCGGAGCTTCGGAAGCGGAGGCTTATGTTCCTTATAAGAGAATCGGGGGGAGAAAATTAAGCGGTAGGTTTAAAATTCTTCTAATTGTGGGGCTGTTGTATGGCTAAATGCCGATAATTCCGTAGTTTTACAGGCTTTTTCCCGTATTCTCTCCACATTTTTCCGTAAAATGTATAAGGTTTATTCCGGAAAAAAATCGTAACTTTGCAACCGACGACAAACATTATGGAATTATTCAATTACTGAAAAATGATGCTTAGAAAAATCAGACTCACCCTGGCCATCCTATTCTTCGGCCTCGTCACGCTGCTCTTCCTCGACTTCACGGGGACGCTGCACGGCTGGCTCTCCTGGATGGCCTCCATCCAGTTCCTGCCGGCGTTGCTGGCACTCCACCTTGCGGTGGTGGCCGTATGGATAGCGGTCACCCTTGTCCTCGGGCGCATCTACTGCTCCGTCATCTGTCCGCTGGGCGTGATGCAGGACGTGGTGTCGTGGATCAGCGGCAGGAGAAACAAGCGGCGCAAGCGACTGCGCTTCTCCTATTCCCCCGCCAGGCAATGGCTGCGGTATACGATGCTCGTGGTCTTCATTGCGGCATGCGTGGCAGGCATCGGGTCGGTGGCAGCGCTGCTGGCGCCCTACAGCAGCTACGGCCGCATCGCCCAGAACCTCTTCCAGCCCGTCTACCTGTTAGGCAACAATGCCCTGGCCTGTCTCTCCGAACACATGGAGAGTTACGCTTTCTACGAACGGGAAGTGTGGATTCGCAGCATCCCCACCTTCCTCATCGCCGCTGCCACCTTTCTGATATTGGTGGTGCTGGCGTGGCGCAACGGCCGTACCTATTGCAACACCATCTGCCCCGTGGGCACCGTGCTGAGCTTCTTCGCCCGCTTCTCGTGGATGAAGGTGCGCATTGACGAGAATAAGTGCGTGGGCTGCGGTCTCTGCGCCAAGGGATGCAAGGCGGCGTGCATCGACGTGAAGCATCACAGAATAGACTATTCCCGATGCGTGGTCTGTGGCGACTGCCTCGACAACTGCCACAAGGATGCCTTGCACTTCGGTTTAAGTGAAGAACGAAGAGTGAAGAGCGGTTTAAGTGAAGAACGAAAAGTGAAGAGTGAAAAATTCAACGGCAGTGCAGCTCCAGGGGCTTCACATACTCCAGACACAGGGCGCCGCTCATTCCTGCTCGCCACTGCGATGGCTGCCACCACAGCCGCCCTGGCGCAGGAGAAGAAGAAGGTGGACGGTGGACTTGCTGCCGTCACCCGGAAGGATCCTTTCAAGCGAAGCACCCCGATTACGCCTCCCGGATCGCTTTCGGCACAGAATATGGCGCAGCACTGCACGGCCTGCCAGCTCTGTGTGGCGGAATGCCCCAACGACGTGTTGCGGCCCTCCACCAGTCTGAAGACGCTGATGCAGCCCACGATGTCGTATGAGCGCGGATTCTGCCGCCCCGAGTGCCACCGTTGCAGCGACGTATGTCCTGCCGGAGCCATCAAGCCCATCCGGCGCGAGGACAAGTCGAGCATACAGATAGGCCACGCTGTGTGGTCGAAGAAGAACTGCATCGTCTTCACCGACGGGGTGGAGTGCGGCAATTGCGCCCGCCATTGTCCTGCCGGTGCCATCATGATGATTCCCGTGGATGCGAAAGACGAGAACTCGCCCAAGTTCCCCGCCGTCAACCTGAGCCGATGCATCGGTTGCGGAGCCTGCGAGCATCTCTGTCCGGCAAAGCCGTTCAGTGCCATCCATGTGGAGGGACACGAAGTGCATAAATATATCTAATGACAGAAGTAACAGAGAAACATATAAGCGACTATGAAGCATGAATTCAACAGACGGGACTTCCTCAAGACCCTCGGTGCCGGAGCCGTGGCAAGCTCAGCCCTCCTCTCTGCCTGCAAGGGCAAGGGCGGCGACCTGAGCGCCAAGGGCAACTACCAGGATCCCCCCATAGGGAAAATGACCTACCGCGTCAATCCCAACACAAAAGATAAGGTGAGCATCCTCGGTTACGGCATGATGCGACTGCCCGTCAAGGGCGGCGGTACGGGACGCGAGAATCCCGACGCCGAACTCGACCAGGAGATGATCAACCAGCAGA
>CAVEJY010000035.1:0-2730 GCA_963616155.1 Acutalibacteraceae bacterium
CAGCACAACGGTTTCTTCCTTGCCGACGTGGTGGGTCTCGGCAAGACCATCGTCGCCACAATGATAGCCAAGCGGTTCATCGAGGCGAACGGCAGGTACACCAATGTGCTGGTGGTGTATCCGCCAGCCCTGGAGAAGAACTGGACAGATACCTTCAAACTCTTCGGCATCAAGCGGTATGCACAGTTTGTGAGCAACGGCAGCCTAAGCAAGATTATCGCTGGCGATGGCAACTTCCGGGAGAAGGGAGAATACGACCTGGTTATCGTGGACGAGGCGCACAATTTCCGTGGTGCTACGACTGGCAGATACGATGACCTGCAGCTCATTTGCAAGACTCCCCGTGTGAACGAAGGCATGGCGAAGGGACGGCGGAAGAAGGTGATGTTGCTTTCCGCCACACCGCTCAACAACCGTCCCACCGACCTCTTGAATCTCCTCCTTCTCTTCCAGAACGCGCGCTATTCCACCATCGAGGGCATCCAGAACCTTCCCGTGACCTTCTCCGCTTGGATAGAGGACTACGACAAGTTAATGCGTGAGCGAAAGGCGGACAACGAGGGCAAGCGAAACGCAGAGTTTGCCAAGCGTACCGACGAACTGTATGAGCAGATTCGCACACAGGTGATAGACAAGGTGACGGTGCGCCGTACCCGAAACAATATCAAAAACGTGGAGGCATATAGGAAAGACTTGGCAGACCAGGGCATCGTGTTTCCCGAGATATTGCCGCCCAACGAACTGGTGTATGAACTGAAGGGCGGTCTCGACCACCTCTTTTATAATACGATGGCGGTGCTGACCGACACCTATGATGCCGACACCAATCCCGAGGGCAAGGGCTTGCACTATGCCCGCTACCGTGCCATCGAATTTCTGGTGGGCGAGGCACGGGAAAAATATCCCAATGCTGCCCATATCGCCAGCACCCTGACTGGCATCTACCGGGTACACATGGTGAAGCGACTGGAGAGCAGCTTCTATGCCTTCCGCCGTTCGCTCCATACCTTCCTGCGCATCACCGAGGACATGATTAAGATGTTTGATGCCGACAAGGTCATCATCGCCCCGGAAGTGGACGTGAAGGACAAGCAAGCCAAGGGATGGGAGCTGGATCGCATCATCGAGTATGTGGCAGAGAAAGGACTGGCGGTAGAGGACAAGGTGTTTGCCCAACCCGACTTCAATCCTCGCTTCTTAGAGATGCTTTATGAGGATGCCGACAAGTTGAGGTCTCTCTGCCAAGAGTGGGATGCCGTCGAGGAAGACCCGAAGCTGGAACTCTTCATCGACAAGATGCAGCACGAGTTTTTCGACAAGAAGCTGAACCCTACCGGCAAGTTGGTAATCTTCTCGGAGAGCGTGGACACGGTCAACTATCTCACCGGGCAGCTGAGCGAGCGGTTGCATCGACAGGACATCCTGGATGTTTGTGCCGGCAACCGCACCACCCGGCAGGAAATGATACGCAAGTGTTTTGATGCCAACTATCCCGAGCAGACCGACGACTACAACATCGTGATTACCTCGGATGTGCTTGCAGAGGGTGTCAACCTGCATCGTGCCAACGTCATCATCAACTACGACTCGCCCTGGAACGCCACCCGCCTGATGCAGCGCATCGGTCGTGTGAACCGTATCGGTTCGGTGGCTGACAAGATCTACAACTATATGTTCTATCCCTCTGCGCAGGGCAACAGGGAGATACATCTCTACAGCAACTCGCTCATCAAGATGCAGGGCTTCCATTCCGCCTTTGGCGAGGATGCACAGATATACTCCCGGGAGGAAATCGTGAAGGAGTTTCAGATGTTCAATCCGAACGTGCAAGATGCCGTAGACAGGAACCTGAGGCTCTTGGAGGAGGCGCGTGCTTTGTATCGCACCAACCGCAAGCTCTACAACAAGATAAAGGCCCTGCCGATGAAGAGCCGAACGGTCAGGACGGTGGCTGAGACCTTGGCGATGCCCCATGACGTGAAGGTGTCGGCTGAGGAATTGATGCATTCCTCCCTCGTGTACCTATCTTCTCCGCAGAAGGTGGAGTATTACTGGGTGAGGGAAGGAGACGAAACTATCTCCGTCCCGTTCCTGGATGCAATGGACATCATGAAGGCTTCGATGGAAGAGCAATCAGGCAACCTTTCGGAGGTGACGGATTTCCATTACGAACAAGTGCAGCGAGCCTTGACTTCTTATCAGAAGACGGTGAGCCGGGTGGTGGATGCGGACAGCATGGCGAACCGCAAGAAAGACAAGGCCACCAACGATGTGTTGAGTGCGCTCCGCAGCATGAAGCGAACACTGAACGTTACGGAGACGGTCGATGCGGAAAAGTGCCAGGGACGGATAGACAAGTTGATGAAGATTGTGGAACTGGGCGTTTTCACGGGTCTCAACTCTAACATCAATGGTTTTCATCGCTCCATCAGGAAGCAGAAGCTTTCTACTGACGAAATCATCGGACTGGTGATGGCGAAGGTGGATGAACTCTATGACCGGTACAACATTTCGCTGGGTACTGACGAGGAACGCAACCAGGAAATCTTGCAACCGCAGATAGTGGTATCGGAGACGTTCGTTTAGTCTGTATATATAATAAAGGTGTAAATTCAAATGAAAACAAGATAGTTATGGCATATACAAAAGATAGTTTGTTGCGACTCTTCCAGTCGAAGTTCAATCTGGCGAAGTGGCAGATGGTGATGAAGGATTACTTCCATGCCGACA
>CAVEJY010000035.1:2969-7420 GCA_963616155.1 Acutalibacteraceae bacterium
ATCTGCGACTTGAAGGGAGACGCTGAGGCCACCGACACCAAGCGTTTCACTTATGTCTTTGGCGACGTTGAGGCTTTCTACAAGACTCCCGTCCAGCGGTTCCTCGACTTGCAGAAGCGGGCGGACGAGTATCTGGAAATCAGGAAGGCCTTCTCCGTGGAGGCACTCTCCGACGACTTCTTCGACGAGTACCGCAACCAGTATGCCGAGTTCGTGAAGTTCCTCACGGGCAAGAAGTATGTCAAGAAGGGCAACAAGTGGGTGGAACAAGTGGTTGGCGAACCAGACGAGCAGTTCTATTCTTCCTTCGGAGAGGATGAGAAACTGGTGCGCGACTACATCAAGAAGATGATGGGGCGCATCGTGTTCCTTTACTTCCTGCAAAGCAAGGGCTGGTTGGCTGGCAACCTGCATTATATGCACGACCTCTTCCACGGTGCTTCCGAAGAGGTGAAGGCTAATTTCCTCGACAAGGTGCTGGAACCGATGTTCTTCGGCTTGCTCAACACGAAGCCGGAAGACCGCAGTGCTGCGCCATTGGTGAACGGGGTGGGAGTGAAGTATATCCCCGATGCAGGACTGATACCTTACTTGAATGGCGGTCTCTTCCAACAGGAGCAGATAGACGCGGTGGATTCCCGTTTCCCTGCCGAGATGTTCCGGTCGCTCTTCGACTTCTTCGACAGTTACAACTTCACCATCGACGAGAACGACCCCAACGATGCCGAGGTGGGAGTGGACCCGGAGATGCTGGGCAAGATATTCGAGAACCTCCTGGAGGACAACAAGGACAAGGGTGCCTTCTATACCCCCAAGGAAATAGTGCGCTATATGTGCCAGGAGTCGTTGACGGCGTATCTACAGACAGGCATTGAGGACGAGGAGATAAAGGCTCATATCGCCAACTTTGTGAAGACCTACGAGGTGGAGGAACTGGGAGGTGCCTCTTCCGAGCTGGCTCAGTCCATCGACCAAAGGTTGAAGGACGTGAAAATCTGCGACCCTGCCATCGGTTCGGGAGCCTTCCCCATGGGATTGCTCCGGGAGTTGTATGCCTGCCGCAAGGCCATCGAAATCTTTGACCCGGACAATGCCGCCGACATCAAGCGTCACATCATCCAGAACAACATCTATGGTGTGGACATCGAGAAGGGTGCCGTGGATATTGCCCGTCTCCGCTTCTGGCTCGCCCTCATCATCGATGAGAAGGAGCCCATGCCATTGCCTAACCTCGACTTCAAGATTATGCAGGGTAACTCGTTGCTGGAGAGTTTCATGGGCGTGGACCTGAACGTGACTTCCAAGGAGGTGAAAACGGGGAAAGACACAAAGAAGACCCGCGGAGTCCTGTCGCTTGGCTTCGAGGAGGTAGATATTCAGAAGACCATTCAAGACCTGGTAAAGTCGTACTTTAGCATCACAGACCATGCCTTTCGTGCCCAGCGCCGTCAGGAGATAGACAAGTATGTGAAGGACTATATCAAGATTTGTGCTGCCGGCAACAAAGAGGTGCAGGCAGCCGTGGATGAACTGGAAATCCCGAACAGCCAGTTCTTCCTTTGGCATACCTACTTCAATGATGTGTTCGAGAAGGGCGGGTTTGATATCGTCATTGCTAACCCTCCTTATGTGGAATTTAAAAACTTATCTCTGGATATAAAAAAACGTTTAGTAGATTTTCAGACGACAAAGGGTAAGTACGACCTTTATATTCCTTTTATTGAGTTTACAAAAAAATTATTGAATAATGTGGGGTATGCGATTTATATTTGCCCTACTCGTTTCTTGAAGCGTGATTATGGCAAGGCCTTGCGACAATTTATCAAGCAAAATCTTTCTTTAGTTGAATTTGTGGATTTTGGCGATAAACAGAATTTTGATAATGCAATGACGTATACGGGGATTTTCATGTTTAAATCTATGTATAGTGTAGATTATAACATCAAGTATAAGTTAGGCTTAGACTCTCAGTCTGTGTCTTTCGATTCTTGCAAGCTAAATCAAGAAATATGGAATTTCTCCATATCGAACAATGATGAACTATTAGACAAGATTGCTGCTAATAAGGCTTTTCTATTAGAGTTGTGTGGTGGCATTTATCAAGGAATTGCTACAGGAAAGGATAGTGTATTTCTTGTTGACGAAGGTGTCATTAATAGTTTCAATTTGGAGCGAGATATTCTAGAGCCTTTTTTAAAAGGGAAAAATATAAGTCCTTATAAAATCAATTGGAATGGTCTCTATTTGATATATCCTTATGATGAATTGGGTGGCATTATTTCTGAATCAGATTTAGAATCAAAATATCCTAATGTTTACAATTATTTGTGTGAAAGTAGAGAAAAATTAAAAGGACGTTCTTATTTTGACAAATCATCAAAGCTATGGTATGAACTTTGGAATCAAAGAAAACCAACAAGATTTGAAGGAGAGAAAATTGTAACATTGGATAATGCTAGTTGTAATAGTTTTGCATTAGATTCGGATAATTATTATGGTACAACAACTGTCTATAGTCTTAAAGTAGTCAATAAGTGCGAGTATAGTAATAAGTATGTGCTAGGTGTGTTGAATTCGAAATTATTGAATTATTATCACCAAAATACTTCTGTTCCTCAAGCTGGTGGCTTTTATCGCTATCAGGCTTTGTTTATCAAAAACTTGCCGATTGCATTGCCTAGTATATTGGTGAAAAGCAGAATCGAAACACTGGTAGAAGAAATACTTACACTAAAGTATAATGGTGCCGACACCACCTCCTTGGAGAATGAAATCGACTTTCTCGTTTATCACCTCTATGGGCTGACTTATGAAGAAGTCCTCATCGTAGACCCTGATACTCCCATCACACGAGAGGAGTATGAAACCTATCAAGTAGAAAAATAATAATGGTACAGATATGAACAAGATAGAAGAATTTTATGCAAATCGCCAGATGATGGCGAAGTATTTCCCAGAGGAAGTACTGAAACAAAAAGAGGCTGAAGTAATACAAGGCGAGTTGGCTTCTGGTATCAAAGAGACGATGGAGCAGTTATTGAGTAATGTCACCATTCCGCTGTCCATTCAAATAGAATATAGACCAGAGGAGGGAGTGAAAGTAGAGGTCTCTATGGTGGAAGACACGAAAGCTGACGGCAAAGAGGCTGGCTCGGAGACTGATGCCAAAGACGGTACTGGATCAAGCCGTTCGGAGAGCATCGGTTTCACCGTTCGTTTTCCCGACGGTACGGAGGTGCGGCGCAAGAATGCCAAGGAGACGATGATTGCCACGTTGAAAGTGATAGGCATGCACAGGGTGGCGGCCTTTCGTGGACGTGTGTTCAAGGGTTATCCTTTGGTGAGCCGTAATGAGAGGAAAGATGTCGATTTCAAGTGCCAGGAATTGGTAGATGGCTGGTATGTCTATGTCAATATGTCGAATGACACCAAGATAGATATGTTACGCCAAATATCGGAAGAGCTTGGGCTTGGACTTAAAATTACGGACGAGACAGGAAAAACAGTTACAGACACGGATGCGGCCAAGAATGGGAAGTATCATTTATCGAAACCTTCGTGAATGATGTAGTCTTAATTTATGCTATTTCCTCCATTCTTGCCAGTTCCCATCCCTTGAACTGCATGACGATCTTGTGGAGGGTAGTGCCCTGGCGCAGTGCTTCCACCCTCGGGGCCTCAGCATACCGCTTGATTTGCTCCACCGCCTCGCGCCATTGCTTCTCCGCCTTCGTCATCGGCTTGCCGTCCTCATCGAAGACATCCTTCAGTTCCTCGTCAAACTCCTTCTTGGAAAGCACCTTGAGCTCGAGGATGTAACTGTGCTGGCTGGCATAGTGGGTATGGTCGGGCAAGAGGAAGAAGTCGCAATAGCCGTGGTTCAGCTCCAGCTCGGGAGCCGTGATGTAATAGTCGTTGAGATTGAGGTAGGCCATGAAGAAGCCCTGCAGGTTGCGCTCCGCCTCGATGCCGTCGCGCACAGAGGACACCTTGGCGTAGGCATCCGCCATGAAGCGGAGCCCCTCCTCCCACTTGCCGTCGTACGCCATGTCGTAATAGTAGTCGGTCAGCTTGTTGGTGTCCACATACGACTTTGCCTGGTATTCCTCCTCCAGATAGCCGTAATACTGCTTGCGCACATTGTTGTTGGGGATGCCCAAGATCAACTTGGAGCCACGGGTGCCCTTGATGGTGAGCATGCCATAGTAAAAGAGCAGGCTCGGGAATATCTCGGCCTTGGGTATCTGGTAAGCAGAGAACTGCTCCTCCAGCTGGGCCACAATCTGTCCCTCCTCCGCTATCTTATGAATAATGCCCCTGCGCTCACCGTCCAGCTTGTCGAACTGCAGGAGCTTCTTCATCTTGCCGTAGTCGGTCTTGGTATTGGGGTCTATCATCTGACGGGGCGGACGTCCGTTGTCCATATAGTTGCGGAGATAGTAGAGCACCAT
>CAVEJY010000036.1:0-25403 GCA_963616155.1 Acutalibacteraceae bacterium
TAGTTTTCCATCATCCGTTATATTTAATTTCTGGCGCAAATATACGACATTTACTCGACACGACCAAGGGTTTTGACGAATTTCTGAGATAAAGCTACCTTATGTGTCGGAACAGTGTGTTCATGAAGTCCGCATACTTTGCGAAGACATAGCTGAGAAAATATCTTCTTCATGAAATGTCCTAAATGTCATTATACTTGCTGCATATCATGCAACTTGCGGTAATATCCGTTCTTGGCAATCAAGTCTTCGTGGGTGCCTCGTTCCACAATCTTGCCCTCGTGCAGCACACAGATTTCGTCGGCGTTCTTGATGGTACTCAGACGGTGTGCTACCGCCACGGTGGTACGGGTCTTCATCAGTTTCTCCAGGGCATCCTGCACCAGTCGCTCACTTTCAGTATCGAGGGCAGAGGTCGCCTCGTCGAGGATGAGGATGGGAGGGTTCTTGAGGATGGCTCGGGCGATGCTGATACGTTGACGCTGACCGCCGGAGAGTCGTCCGCCACGGTCGCCGATGTTGGTGTCGAAGCCATGCTCCGATGCCATGATGAAATTGTAGGCATTGGCTATCTTCGCCGCATTGACAATCTCTTCCTCGGTGGCATCGGTCTTGCCGAAGCGGATGTTGTCCTTGAAGGAGGCATTGAAGAGGATGGCCTCCTGATTGACATTGCCCATCAGCTGGCGTAGGTCGTGCACCGCAATGTCCTTGACGTTGACACCGTCGATGAGTACCTCTCCCTCCTGCACGTCATAATAGCGGGGAATCAGATCCACCATCGTACTCTTTCCACTGCCGCTCTGTCCCACCAACGCCACGGTCTTGCCCTTGGGGATGGTGAGGTTGATGTCCTTCAATACATACACCAACTCGTCGCTGTGCTGGTCGGTATAGGCGAAAGAAACATGGCGGAACTCTATCTTGTGCTCGAAACTGCCGATGTGGGTGGGATTCTCCTTGTCGTGTATCTCAATCTCCGCCTGGAGGATTTTGTCTACACGATCCATGCTGGCGAGTCCCTTGGGGATGTTGTAGCTTGCCTTGGAGAACTCTTTCAGTGGGTTGATGATGCTGTAGAGGATTACGAGGTAGTAGATGATGGTGGGACCGCTGATGGACTGGTAGTTCAGCACCAGGATGCCACCGAACCACAGTACGACGACAATCATGATGGTACCTAAGAACTCGCTCATGGGGTGTGCCATCTGTTGTCGGATGTTGACCCTCATCACGTTGTCGCGATATTCGCCGTTCACCTGGTCGAAGCGGCTGTTCATCTTGCTCTCCGCACAGAATGCCTTGATGATGCGCAGTCCGCCGAGCGTCTCTTCCACCATACTCATGGTGTCGCTCCACAGACTTTGTGCCTCCGTGCTTTGTGCTTTCAGCTTTCTGCCCACGAATCCCATGAACCAGCCGAAGGGCGGTACGAAGAGGATGGTGAAGAGGGTGAGCTGCCAACTGATGCAGATGAGGGTAATGAAGTAGAAGAGGATCAGAATGGGGTTCTTGAAGAGCATGTCGAGCGATGACATGATACTGTTCTCTATCTCCTGCACGTCACCGCTCATACGGGCAATGATGTCACCCTTGCGCTCCTCGCTGAAGAAGCTGAGCGAGAGGGAGGTAATCTTCTGGTAGAGTTGGTTGCGGATGTCCCTTACGATGCCCGTTCGGATGGGGATGATGGTGGCAGAGGAAAGGAAATACGCTGCTGTCTTCAGGAATGTCATGAAGGCGAGGAAGATGCCGATGACCAACAATGCCGTCGTGGCACTGTATTCAACGATAAACTCCTGGATGTAGTAGTACATATTGTTGCTGACCACCTCCTTGATGTTGCTCCAGTCCCATTCCATCAGTTCGTTGGCACGAATGCCGCCGTCTACCTGGAAGAGGATTTGCAGGATGGGTATCAGGGCTGCAAATGAGAAGATGTTCAATATCGCGGACAGGATGTTGAACAGGATGGACAGTCCCAGGTACTTCTTGTAAGGAGGGACGAATCGGCGTAAAACTTGCAAAAATTCCTTCATAAGTTGCAAATATAGTGCTTTTATTGAAAACCGCAAAGGATTTTGGCGATTTTCTTTGGTATGTTATGCTTAAAAGACAACTTTTACCCTCTTATGGGGTAGGAAAGTTGTCTTCTAAGCTTTTTACCTTTCTCCGATTTCTTCTCCGAAGAGGGTGGCGGAGGTGGAACCGGTGATATGTACTTTCACGAATTCTCCGATGTGGTGGTTGCCCTTGTCCATGATGACAGCCTTGTTCTGCTCGGTGCGTCCCATCAGTTGGGCACGGCTTCGCTTGCTGAATCCCTCGATAAGGATGGTGAACTCCTTGCCCTCGTCTTTCTTGTTCTGCTGAGCACTGATTTCGGTCTGTAGCTTGATCAGCTCGTTCAGGCGGGCTATCTTCACGTCCTCGGGAACGTTGTCGGGCAGGTGCTTGGCGGCGTAGGTGCCGGGACGCTCGGAGTACTTGAACATGAAGGCACTGTCGAAGCCCACTTCCCTCACCAGTGAGAGAGTCTGCCGGTGGTCTTCCTCTGTCTCGTTGTGGTAGCCCACGAAGATGTCTGTGGTGATTCCACAGCCCGGGATGATGCGCTTGATGGCGGCTATCTTCTCCAGATATTCCTCACGAGTATACTTGCGGTTCATGAGTTTCAGCACGCTATTGCTTCCGCTCTGTGCCGGGAAGTGGATGTGGTTGCAGAGGTTGGGTTCGTCGGCGATGGCATGTAGGATGTCCTCAGTCATGTCCTCGGGGTTGGAGGTGGTGAAGCGCACTCGCATATCGGGCACAGCCTCTGCCACCATTCTCAGCAGTTCGGCGAAGGAGACGCTGCCTTCCTCACGCTTGCCGGAAGGAGAGAGACCATAGCTGTTCACGTTTTGTCCCAACAGGGTTACTTCCTTGAAACCACGGTCGTGCAGGTCGCGCACTTCTCTCAAGATGCTCTCTGCATCACGGCTTCGCTCGCGGCCACGGGTATAGGGCACGATGCAGTAGTGGCAGAAGTTGTTGCAGCCACGCATGATGCTCACGAATCCACTCACTCTGTTGCCGCCGATGCGTTGGGGTACGATGTCGCGGTAGGTCTCCGTCTTGGAGAGTTCGATGTTCATGGCATTGTTGCCGTTCTCACACTGGGCAATCATGTCGGGCAGGTTGAGGTAGCTGTCGGGGCCGCATACCAAGTTGGCATGGTGGTTCTGGATAAGGTCGTCCTTCACGCGTTCCGCCATACAGCCCAATACGCCGAGGATGACGCTCCTGCCCTTCTTCTGCTCAGCATGGAGGGCATCGAGGCGATGGTAAATCTTGTTCTCTGCGTTCTCTCGTACACTGCAAGTGTTGAGGAAGATGGCATCCGCCTCGTCCTCTTTCTCGCAAATCTCGTAGCCCGCCATACCCATGACGCTTGCCACGACCTCACTGTCTGCCACGTTCATCTGGCAGCCATAAGTCTCGATAAATAGTTTCTTCATTGTTCTAGATGAATTCTATTCGTTTATGTTGCTAAATATAAATAATGTGTGTCTATCTGAATCTCAGTTGTGATGATGTGTCACCACGCTCCACCATCCCCTTTGACACTGCCATGAGGACGAGGTAGAAGACAACGGCGGAGGTGAGTCCGGCGATGGCGTCGATTACGTAATGTGCTTGGATGTAGACGGTCGCCATACACAGGAAGATGTAGAATGGCAGCATGACATATACCAATTTGCGGTTGCCTGTGTGCCATGCGAGGAGCATGCAGACGGTACTCATGCCCACATGGGAACTTGGGAAAGCTGCCGTGGGACGCTCGCCCGCCGCCTTGGCGTCTTCCACGAGTTGGTAGAAGATGCCGTCGGTGTAGCCTGGCGACGGTAGGCAGTCTGTGTGGGTGCTGAAATAGTCACCCATGGCAGGGAAGACACCTCGGGCAATGTCCTGGACTCCCACCGCGTGATAATAGAAGGTGGGGCCCACTACCGGTACATAGATGAAGATGATGTAGTAGATGAAGAAGGCGGCGAGTACCACGAACGATGCCCTTTCCGCCTCCCTATATCTGCGGCAGAAATAGAACAGCACCACTCCTATAATCATGAAATAGTACAAGAAATATCCCATGTCCATCAACTCGCTCACCACCGCCCACGGCAAAGCCTTGGCGAAGTAGAGGGCTGGCTGGCATCCGAAGATGTCTTGCTCCCACTGTGCGAAGATATGGTCGAGGTTTGGGAACACCCGGTTGATCTCGTAGGTGTCTGGATACCACCAGGCGAGCAGTGCCAGTTGTGTGATGATGCGCATCATCTTGGTGATGCGGCAAGGTATCATCCTGTATACTGCCCACAATGCCACCGTGATGACGAGAATCCTGACCCTTCCCCAGACCATCGAGTCGGGATTGACCAATTTGGTGTAGGTGAAGAGCATGGTGATGGCGGTGATTGCCATGTAAGCGAGTGTCACCCATTCTATGGGCAGCAGCCCTTTCTTGGGAGTCTTGTCTATTTTGAAGTAATCTTTTATCACGCTTTGTTATAGTTTATAATTTATAGTTTATAGGGCAATCCTGCTATACGGCGAAGCCGCTATCAACTATTAACTGAATTTACAGCCAGCCGTTCTCCTTGTACCACTTGATGGCTAACTTCACGCCCTGTTTGAGCTTGTAGTGGGGATGGTAGCCCAGCTCGTCCATGGCAGGCTCGATGTCGCATCGCCAGTTGCGCTGCTTGAGGATGTTGTACTTGTCGTTGTTGAGGGCGGTCATCTTCCCCGTCATCCTTCCGAGGTATTCGCCGAAGAAGGTGATGATGCGCAGCACCCAGACGGGAGCCTTGATGCGCAGCATCCATGGGTTGCCCAGTTCCTTGTGAATCAGGTTGCTGAAGGTAGCAGACTGGTACACCTCCCCGTCGCTGAGGAAGTATTTCCTGCCGTTCATGCCGTGGTCGAGGGCAAGGAAGACGGCCTGCACCACGTCCTGCACATATACGAAGGTGATGTCCTGGCGCTTGAAGCCTACGGCGAAGTCCATGTGCCCCTTGATGCTCTTAGCCATGAGGAAATAGTCTTTCTCCTTGGGACCGTACACGCCCGTAGGGCGCAGGATGATGTAGGGGAAGTTCACCCCTAAGCTGTCCAGGTACTGTTCCGCCTTCAGCTTGCTTTTGCCGTAGGCGGTGTTGGGCTTGGGTGTGTCTTGTTCCGTAATCTCCTGATAGGGCTGCTGCTCGTGGATGGCACCGAAGATGCTGAGCGAGCTGATGAATACAAATCGCTTGATGGGCATCTGGAGGTGAACGATGGCGTTGACGAGGTTCTTGGTACCTTCGGTGTTGACCTTGTAGAAGTCCTCCACATGCAGACACTTGGTGGCACCCGCCGCATGGACAACATAGTCGAACTTGTGTCCTTCCAACTCCCGCATCAAATCCTCCTCGGAGGAGAGGTTGAGGTTGATGAAATGGATGCGTTTGTCCTGCAGGTATTCTCTGGAACTGGACGGGCGCACAGCCGCCCATGTCTCCATGCCTTGTCGCAAGGCTTCCTCGACGATGAAACTACCTATAAAACCAGACGCACCGGTTATTAAAATCTTCATTAAAAATTGCAATTTCTGATTAATCGGCTGCAAAGATACGCTAAATAATTGACTTTACATCATACTATGAAGAAAAAATCCGTGAAAAAAGGCTTTTTGCCTTCTTTCACGGATATAAGGATGCCCCAAATGGACTTTTCTGTCTAAAAACTAATCGTTTGGCTCACTTGCCGGCGATTTAGAGAGGATGGTATTCCACGAAAGCCTCCATTGCCTCGTAGCAGGCAAGACCCAACTCATGGTAGAGCTGTGCCGTACCGTGGTTGCGGTCTTCGGAACGCTGCCAGAACAGACGCTCGTCGTTGCCAAGGAATGGGGCACTCTCCATCTGTGAAGAATGCTTCAGGATGGAGTTGCGCTTTGCCCTCAGCTCCTCGGGACTCAATGGTACGCACATCTCGATGTTCTCAATCTCCCATTCTGCCCATGCGCCGCGGTACATCCAAATGCGGCAGTCCTTCAGCCACTCTGCGCCTGCCTCTTTCTCCAGGTCGATGGCAGCGAGTACGGCATCAGTACACTTGCGGTGGGTTCCGTGGGGATCTGCCAGGTCACCAGCCACATAGATCTGATGAGGCTTCACCTCCTGCAACAGCTGTCTTACGATAGCTACGTCCTTCTCTGTCATGGGCAACTTCTCAATCTTTCCGCTCTCATAGAAAGGCAAGTCAAGGAAGTGGACGTGGTCCAGAGGAATCTGGTTGTAGGTGCAAGCGGTGCGTGCCTCACCACGGCGGATAAGACCCTTGATGGTCAAGATGTCCCTTGTGTCGAAGTCGCCTTCCTTCTTGTCGGCGAAGAACTTCTTGATCTCCTGGTATTTCTCCGTGATGACAGTGTCCTTGGAGTCGGCGAAAATCTGGTTGAAGCCGTTGATGAAGTGCATGAAGCGTGTTACCTCCTCATCGCCCACGGCGATGTTGCCGGATGTCTCGTATGCAACGTGCAGGTCGTGGCCCTGCTGAACCAAGCGACGGATGGTGCCACCCATGGAGATCACGTCGTCGTCGGGGTGAGGAGAGAACACGATGACCTTCTTGGGGAAGGGTTTGGCACGCTCGGGACGGTAGGTGTCGTCAGCGTTGGGTTTGCCGCCGGGCCATCCTGTGATGGTGTGCTGCAGGTCGTTGAATATCTTGATGTTTGCGTTGTATGCAGAACCATAGAGTGCCAAGAGGTCGCTCAAACCGTAGTCGTTGTAGTCCTTGTTGGTGAGCTTCAGGATGGGCTTATGGAGCTTCAGGCAGAGCCAAACCACAGCGGAGCGGACCAACTTGTCGTTCCACTTGCAGCTTGTCACCAGCCAAGGATGCTCGATGCGGGTCAGGTGGGCAGCTGAGCTCAGGTCCAAGACAACCTTTGCATTGGGGTGAGTCTGGAGGAAGGAGGCTGGGAGGGTGTCTGTGATGGGACCTTCCACAACCTTCTGCATGATCTCAGCCTTCTCGTCTCCCCATGCGGTGAGGAAGATGGCCTTCGCTGCCAGCAGGGTGCCGATACCCATGGTCAGAGAGCATGGAGGAACCTGCTCTTTTGTATGGAGGCTGTTCTCCATTTCCTCGCGGGCGGTGTTGCCGATCAGGATGAGGCGGGTGACAGACTGGATGCTCGAGCCTGGTTCATTGGAGGCGATGTTGCCTTCGCGGCCGATGCCTAACAGGGCTACGTCCAGACCGCCTGCGGCATGAATCTCCTGCTCGTACTGGCGGCAAGCCTCCTGTACGTCATCCTGGTTGATGCTTCCGTCCAGTGTGTGGATGTTCTCTTCCTTGATGTCGATATGGTCCAGGAATCTTTCCTTGAGCTGGTTGATGGTGCGCACGGCACCGTCCTTCTGTGCGGGGAAGAACTCGTAGGCATTGAATGCGATGACATTGCTGAAGCTGAGTCCCTTCTCCTCATGTCGCTTGGCAAGCTCCTCGTAGACGGAGGTCAGCGACAAGCCAGTTCCCAGTGCCATGACATAAGCCTTGCCGGCTTCCTGGGCAGACTTGATGCCTTTCTCCACGATGTCGGCGATGTGGCAGGAACCCTCGCTTGCAGTGGCGAAAATGTCTGTGTGAATCTTCTCCTTTCTGGAGATTTCCGAATATTCTACAGTCGTCTTTGGCTTATAGAACTCCAATGGTACCTTGTTGAGTACGATTTCTGAACTAAGATGTAGTCTCATATCTGTAGTATGGTTTAAGTTCCTTGCGGATGATAGTTAGATATTGTTCTTCTCGATGTCCTTGAAGTAACGGTAGGTGCAGACCTTCAGTTCGTCGGAGGCGGCTTCGTCGCAAACGATGATGCCGTGCTTGTGGAGTTGGAGGGCACTGATGGTCCATGCCTGTGTTACAGGACCTTCGATGGCAGCCTGGAGGGCGCGTGCCTTGTTGTGGCCGTTGCAGAGAATCATCACTTCCTTGGCATCCATGACGGTACCTACGCCCACTGTCAGGGCACAGGCGGGAACAGCCTCCGGGTCATTGCCGAAGAAACGGGAGTTGGCAATGCGTGTGTCTGTGGTGAGGGTTTTCACACGGGTGCGTGATGTCAGTGAGGAGTAGGGCTCGTTGAAGGCGATGTGACCGTCGGGGCCGATGCCGCCGATGAACAGATCGATGCCACCGGCATCCTTAATCTTCTGCTCGTACTGCTTGCACTCCTCCTCCAGGTTCTCGGCGTTGCCGTTCAGAATGTGGATGTTCTCCTTGGGGCAGTCGATATGGTCGAAGAGGTTGTGTGCCATGAAGGAGTGGTAGCTCTCGGGATGAGATTCCGGCAGACCTACATATTCGTCCATGTTGAAGGTGAGGACGTGCTTGAAGCTAACCTTTCCTTCTTTCACCGCCTTTACCAATGCAGCATACATTCCCACTGGTGAGGAACCTGTCGGGAGACCCAGCACGAACGGACGTTCTGCCGAAGGCTGGAACGCATTGATGGTTTCAATCACATGATTAGCTGCCCACTGTGACAGTTGATCGTAGTTTTTTTCTATAATGACACGCATAACTATGAGATGTTTATAAAAATATGATTAATGTTATTCAGATAATGTCCTGTATCTTGCCATCAGACAGGCACCGATAAGTCCTGCCTGGTCCTTCAGGTCGGAAATGACGATTCTGGAGTCTTCATTGACGACGTTGAGCGAGTATTTCTTGATGCCCATCTTGACGGGCTGTATGAGGTAGTCGCCCGTGACAGACATCTCGCCGCCCAAGACAAGCAGGTCGGGGTTGAAGATGTTGATGATGCCGGCGAGGTTCTTGCCCAACTCGTCGGCCATTTTCTGCAAAGCCTCGATGCAGAGCACGTCTTCTTTGGCGATGGCATCGAGGATGTCCTGCAGAGTGAGGGGCAGTTTTTGGTTGACCACCTTGTCTGACAGGATGGACTGGCCGCCGTCCATGAGCAGTTTTGTCATCTTGCGTCTCAGTGCACGTCCCGACACTTCCGTCTCCATGCAGCCCAACTTGCCGCAATGGCAGATGATGTCGTTGTCGTAGACCGACATATGGCCTATTTCTCCAGAGTAGCCCGACTTGCCGAAGTACAGTTTGCCGTCGATGATGAGCCCCATGCCGAGTCCCCAGGCAATGTTGATGAACACGACGTTCTTCTCGCCTTTGCAGCAGCCTTTCAGATACTCGCCGTATGCCATGCTCCTGGAATCATTGTCAACATATACGGGATAGCCCACGGCTTCGGAGAGAACGGTGGCGAGCGGCTGGTCGAGGAAGGTGTACTTGTTGTATGCCTTTCCCTCGAACGGGTCGACGCGTTCTGCCACGTTCATGCAGATGCCGAGTATCAGGTTCTTGTCAATGGTAAGCTCGTTGATGAAGTCGAGTATTGACTTGATGATGCCCTGTAGGCACTCCGGTGTATCTTCATAATGGAACGGGATGTTGTTCTTTTGATAGATGATGTTGCCACAGAAGTCACTCGCTCCCATCGCCAGTGAGTCGGCGGTGGGATCGATGCCGATGAAGTAGCCCGAGGTGGGTATCAGGTCATAGATGGTCGGTACGCGCCCGGAACTGTTGTCCCGCTTGCCCACTTCCTGCACAAGTCCCTTGGCCATCAAATCATTCAGGGATTTGGTGACCGTGGGTATGCTGATGCCTAAATTCTTTGACAATTCAGGTATCGTAGCAGCCCCTTGTGTGATAAACTGGTTGAGCAGTGATCTTTGGGTAGCAGATTTCTTATCGGCGTTTATAATGGCTTTTAATATATGCCCTTTCATAAATAAAATATTTTATTTTGCAAAAGTATAAGATTAAATAAACAAATCAAATATTTTGGCGTTAATAATTCTAAAAATGCGTGTTTTTTTTGTCGGGACAAAGTTTATAGCCCTCTTGAAGCCTATTATACCTTAATAATAAGGTTATCAAATCTTGTGCTTTTATGAGCGGCAAAGTCAGAACGGACGTGTTGTGGGGCATCATAGAGAGGATGTTTATTAATTTCTTTAATAGCGTTGCAGATTTTATGCATATATTTTAATTAAGAGCATGGGGAAATAAAAATTTTGATGTAAAAAGCAATTATTTCTTCAAAAAGTTTGGGACTTATTAAAAAAAGTTATATATTTGCACCGAATTCTGAATACGTATCTTCAACGACTAATTCCTTATAGCTGACATGGCACATAACAACAAACCTAAAATGAACCCTTGCGGACTGCTTGGTCTGTCGATGCTTGCTGCGACACTTTTTGCAGCAACACCCGCTTTCTCCTACAAAATGGGAAATCCCCTTCCGGCACAACAGTCGGCAGTGACCACTGTAGTGGAAAAGACCTTGTTCTCCAACCAGGATGCACAGTATCGCATCCCTGCCATTGTCACCTGTAAGTCGGGACAGATCATTGCCTTTGCCGACCACCGCTACGACAACAAGGACATCGGCGGCGGCAGACATATAGACATCGTCATGAAGACTAGCAAGGACAAGGGCAAGAGCTGGAGCGGGCCAGAACAGATTATGGCTCGGGGAGGGTCACATATAGCGGACGACTTCGACTGTGCCCACGGAGACGCAGCGGTGGTAGTTGACCGCGAGACGGGAGAAGTGTTGGTGATGTGTGCCTCGGGCGGCATCGGATTCTGGGAGTCTACCCGCAAGAAGCCGCAGATGATGGGCAGATACTATAGCCACGACGAGGGCAAGACCTGGCAAGGTGAAGAGGTTACCGCCGACATCTATGCCGTGATGCCCGGGATAGGACAGGCTTTCTTCTCAAGTGGAAGAATCTGCCAGAGCAGCAAGATCAAGGTGGGCACGCATTATCGCATTTATTCTGCCATCACCACGTTGAAGGGCAACCGTGTGTTGTATAGCGACGATTTCGGAAAGCATTGGTTGCTTTTGGGCGATAACGCCGCCGAGGCTGCTCCCTTGGGGGATGAGGCCAAGATAGAGGAGATGCCCGATGGAAGTGTCTTGATCAGTAGCCGTTTCCCGAACGGACGATTGTATAATACCTTTAAGTATAGTGACGAGAAGAAAGCTGCTGGCACTTGGGATGCCGCTGTGTTCTCGTATGCCGGCAACAAGGGCGTAGAGGCAAGCAGCAATGCTTGCAATGGCGAGATACTTTTGGCAAAGGCGAAGAAGGGCGGCAAGAAGGTGAGCCTGTTGCTGCAGAGCGTGCCTTTGGGACCCGGCAGAACCAAGGTGGCAATCTATTACAAGAGCCTCGGGACGGCGGCAGACTACGCCACCCCCGCTGCCATTGCAAAGGATTGGGAGGGCTGCTACCTGGTGAGCGACACCACCTCCGCCTATTCCACGATGGTGCAGGGCAAGGACGGTGACATCCTCTTCCTCTATGAGGAGAATGCCTTCCGCCGCAATCCCCAGACAGAGCCCGATGACTATTATGACATCCAGTTCAAGAAATTGAGCATCCAGGAAATAACAAATCATCTATATAGATAACAAACTAACAATTATTACTCATGATGGGAAACATTCTAAATCTAAAGAAAATGACATCGGTGCTGTCCTTGGCGACTGCACTGTGTATGAGCCCGACTGTGGCTTTCGGTGCAGACATCAACATTATACCTGTGCCAGTCAAGTTGGACAAGCAGAACGGTGAGTTTACCTTGCCCAAGAATACGGTCATCTCCTTCAATACCACGGAGGGAAAGGCCATCGGTGATTTCTTTGCCGGCAGGATCAAGGCATCCACGGGCTATGACGTGAAGGTGCTGGGTAAGAAGGGCACCATCAACATTGTCATCAACAAGTCGTTGAAGATGAATGACGAAGGATATTTCCTGGACGTGACAAGCAAGGGCGTTACGGTGAAGGCGAAGACTGCCAAGGGTGCCTTCTATGGCATGGAGAGTTTTATGCAGCTGTTGCCGGCTGAGATAGAGAGTCCTACCGTCGTGAAGAACGTGAAGTGGGTGGCGCAGAACTGCAGTGTGGAGGACTATCCCCGTTTCGGCTACCGTGGTTTCATGTTGGACCCCTGCCGCCACTTCATCTCCGTGGAGAACGTGAAGAAGCAGATAGACCTTTTGGCGATGTTCAAGGTGAACGTGATGCACTTCCACCTGACCGAAGACCAGGGGTGGAGAATTGAAATCAAGAAATATCCCAAGTTGACTTCCTTGGGCAGCAAGCGCACGGAGGGCGAGGGCACCGTTCATGAGGGTTTCTATACTCAGGAGCAGATCAAGGACATCGTGAGGTATGCCGCCCAGAGATTCATTACTGTCATCCCCGAGCTGGAGATTCCCGGTCATGAGATGGCTGCCATCTCGGCTTATCCCGAGCTGTCGTGCAAGGGCGAGCAGAACACTCCCCGCATCGTATGGGGCGTGGAAGAAATCGTGATGTGTCCCGGCAAGGAGAAGGTGTTCGAGTTTCTGGAGGACATTGTCAAGGAGATGGTTCCTCTCTTCCCGAGCAAGTACTTCCACATCGGCGGTGACGAGTGTCCGAAGGTGAGCTGGAAGAACTGCCCTACCTGTCAGCAGCGCATCAAGGACGAACACCTGGAGGGTGACGGCCAGCACACTGCCGAGGAGAAGTTGCAGAGCTACGTCATCAAGAGAATGGAGAAGGTGTTGGCGAAATATGGCAAGAAGATCATCGGCTGGGACGAGATTCTGGAAGGCGGCTTGAGTCCTCAGGCCACCGTGATGTCCTGGCGTGGCGAGGAAGGCGGCATCGCCGCTGCCTTGCAGCAGCACGATGTCATCATGACTCCCGGAGGCAACGGTATGTATCTGGATGCTTACCAGGGCGACTACCGCGTGGAGCCTGTCACCATTGGCGGCAAGACACTTCTCTCCAAGACCTATAGTTACGACCCTGTTCCCGACACCTTGAGGAAGGCTGGTCTGGACAAGCACATCTTGGGTGTGCAGTGCAACAACTGGTCGGAGTATATGTATGACAACGAGAAGATGGAGTACCAGATGTATCCCCGTGCCGTGGCTGTCGCTGAGGTGGGCTGGTCTCCGTTGGCAAGAAAAGATTTCAACGACTTCAGCAAGCGTCTGGATGCCAACCTGCTGAGACTGGAGGAGCACAACATCACCTATCATATCCCGATGCCCGAGCAGCCCGACGGTTCTATCAACAAGGTGGTATTCGTGGACAATGAGGCAACCATCGCCTTCGAGACCTCCCGTCCCACCAAGATGTATTACACCCTGGACGGCACCGAACCGACCCTTTCCTCCAAGGAGTACAAGTCTCCCATCAAGGTGAGCGGCAATACGGTAATCAAGATTGCCAGTGCCTCTGCAACGGGCAAGTTGAGCAAGGTGAGAACCATCAACGTGGAGAAGAGCAACTATGCTCCCGCCACAGCCGTGGAAGCTCCTAAGTGTGGTTTGGCACTGAACCGTGCGAAGGGTTATTACCACAACGTGGCAGAATTGGCTGGTGCAGAAGGCAAGTGGGAGACATCCGTGATCAATCACCTGAAAGAAATGCTCATCCCGCAGAAGGACGATGCTGCCGTGTTGAGGGGTGCAGGTGCCTATGCCTCTGTGGCAGAGGGCTACCTCTATGTTCCTGAGGACGGCGTGTACACCATTTCTACACTGACCGACCAGCTTTGGGTCGACAACAAGCTGGTGATTGACAACGATGCCGACGTGAAGCGTTTCTCCCATAACGACACTCAGCTCGCCCTTGCCAAGGGCCTGCACCCTGTGAAGATTGTCTTCATCGCCAACATCAAGGGCGGATGGCCTTCATGGTGGAACGGCATCGGCATCAAGATGGGCAAGAATGGTGTGAAGAGCCTGCAGAACGTGAGCGACACCCAACTGTTTCATGCATCCATCAAGGGAAATTGACCTATGAATAATAATAAGCAACGAATCATATACCTCGCCATGAGTTGCGCCCTTGCCCTCTGTGGGCAAGGTGCCATGGCGCAGAACCCTGCCAGGTGGCAGAACGTGGACATCAACCAGCAGAACAGGGAGCCGCGCCGTGCGTCCTTCTTCGCCTTCGAGAACATCGACAAGGCGAAAGGCTACGACAAGACCAGCTCCGCCAACTACCTCTCCATGGAGGGAATGTGGAAGTTCAACTTCGTGAAGGACTACAGCAAGCGTCCCGCCGACTTCTTCAAGACCAACTACAACGATGCCTCCTGGAAGGACTTCCCCGTGCCCGGTCTCTTCGAGCTGAACGGCTATGGCGACGCTACCTACAAGAACATTGGTTACGCCTGGGCAACACAGTTTGACAACAAACCTCCTTACATCAGCGAGGTCAACAACTATACCGGATCCTATCGCCGCACCTTCGACCTCCCCGCCGACTGGAAGGGCAAGGACGTGTATTTCCATGTGGGATCCGCCACCAGCAACCTCACGTTGTGGGTCAACGGCAAGTTCGTGGGCTACAGCGAGGACAGTAAGGTAGCTGCCGAGTTCAACATCACGAAATACCTCAAGCCCGGCAAGAACCTGATTGCCATGCAGGTGATGAGATGGTGCGACGGAAGCTATTTCGAGGACCAGGACTTCTGGCGTCTTACGGGTATTGCCCGAGAGGTGTTCCTCTATGCCCGTCCCAAGGCACATTTTGCCGATGTGAGGGTGAACGCCAGTCTTGCCAACGACTTCAAGGACGGTGTCCTCGAATACAATACTTCGTTGGTGGGCAAGGCTAACGTGAGTGTCTCCCTTTGTGACAAGGACGGTAACCAGATTGCCGCTGCCACAGGTGCCAACGGCCGTATCGAGATTCCGCAGGTGAAGGCATGGACGGCAGAGACCCCCAACCTCTACAAGGCTTACTTTACCCTGCAGGACAAGAACGGCGTGAAGGAAGTGGTGCCCGTGAAGGTGGGCTTCAGGAACGTGGAAATCAAGAACGCCCAGCTGTTGGTCAACGGCAAGCCCGTACTGATCAAGGGTGTTGACCGCCACGAGATGGATCCCGACGGCGGTTATGTGGTGAGCGTGGACAGAATGGTCGAGGATATCAAGATCATGAAACGCTTGAACATCAACGCCGTTCGTACCTGCCACTATCCCGACGACCCACGCTGGTACGACCTCTGCGACGAATACGGTATCTACCTCACCGCCGAGGCCAACCTTGAGAGCCACGGCATGGGCTACGGCAAGGAGTCACTGGCAAAGCATCCCGAGTTCCTCACTCCCCACATCGAGCGTAACGAGGCGAACGTGAAGAACTTCATCAACCATCCCTCCATCATCGTGTGGAGCTTGGGCAACGAGTCGGGCTACGGTGTGAACTTCGAGAAGGCTTACGACTGGGTGAAGGCTTACGATACAACGCGCCCCGTACAGTACGAGCGCGGAGGATATGATAGCAAGACCGACATCCACTGTCCGATGTACGTTTCTCCCGACGACTGCGAGAAGTATGCACAGAGTGACGGCACCAAGCCGCTCATCCAGTGCGAGTACGCCCACGCCATGGGTAACTCCATGGGAGGTTTCAAGGAATACTGGGACCTCGTGCGCAAGTACCCCAAGTACCAGGGTGGCTACATCTGGGACTTCGTGGACCAGGGCTTGAGAGACAAGAGTCCTGTCACTGGCAAGGAAATCTTCACTTACGGTGGCGACTACGGCCGCTATCCAGCAAGCGACTATAACTTCAACTGCAACGGCATCATTGCCCCCGATCGCCGTCTGAATCCCCATGCCTACGAGGTGGGCTATTTCTACCAGAACGAGTGGATAGAGGACTTCGATGCCGCCAACGGCAGCTTCAAGGTGTACAACGAGAACTTCTTCAAGACTATCGACGAACTGTCTCTGAAGGCAAAGGTCTACGCCAACGGCGTGGAGGTGGCTTCTGTCAATATCCCCGATACCAAGGGCATCCAGCCACAGACCAGGAAGACCATCCAGAGCGACGGCTTGAAGAACGCCATCGCTGAGGCAGTCAAGGGTAACGAAGGCAAGGAAATCACCGTCAACTTCGAGTTCCTGAGCGACGGCAACGCACCGCTCGTGGACAAGAACCAGGTGATGGCAAGACAGCAGGTTGTGGTACAGGACTATAAGTTCGACAAGGTGGAGACTGCCCAAAAGGGCGACATCGCCGTGGAGGAGACCAATGGCTACGTCAAGGTTTCCGCAGGAAAGATGACTGTCACCGTGGGCAAGAAGACCGGTATGATCGACTATCTCGATGTGGACGGCGAGCCTGTGCTGAAGTTCCGCGAAAGTCTGAAGCCCGAGTTCTGGCGCGCCCCGACCGACAACGACTACGGCGCAGGATTGCAGAAGAAGTTCAGTGCCTGGAAGAATCCGGAGATGCGCCTCGTGTCGTTCGACAAGAATGTGGCCAAGGACAGCGTGGTGCTGACCGCCAAGTTCGACATGCCCACTGTGAAGGCACAGCTTATCATGGGCTACAAGGTCAACGCTGCCGGAGAGGTGGTAGTTATGGAGAAGATGACCACCCAGAAGGATGCCAAGGTGAGCGACCTCTTCAGATATGGTATGCAGATGGAGCTGCCGGCAAGCTACTCCAAGATTTCGTACTATGGTCGTGGACCTGTGGAGAACTATGTGGACCGCAACTCCAACACCTTCATCGGCAAGTATGATGCCGACGTGAAGGACGAGTACTATTCTTATATCCGCCCGCAGGAGAGCGGCAACCATACGGACATCCGTACTTTCTCAATCTATAACCCGACCTCCGGCAAGGGTGTTACCTTCGAGGGCTTTGCCCCGATGGAGGTCGGTGCCATCGCCTATCCGATAGAGGCACTGGACGACGGTCCCGAGAAAGAGCACGTCTGGGGTCACCACAGTGGCGACCTGAAGGATTCCGGACTGGTTCAGCTCCATGTGCAGCAGGTACAGTATGGCCTGGGCTGCATCGACAGTTGGGGTGCAATACCGTTGGAGAAGTACAGACTTCCCTACGGCGACCGTGAGTTCAAGTTTGTAATTAAAGCGAAATAAAACATCATGGGCTCTTCGTGAGAAGAGAAGTTTATTATTATTGTTGGTACGAGTCCCCTTTCCCGTAACACGGAAGGGGGACTTTTCCATTTCCCTCCCCGGCCATCGGAAAGTCTAAAAAATACCCAAATCGAGATATTTTATTTTAATTTATCGGGGCGATGGCATCCAGTTTCCGATTTTATGCTTACCTTTACGCAAAAGTTTCAAGCAAAGTTCAACCTAATAAAAAATAGAAACAGATGATTCAGATTCGGTGCAAGAACAACAAGGAGACAAGGAAGGTGGAGGTGGGCAGTACCCTCTCGGAGATTTTCTCGGCATTCGGCCTTCAGATGGAGTATGGGCCCGTCTCCGCCAAGGTGAACAACAAGGTGGAGGGAATGCGCTATCGTGTGTACAACAACAAGGACGTGGAGTTCCTCGACATGACCTCCTCCTCTGGTTCCCGTGCCTATACCCGCACACTCTTCTTCGTACTCTGCAAGGCGGTGCAGGACATCTATCCCGACACCGACGTGGTGATAGACATCCCCGTGTCCAACGGCTTCTTCGTGGACGTGCGGCTGGGGCGTGAGGTCACCGATGCCGACGTGGCGGCCTTGCGCAACAGGATGCAGGAAATCGTGGAAGCCAAGATGCCGATACTCCGCTATACGGTGCCCACCGAGGAGGCCATTGCCCTCTTCGAGCAGAAGGGCGACGTGGAGAAAGTTAAACTCCTGAAGACCGCAGGAACCATCTACACCACCTATTATAAAATAGAGGAGTATGTGGACTTCTACTATGGCACGCTGCTTGCCAATACCTCACAGCTCTACCTCTTCGGACTGGAGAAATACTACGACGGAATGCTCCTGCGCGTCCCCTCCGTCAAGAATCCCGGTGCCCTCGGCGAACTGACCAAGCAAGACAAGATGTTCGACATCTTCAAGGAACAGCATGGCTGGCAGAACATCTTGGGCGTGCGCACCGTGGGCGACTTCAACATGGCGGTGGACTTGGGACACACCACCGACATCATCAACGTGAGCGAGGCGTTGCAGGAGAAGAAGATCATCAAGATTGCCGAAGAAATAGCCAACCGACAGGGGGTGAAACTCGTGCTGCTTGCCGGTCCGTCGTCATCGGGCAAGACCACGAGTTGCAAGCGTCTCTCCATCCAGCTCGCCGTGAACGGACTGAAACCGCTGCAGATTTCCCTCGACGACTATTTCGTGGACCGGGAAAAGACACCGAAGGATGAGAACGGGGAGTATGACTATGAAAGTATCTATGCCCTCGACCTCGACCTCATCAACGAGCAGTTCAATGCCCTCTTCCGTGGCGAAGAGGTGGAGCTACCCAAGTATGACTTCCAGACTGGCAAGAGCAAGAAGAGCGGCAAGAAGTTGAGGATGGAGCCCAACAACGTGCTGGTGGTGGAGGGTATCCACGCCTTGAACCCCGAGTTGACCTCCCACATCCCCGACGAGCAGATTTTCCGTGTCTATGCCTCTGCGCTCACCACGATATTGCTCGACAACCACAACTACATCCCCACCACCGACAACCGACTCCTTCGCCGTATCATCCGCGACTATAAGTATAGAGGTGTGTCGGCGCAGGACACCATCCACCGCTGGCCTTCCGTGCGTGCCGGTGAGAACAAGTGGATATTCCCCTACCAGGAGAATGCCGACGCGATGCTCAACACGGCGATGCTCTACGAGCTGGCGGTCATCAAGGTGCAGGCGGAGCCGCTCCTGCAGCAGGTGCCGGAGAACTGCGACGAGTATGCCGAGGCCTATCGCCTCCTGAAGTTCCTGAAGTATTTCAGGGGCATCCCCTACAACAACCTCCCGCCCACATCCCTGTTGAGGGAGTTCCTCGGCGGAAGTTCGTTCCATTACTAAATCATTCGTCAGCAACCCTTCACCTTTTCGCTGAAATCCCCTGTGTTTATCGGCGTTTCAGCCCCATGGGTGAAGGGAAAAACGGAGTAAACTTCTGATGGCAGCAAAAAGTGGTTCTCCCCGTTGTCTATAGACATTACGCTTGTGCCCCCTTTTAGGGGCAGTTTATTGCCTTGGAAGGGGCAACAAACTGCTTCTCAAGGAACGTATGGCGTTTCTTAACAGTCTTCCATGTATCCTTTTGTGAACATATCATAGGACAGAGCCTCCAGTTCCGAGAGAGTCATGTGTTCTACGGAGTGCTCTATCTTGCGGATCAGTTCGTCTCGCTTGAAATCGTCGTTGTCGCTCAGTCGCGAAGTAAATCTATTGCTCATTCTTTTGTTAGTTTACAGTTCATAGTTTATAGTAGGTGTCGATGACGTTGCCGTCGTATTCCTCGTGGCTGACGGGTCTCACGTTGTGGGGAAGGGAGGGTGCCTTGGTGCCGTCCTTCACAAATTTCTCCGTAGAGGTCTCCAGACGGATTTCGTCCCAAAGGCCTGCTTCGAGGAACGACTGGTGGGTGATGGTTCCGCCCTCCACAATCAAGGACTGCACCTTGTTATTATATAGAAACTCCATGATTTGCCGCAAGACACCCTCTTTGCCGACAGAGAAGTCCAAGCCCTCGAAGCAGGGATGGTGGCGGTCGATGGTGAGGCGCATCGGGTCCTTGCCGCTCCAGTCTCTCACATTGAGCTGACTGTGGTCGCGCTCGTCAGTAATCCTGCCAACCAATATTGCATCATTCTCGGCACGGAGCTTGTGCGAAAGCATCTTGGTGAAAGGTGTGGAAACCGCCATCCCGTGAAACTCGTTGTCGAGGAATCCGTTGGCGGTCTGGCACCATTTCAGGATGATGTAGGGTCGCCGGTGGGTATTGTAGGTGATGAACCGCTTGTTGATTTCCAGGCATTCCGCCTCCAAGACACCTACCGTCACCTCGATGCCCGCCTCCCGCATCTTCCGGATGCCACGGCCCTGCACCTTGGAGAAGGGGTCCACGCAGCCGCAGACACAGCGGCGCACTCCCTTCCTGATGACCAGGTCGGCGCAGGGAGGGGTCTTGCCGTAATGCGAGCAAGGTTCCAGACTCACATAGATGGTGGCTTCGCAGAGCAACGGCTCGTCCTCGGGCTTGACGGAGGCAAAGGCGTTCACCTCGGCGTGGCCCTCGCCACAGCGCACATGATAACCCTCGCCGATGATTCTGCCGTCCTGGCTCACGATGACCGCCCCCACCATCGGGTTGGGCTTGGCGTTCTGACGTCCGTTCCTTGCCAGTTGCAGGCAACGGCGCATATACATCTCGTCTATCTCGTTTTGTTCCATTGTTTTTTATCTTGATTTCTACTTTTCTTCCTGTTTTTGTGCCCATTCTGAACAAAAATGCTTATCTTTGCCAGCATGAAGACTTATCAGCAACTCTGGCAATCCCTCACACCCCTCTATGAGGCGGGCGAAGCACAGGCTATCGTCCGCACGGTGCTTGAGGTGAGGCACGGAATGACCTTGACCGACATTATTTGCGGCAAAGTTAATGAATTATCCGCAGACGAGGGCATAAAACTCGAAGAAATTGCCGGCAGGCTGCAAAAAGGCGAGCCGGTGCAGTATGTCCTCGGACAAGCCGACTTCGCCGGAAGAACTTTTCATGTGGAGCGGGGCGTGCTGATTCCACGTCCCGAGACAGCCGAACTTTGCGAGTGGATAGCCCGGGACTGTCCGCCGGGCGTGCGGATCCTCGACATCTGTACGGGCTCCGGTTGCATCGCCGTAACCTTGGGACTCAGTGTCAAGGACTCGGAAGTGGTGGGCTGGGACATTTCGGAGGATGCTCTCCGCATTGCCCGGAAAAACGCGGAGGCATTGGGAGCAACGAACGTAAGTATCGAATACAAAGACGCATTACGACTGTCCGAAGACCCGGAAAGATGGCACGTCATCGTGAGCAATCCTCCCTATATCTGTGAGAAGGAGAAGGCAGAGATGGAGAAGAACGTCCTGGAATACGAGCCGTCCATCGCCCTCTTCGTGCCCGACGAAGACCCACTGAGGTTCTATCGCGCCATTGCTGAATACGCCTCCATAGGATTGCGCGGCAAGGGACGGATCTACTTCGAGATCAATCCCGTCTGTGAGAAGGAGACGAGGGAAATGCTCGAAGGTTTCGGATTCAAGGACATAGAGACCAAGGAGGACTCGTTCGGGAAAAAGAGGATGATGAGAGCGGTTAAAGAATAGAATAAGCAAAAGACAATGGAATACGAAAGTTACAACAAGCCCCGGCGCACCAAGAAGCCGATGACCGAGCAGCAGGCCCTCTTGAAGCTCACCACCCTCTGCACTCAGGCGGAACATTGTTCGTACGAGATGGTGGAGAAGATGAAGAAGTGGGAACTGCCCGAGGATGCCATCGCCCAGAACATGGAGTTCCTCATCCGGAAGAAGTTTATCGACGACGCAAGGTTTGCCCGTTTCTTCATCAACGACAAGGTGAAGTACAACAAGTGGGGGCGCCGCAAGGTGGAGCAGGCGCTTTGGATGAAGCACATCCCGAAGGAGATCTCCGACCCCATATTCGACGGGATGGAGGACGAACTCTACATGGAAACCCTCTTGCCCCTGATGAAGAGCAAGTACAAGACCATCAAGGCGAACAGCGACTACGAACGCTCGATGAAACTCATCCGCTTCGCCCTCGGCAGGGGGTACGGGATGGACATCATCCACAAGTGCATCGGCAGGATGAAGGAAGAAGACCTGGACGTGACCGACGAAGAAGAATAGAAGAAAATCATGAGAATAGGCATCTTGGGAAAAATCATCGACCTGCTCTTCCCCCGCCATTGCCCCGTCTGCGGCAATAGGCTTGCGGGAGAGGAAGAGGGACTGTGCATGGCTTGCGTCCTGCATCTTCCGAGGACAAACACTTGGGAAGCCCCCTACGGGAATGATCTCGCCAAGATGTTCTGGCACCAGATTCCCGTGGAAAGGTGCTGCGCTCTGTTTTATTATGCCGGACATTCGTTCTCCAGCACCATCCTTTACCAGCTCAAGTACGGCTCCCAACCCGAACTGGGAGTCATCATGGGCAAGATGCTGGCAGAGGAAGGCTTGCGTGTGGACTTCTTCGACGGCATCGATGCCATCGTCCCCATTCCCCTTGCCAAGAAACGACAGAGGGAAAGAGGCTACAACCAGAGCGAGGAGATAGCCCGTGGCATCAGTATGCTGACCCGCATCCCGGTGGAAAACGGCATTGTACGACGAACTGTTTTCAGCGGAAGCCAGACCCACAAGGACCGCTGGGGGCGTGCAGAGAACGTGGAGGGTGTTTTCGAACTGACGGAAGACTATCGTCCCGGAGGGAAGAAAGGGACGTTCCTCGAAGGCAAGCACCTGCTCATGGTCGATGACGTATGCACCACGGGGGCAACCATCCTGTCGTGCTGCAAAATCATGTGTGGATTCGCTGGCACGAGATTCAGCGTCATGGTCATCGGTTATGCCAAAAACTAACAATATTTAACCCCCGACAAAGCCCTGAAAAGAAAAAAGAATTGTATCTTTGCAATCAAATAATTAAATCCTCTAAAGATTATGGACAAACTAAAGAAAGATTTTGCATCTAAGTTATTGAAAGTAAAGGCCATCAAGTTGCAGCCCAACAACCCTTTCACTTGGGCTTCCGGCTGGAAATCCCCATTCTACTGCGACAACCGCAAGACCCTCTCTTATCCCGAGTTGCGCAACTATGTCAAGCTGGAGTTGGTACACGCCATCTTGGAGCAGTTCCCCGAGGCTGAGGCTGTGGCAGGCGTTGCCACAGGTGCCATCGCACAGGGTGCCCTTGTCGCCGATGAACTGAATCTGCCTTTCGTTTATGTTCGTTCCAAACCAAAGGACCACGGACTGGAGAACCTCATCGAGGGTGAACTGAAGCCCGGCATGAAGGTGGTGGTCGTGGAAGACCTGATATCTACCGGCGGCAGTTCCCTGAAGGCCGTGGAGGCCATCCGCAAGAATGCCTGCGAGGTGGTGGGCATGGTGGCAAGCTACACCTATGGTTTCCCCGTGGCAAAGCAGGCTTTCGAGGAGGCTGGCGTAAAGCTCGTTACCTTGACAGACTATGAGCACGTCGTGTCTGAGGCACTGGAGACAGGCTACATTGCAGAGAGCGACGTGGAGTTGCTCCACGAGTGGCGCAAGGATCCCGCTAACTGGAAAAAATAATTTCGCCGGATGAGTACAAGCACTTTTGAAAGCAATATCAAACAGATTCCTCACAAGCAGGAATCTGTTTTCAACACTTTGAGCGACCTCAACAACCTGCAGGTGCTCAAGGAACGCTATGAGCAGGTGAAAGACCAGATTCCTGAGGACAAGCGCAAGGAGATGGAGAAGCTGAAAGACCTCAAGTTCGACAGTGACAGCATCTCCATCACGGCTCCCATGGTGGGCGAAATCAAGATGCGCATCATCGACCGCGAGTTTCCCAAGACCATCAAGTTTGAGACGGAGAATAGCCCAGTTCCCTTCAACTTCTGGATTCAGCTGCTCCCCACAGGCGAGTTCTCTTCCAAGATGAAACTCACCATCAAGGCGGAACTCAATATGTTCATCAAGGGAATGGTGAAGAAACCGTTGCAGGAAGGCATCGAGAAGATTGCCGATGCCCTGGCGATGATTCCTTACCAGGATTAATGTTAAATTCCCCAAACACAACATCAAGCAAAATGGCAAACAAACTTTGGGAAAAGAATTTTGAAGTAAACAAGGAGATAGAACGCTTCACCGTGGGAAGAGACCGCGAACTGGACCTCTATCTCGCCAAATACGACGTGCTCGGTTCCATGGCGCACATCACCATGCTCGAAAGCATCGGCTTGCTGGAGAAGGAGGAACTGACTCCGCTCCTCGCCGAACTGAAGAATATCTACGCCCTCGCCGACAAGGGCGAGTTCGTGATAGAGGACGGCGTGGAGGATGTCCACTCGCAGGTGGAACTGATGCTCACCCAGAAACTGGGAGACATGGGAAAGAAAATCCACTCGGGACGCTCACGCAACGACCAGGTGCTGGTAGACCTCAAGCTCTTCACCCGTCATGAACTGAAGGAAATCGTGGACGCTGTGAAGATTCTCTTCGACGAGCTGGTACAGAAGAGCGACCAGTACAAGAACGTCCTGATGCCTGGCTACACTCACCTTCAGGTGGCAATGCCCTCGTCGTTCGGCCTGTGGTTTGGCGCTTACGCCGAGAGTTTTGCCGACGATGTGCTGTTCTTGCAGGCTGCCTATCGCATGACTAACCGCAACCCCTTGGGAAGTGCGGCAGGATACGGAAGTTCGTTCCCCCTGAACCGCACCATGACTACCCGGCTCCTCGGCTTCGATAGCATGGACTATAATGTGGTGTATGCGCAGATGGGCAGAGGAAAGATGGAGCGCAATGTGGCTTTCGCCATGGCGACTGTGGCTGGAACATTGGCAAAGATGGCTTTCGATGCCTGTATGTTCAACTGCCAGAACTTCGGCTTCGTGAAGTTGCCCAAGGAATGTACCACGGGTTCCAGCATCATGCCCCACAAGAAGAATCCCGACGTGTTCGAGCTGATTCGTGCCAAGAGTAACAAGCTGCAGAGTCTTCCCCAGCAGGTGATGCTCATCATGAACAACTTGCCCGTGGGTTATTTCCGCGACCTGCAGATTATCAAGGAGGTGTTCCTCCCTGCGTTCGACGAACTAAAGGACTGCCTGCAGATGGCTGCTTACATCATCAACAAGATGGAGGTGAACGAGCATATCCTCGATGATCCGAAATACGACCCGATGTTCTCCGTGGAGGAGGTGAACCAGCTTGCCGCCAATGGAATGCCGTTCCGCGATGCCTACAAGAAGGTGGGACTGGAAATCGAGGCGGGAGAATTCAAGCCCAACAAGGACATCCATCACACACATGAAGGCAGCATCGGCAATCTCTGCAACGATCAGATACAGGCGTTGATGGACCAAACGTTACAGGAGTTCCATTTCGAGCGCGTGGAGGAGGCAGAGAAAGCACTCCTGAAATAAGAGCTCTATATATAATAATAAGGTAGGGAAGGAATTTCCCCAGCCTCTCTTTCTAACCTACAGACTTACGGATGCGAGTAAGTCTGTAGGTTAAAAAATGTAAATCGTTTGGTTGTTCCAATAAATACCACTATCTTTGCACTCGCAATTCTGCGGAAATAGCTCAGTTGGTAGAGCACGACCTTGCCAAGGTCGGGGTCGCGGGTTCGAGTCCCGTTTTCCGCTCCATTCTAAGGTTTACCTGCCGCAATGGTGGAATTGGTAGACACGAGGGACTTAAAATCCCTTGGCCAGTAATGGCTGTGCGGGTTCGAGTCCCGCTCGCGGCACTTTC
>CAVEJY010000037.1:0-4412 GCA_963616155.1 Acutalibacteraceae bacterium
GTTCTTCACTCTTCACTCTTCACTCTTCACTCTTCGTTCTTCACTCTTCACTTACTTACTTCTGTCGGATGAAGATGTTGATGGGACAACCGTGGAGCGACCAGTTCTCACGGATCTTGTTCTCCAGGAAGCGGCGGTAGTTCTCCTTCACATACTGGGGCAGGTTGGCATAGAACACGAACGAAGGTATCGTGGTGTTCGGCAACTGCGTACAGTACTTGATCTTGATGTACTTGCCCTTCACGCTCTGTGGAGGAAAAGCCTCGATGATGGGGAGCATCACCTCGTTGAGCTTCGACGTACCGATGTGCGCCTTGCGGTTCTGGTACACCTCCTTGGCGGTCTCCAGCACCTTGAAGATGCGCTGCTTGGTCATTGCAGAGGCGAAGATGATGGGGAAGTCCACGAATGGAGCCATACGGTTGCGGATGGCGTTCTCGAAGGTGTCGATCACCTTCTGGTTCTTCTCCTCCACCAGGTCCCACTTGTTCACTACCACCACCAAGCTCTTGTTGTTCTTCTGTATCAACTGGAAGATGTTCATGTCCTGGGTCTCGATGCCACGCGTGGCGTCGAGCATCAGGATGCACACGTCACTGTTCTCGATGGCACGGATAGAACGCATCACGGAATAGAACTCCAAATCCTCGCTCACCTTGTTCTTGCGGCGGATGCCAGCGGTGTCGACGAGGTAGAAGTCGAAGCCGAACTTGTCATAGCGTGTATAGATACTGTCGCGGGTGGTGCCGGCTATCTCGGTCACGATGTTGCGGTCTTCGCCGATGAAGGCATTGATGATGCTGCTCTTGCCGGCATTGGGACGGCCCACCACGGCAAAACGGGGGATGTCGTCCTCCACGGTCTCCTCGGGATTGTCCTGCAGCTTGTCCAGGATCAGGTCGAGCAGGTCACCCGTTCCGCCGCCCGTGGCGGCACTGATGCACTGTGGATCGCCCAAGCCCAACTTGTAGAACTCGGCAGCCTCGTAATACTCCGCACTGTTGTCCACCTTGTTGGCAACGAGGATTACGGGCAACTTGGCACGGCGCAGAATCAGCGCCACGTCCTCGTCCCAGTCGGTGAGTCCCGTGGCTACGTCCACGAGGAAGAGCACGAGGTCTGCCTCCTCAGTAGCCACCAACACCTGCTTGCGGATGGCATCCTCGAAAATATCATCTGATTTCACGACCCATCCTCCCGTGTCCACCACGGAGAACTCCCTGCCGTTCCAGCTGCACTTGCCATACTGGCGGTCACGGGTGGTGCCGGCGGTATCGCTCACGATAGCACGGCGAGACTGGGTCAAACGATTGAATAATGTAGACTTGCCCACGTTGGGGCGACCTACGATAGCCACTAAATTTGCCATAATACTTAGTCATTGTCCTCCTTCCTTCAAGGAGGATTCCAGGATGTGGTCTCTGCATCCAAGTTAATAATTTGCCGAAGCTGACCATTCTCCGGCCCTCGCCACCATGGCGAGAGTCACTCCCTCGATTACATTCAGGAAGCACCGAATTAATAATAAATGATTAATTCTCAATTATAAATTATTAATTATAAATTATTCCGGGTTGTACCCGAAGGCATCCAGTTCCCTCTGCGAGCTTCGCCAGTCCTTGTCTACCTTCACGAAGGTCTCCAGGAAAATCTTCTTGTCGAAGAACTTCTCCAGTGCCTTACGGCTCTCGGTGTTCACCTTCTTCAGTGCCACGCCCTGATGGCCGATGATGATGCCTTTCTGCGAGTCACGTTCCACATAGATGACAGCATTGATATGAATACGGTTGTCATCCTCCTTGAAACGCTCCACACGCACCTCCACCGAATAAGGAATCTCCTTGTCATAATAAAGAAGAATCTTCTCACGGATAATCTCCGACACGAAGAAGCGGGCGGGCTTGTCGGTCAACTGGTCCTTGTCGAAGAACGCAGGAGACTCGGGCAGGAGTTCCTTGATGCGCCTCAAGAGCATGTCGATGCCAAACTTGTTCTTGGCAGAGATGGGAAGAATCTCAGCATTGGGCAAGAGAGAATGCCATTTCTCCACGATGTCGCCCAACTTCTTCTGTTCGCTCTCGTCAATCTTGTTAATCAAGAGGAGGACAGGAATCGTCATCTTCTTCACCTTCTCCAAGAAGTCCATGTTCTTCTCCGGATTCTCCACGACATCCGTCACATACAACAAGACATCGGCATCAGCCAAAGCACTCTCGGAGAAAGCAAGCATCATCTCCTGCATCTTGTAGTTGGGCTTCAACACACCCGGGGTGTCAGAGAATACAATCTGCATATCATCCGTATTCACGATGCCCATGATACGATGGCGCGTGGTCTGCGCCTTGAAAGTGGCGATGCTGATGCGCTCACCCACCAATTGGTTCATCAATGTACTCTTTCCCACATTGGGATTGCCCACGATATTTACAAAACCAGCCTTGTGCATAATGATAGATGTAATTTAACTAAAAAACGCACCCCCTTATGAGAAATAAGAAAGATGCGTTTCTTTTTTGCTTATGAATAATTAGTAAATTCCTTATTTGCCGAAAGCAGCTCCGTCGTATGCCCACTTGTAGAAAGAAGCACCGTGAACGAAACCTGCGCCGAATGCAGTGAAGACAACATTGTCGCCCTTCTTCAACTTGCTCTCGGCATCCCAGAGTGCCAAAGGAATGGTGGCTGCACTGGTATTGCCATAGTGGTCGATGTTCACCACAACCTTGTCGAGCGGGATGCCCGCACGCTTGGTAACAGCCTCGATGATGCGGAGGTTTGCCTCATGGGGAATTACCCAGTCCACGTCCTCTGCCTTCAGGTTGTTCATCTCCAGAATCTTCAGCACGTCATTACTCATATCCGTCACGGCGTATCTGAAAACGGTACGTCCTTCCTGATAAAGGTAATGCATCCGGTTGGCTACGGTGAAATGCGATGCAGGACAAACAGACCCACCGGCCTTCATATGGAGGAAGGGCAAGCCCTGACCGTCCGTGCGAAGGAAGGAGTTCTGTACGCCTACGTTCTCCTCTTCCGTTGCCTCCACCAACACGGCACCTGCTCCGTCGCCGAAGAGTACGCATGTGGCGCGGTCTGTGTAGTCGACCAATGAAGACATCTTGTCAGCACCAATCACGATGATTTTCTTGTACCTGCCACTCTGAATCATGCTTGCCGCAACATCGAGGGAATACAAGAATCCGCAGCAGGCAGCGGAGAAATCGAATGCGAAGGCATTCTTCAAGCCCAGCTTGCCAAGGACGATGGATGCTGTAGAAGGGAACTTATAGTCAGGTGTGGTGGTGGTGACAATCAGAGCATCAATTGTGTCCGGGTCAACGCCAGTCTTCTTGATCAGTTGCTTGGCCGCCTTGCGTGCCAGGTAACTGGTGCCGAGACCTTCCTCCGTGAGGATGCGGCGCTCCTTGATACCCACACGAGTGGTAATCCACTCGTCCGTGGTATCCACCATGCGCGACAACTCCTCGTTGTTGAGAATGTAGTCGGGCACATATCCACCAACACCTGTTATAACAGCATTGATTTTACCCATTATTCAGCTGCTTCCTTAACGATTGCAACCTTGCCTCTGTAGTAACCGCAAGTAGGACATACAGTGTGGTATACATAATATGCACCACAAGTAGGGCAAACTGCCAGCGTAGGAGCTACTGCCTTATCATGAGTTCTTCTTTTAAGTGTACGTGTCTTTGACTGTCTTCTTTTAGGATGTGCCATAATACTTTAATTTTTAATTTTTAATTTTACTTTTTTAATTTCAACAGGGCTTCCCAGCGCGGATCCACAGCGTCCTCCCCTTCCTCACCGCTTCGGGCGGCAGAGTGCTCGTCGAGCAACTCAATCATAGCATGGTTACATTTTCCAGGTGCATGCACATGCTTGATGGGAATGTTGAGTTCTATGAATTCGTAGATGAACCAGGAGACATCGAGTATTCCTTCTTCCTCGGCCACAGTCACCATATCATCGTCCTCTGAGTATTCAACCCCAAATTTTACGACCAGCCTGTCCTGCGTGTCAATGGATTGCTCCATCTCTTCCAGACAGAGGTCGCATGGAATATATATGACTCCCGCCGTACGGAAATTGAGCTCGTAGAAATCGTCCGTTCTGTTCACGGACAGACTGCACGACAACTCACCTCTCTGGACACCAGGAGCGTCAATTGCCTTGAAAAAACCATCGTCCAGCTTGTAGTCATAGGAAGTGACTCCCTGCGGCAAAGCCTTCAAATCTATTTTATAAGACTCTATATTACACATACAATACCAACATATTGTTTCGGGGTGCAAAGTTACAAATAATTTTCGAGATAGAGGAATATTTTGTGTAAAAAATAACAAAAAAAATCCCTCGAAAACGATTGTTATCGAGGGATTTATTATTGAAAG
>CAVEJY010000038.1:0-23273 GCA_963616155.1 Acutalibacteraceae bacterium
GCGACTGTCCCTGCATCGGGCGGTCTTCCTCCTTGGATCCTGCCTCAAACTGCACCTTGCTCTTGATCAGGGCTCCGTTGAACGACCAGGAGAAGTCCTTCAGTCCGATGAAGTCGAGGCTCTTGCGGATGTCCAGCTCCACGCCGAAGTTGTTGGCGCTCTTGGCGTTCTTGTAGGAGTACACCAGGTCGGTGCCGCCCGCCACGGTGTAGGTCCACTCGATGGGGGAGTCGAAGTGCTTGTAGAACACTGCCAGCGACACCATCTCGCCCCTCGACGGATACCATTCGTAGCGCAGGTCGGCGTTGTCGATGTAGCAGCTCTTCAGGTCGGGGTTGCCCTGTACGTTGCTGGCGAGGTCGAAGTCGTAGTATACCGATGACGACACCTCGCGGAACTCCGGTCGGTTGATGCTCCTGCCGTAGGAGAGGCGCACCTGGTGCTGGTCGTTGATCTTGTAGGTGGCGTTGAGCGAGGGGAAGAGGTCGTCGGTCTTGTAGTGCTTGCTGGTCTCGCTCTTCTCGTAGTCGCGGGTATTGGAGAACAGCTCCATGTCGTTGTGCTCGAAGCGGACACCGGCGTGGATGCCGAGCTTGCCAAAGGGGAGAGACATCGCCAGGTATCCGGCGCCCAGTGTGTTGTGTCCGCGGTAGTTGTTGCGCATCTGCATCTCTTCCTGCAGGTAGAGCCCGTTGCAGCCCATGTTCGACTCGTCGGAAAGCAGGGTGGGGATGTCGCTGTGGCGGAATCCCTCGGGCAGGGTGTTGGAGGATACGTTCCAGGAGTAGGTGAAGCGGCGGGTCTGGTACTCCCTGCTGCGGTATTCCCCGTAGGCTCCCACTTGCAAGTCGGGCTCGAAGGAACCCCACTTGAAGTGGTGCTTGTCGTTGACGGAGAGAGAGAGAATGTGCTCGCCGAGTTGTGTCCACTCGCGCGATATGTCGTTACTGGTGCTCAGGGCGTAGGTGCCCGGCTCGAGAGCATCGTTGATGAGGTATCTACGGCGGTCAGGCAGATGGCGGTTGGCATACGCGTACCCGATGCTCCAGTCAAGGGCATCGCTGGTGAAGGTGTGCTTGCCGGTAAGCTGACCGTTATAGGTGGTGCGGCTGCGGTAGTAGTATTCCGCGCTCCGCTCCTTGTCTGACTGTGCGCTCACGCCGTCTCGCCAGGTGTAGCGGCTGGTGGCGAGCTGGTTGAGGATGTTTTTCAACTGGTACTTGTGGTTGCCGTCCTTGGAGAGGAAGGTGAGGTTGAGCATGGCGCCGAGTCTCACGTTGTTGTTGTACTGGTCGTCGGTGGATTGGCGCAGGTAGTTGGGCTTGTCGTTCACTGCGTCATAGATGCCGAAGAGGTTGTTCTCCATGCCGGTGTAGGTGCGGTACTCGTTGGTATAGTTGAGGGCGGCGAGCATGCCGAGCGTCCTTCCGCCCAGATCCCAGCGGCGGCTGAGGCTGGCGGCGAGTTTGAGGTCGCCCAGCGGCTTCTTCTGCCTCACTGTCCAGTCGTTGTTCAGTCCGTTGCCTAAGAGCGACGTGGCGTAGTCGCTCATCTTATTTCCGTTGGCGTCGAGCTGTGGGGCGAGCGTCTTGCCGATGCCGCCCGAGAGGCTCCTCATGCCGTTGTCGAATCCGAGAAAATCGGTGGCGGAACCCTTGGCGTAAGAGAAATCCTTGAAACAGGTGCTGGTGTTCCAGTTGCCACCGACGGAAAGAGAGAGAGAGTTTTCTGTGGGTATTTCCTTTGTGTTCACGATGATGAAACCGCCCGAGTAGTCGGCGGGATATTCTGCCGAGGGACTCTTCACGATGGTGAGGTTGTCTATCTGCGAACTGGGGATGATGTCGAAGGAGAATGCCCGGGAGTCGGCCTCCGAGCTGGGCACCGCCCCTCCGTTCACCCATACGTTGTTGTAGCGCTGCGACAGTCCGCGCACCATGACGAACTTGTCGTCGATGAGGCTCACGCCTGGCACACGGCGTATCACCTCTCCTGCGTTGGTGTCCTGCGTACGGGATATTTCCTGTGCCGAAACATTGCTCACGATGACGGGACTGGCCTTGGCGACCTGTATCATGGCCGCGTCCGTATTACGCCTTTCCACTGCGGTCACGGTCACCTCCTTCAGTTGCTGTTCATCCGGCTGCAACGCGATGTCCATGTTTGCATCCTTCGCCTGAACCCCGTCAATTTTCTTGGGCTTGTAGCCCATATAGTTAATATATAATGTATATGTCTTGTTCTTCTTCAGTCCGTCGAGACGGTAGCAGCCGTCGATGTCGGTGATGGCCCTGATGCCGTCCTTCTTGCTGCCGTTGCCTTCCACGGCGGTGACGACTGCCCCGATGAGTGTCTCCTTCGAGTTCTTGTCCGTCACCACGCCCTTGATCTGTTGCGCCCACGCCGGCATGCTTGCCATCGAGAGCAGCCCCAAGGCTATGATTCCCCTTTTCGTTTCCATATTCTGAATACCTTTATGATTTCGGTTGCAAAGTTACGGCCACTTTGTTACACGGGTGTTGCCGTGGGATTGAAAGGTGTTGACGAAGCCGTGACAAAGGTGTTACGCCCTCCCGTTCGGGTGACGGAGCGGCGCATCGGACTACTTTTCCGTGAAATCCCTTGGCGTTCTCATGGAAAAATCCTATCTTTGCAGCGTATTTTATCAATAATCCTATGCAGAAAGAACACGGACTTGACAACGTGGAGAGCCATCCCTTCGAACCGTGGCTGCCGCAGAACGCGCGGCTGCTGATGCTCGGCACGTTCCCGCCCTCGCCCAAGCGGTGGTGCATCCCCTGGTATTACCCCAACTTCCAGAACGACATGTGGCGCATCTTCGGGCTCATCTTCTTCGGCGACAAGCTCCACTTCGTCGATGCGGAGAACAAGCGGTACCGCGAGGCGGAGCTGAAGGCGTTTCTCAGGGAGAAGGGAGTGGCGATATACGACACGGCGCAGCGCGTGGTGAGAACCCGGAACACCGCCTCCGACAAAGACCTGCGCATCGTGGAACCCTCCGACCTCGACGGCATGCTGAGGGCGCTGCCCGAGTGCCGCGGCGTGCTGACGGCGGGACAGCTCGCCACCCGGGTGTTTTGCGACCATTACGCCATCTGCGGGACTCCGGAGATGGGTGGCTATGTGGAGTTCGCCTTCGAGGGCCGCACGCTGAGGCTCTACCGGATGCCGAGCAGTAGCAGGGCCTATCCGCTCGCCCTGGAGAAGAAGGCGCAATATTATAAGGTGATGTTCGACGACCTCCTCTGACTGTAGAAAAGGGGCAGAATGTATGCTTTCACGGAATTATAACACAGGAAAGGGGAGGAGATTCCGAAACTTTTCGTACCTTTGCCGAAAATTCTAATCAAAATCTAAAAATAATGGCTACATTGACAATTTCGATTATCGTCGTTTTCGTGCTCGGCTATGCGCTCATAGCTACCGAGAGCCTGACGAAGGTGAACAAGGCGGCAATTGCCTTGCTGATGCTCGTAGGGTGCTGGACGCTCTACATGCTGGACCCCCTGCAGTATCTGCAGCTGATGCACCCCGACTATGTGGGCGGCGCGGCAGGGGCCGTGGAGAAGGTGACTGAAATCATCCAGGAGCACCTGGGCGACACCGCCACCACGCTCTTCTTCCTCATGGGAGCGATGACCATCGTGGAGATCGTCGACCAGAACGGCGGCTTCAACTGGGTGCGCAAAGTGATGAAGACCAACAGCAAGCGCACGCTGCTGTGGCGCATCGCTTTCCTCACGTTCATCCTCTCCGCCATCCTCGACAACCTCACCACGAGTATCGTGATGATCATGATCTTGCGCAAGCTCGTCACCGACCACAAGGACCGCATGGTCTATGCCTCCCTCGTGATCATCGCCGCCAATTCGGGCGGTGCCTTCTCGCCCATCGGCGACGTGACCACCATCATGCTCTGGAACAAGGGTCTGATTACCGCTGCTGGAGTCATCTCCGAGATTCTCGTGCCGAGCGTCGTGTCGATGGTGATTCCCGCCCTCATCCTGCAGACGATGCTGAAGGGCGAACTGGTGATGCCCGAGGCTTCGGCATCGAAGGAGAGTGCCGTGAGCGACTTCACCGAGGGACAGCGCAAGGCGGTGTTCTGGCTCGGCGTGGGCGGTCTGATCTTCGTGCCCGTCTTCAAGAGCATCACCCATCTGCCCCCGTTCGTGGGCATCCTCTTGGTGCTGGGCGTGCTGTGGACCGCTACCGAGGTATTCTACCGCGGACTGCACCGCGGACAGGATGCTGAGGGCACGCAGAAGCGGGTGACCAAGCTGCTCTCCCGTGTCGACATGAGCACCATCCTCTTCTTCCTCGGCATCCTCATGGCCGTGGCCTGTCTCTCCGAGGTGGGCGTGCTGACGGCCTTGGGCAAGGGTCTGAACGACGTGTTCGACGGCAACCACTATCTCGTGACGGGCATCATCGGCGTGTTGTCGAGCATCGTTGACAACGTGCCCCTCGTGGCAGGCTGCATGGGCATGTATCCCGTGGCTCCCGCGGGCGACATGGCTGTGGACGGCATCTTCTGGCAGCTGCTCGCCTACTGTGCCGGAGTGGGCGGTTCGATGCTCATCATCGGCAGCGCCGCCGGCGTGGTGGTGATGGGTCTGGAGAAGATTACCTTCGGCTGGTACATGAAGCACATCTCGTGGATTGCCTTCGTGGGCTATCTCGCCGGAATGGTGTGCTACTGGGGCATCCGCACGTTCATCTTCTAAAAGATGGAAAGATTGAAATATGGAAGGCTCGGTTAGGTCGTGACGCACGTTTCTTGCCACTTCCCAAAACAAAAAATCACCCGGCTTTTGCTCTTTGAAAATCCTTCAAGCTGCAAAAGCCGGGTGATGTGTGTTTATGGTTCCTCGCAGGAGACAGGTTACTTGTCGAGTACAATTCCTGCCTCAAGCTCGGTGGTGTTCTCCAGCAAACCGGGAACCTGGCTGCAGAAGCTCTTGACCAGGGCACCCATGCCGTTGAGGTCTTCGTCCTTGATGTTCTGTACGAGGGCCTTGATGGTCTCGTCCTTGGACAGACCCTTGGCGAAGGTCTTGTCTACATAGAAGAAGGCTGAGGTGTTGTCGTTGCTCCATCTGATGTGGACGGGGATGCCGCCCTCGAAGATGCCGAGGATGGCGGCGAGGGTGGCTTTCTCGTTGCCTTCCTTGATGTTGGCGAGTATCTTCTCATTGTCGAGTGACACGAGGATCAGGTTGTCTGTCTGCACCTTGTAGGAGGCGTAGTCCTCGGCAATCTGCCACTTGGTGTCGTCGCCCTTGTTTCCGGAGGTGCGGTAGCGGGCGAGGATTCTGCCGCCTCTGGTGAATGCCACGGACGAGAGGACGGTGGAGAGGTCCTGCTGGTTGGCTATGGCCTGTGCGACGGCTGCGACGGTGGCTGTGGGCATCGGGTTGCCGCCCATGTCGATGTTGGTGCCCTCATTGGTGTTCCAGATGACCTGGACGGCACCCATGGGGGTGATGGCTGAAGGGTCGTCGGCGTCCACTACATCGCCGTTCTCGTTCACATAATAGGTGGGTGACACGCTCCAGGTGTCCATCAGCTTCGCCATGGCAGGCTTTTCCTCGTTGCCGAGGCTTATGGTGTCGCCTTCGACGGCGAACTCTGCGCTCACGGTCTTGTAGTCGGCTGAAATCTTGACGGTGGCTGTTGCGTCCTTGGTGACTTTGCCTGTCGTGCCGGTCGCCTTGGTCTCTGCCCCGGATTCGTTTGTGGTAATGGTGAAGGTGCCTGCTCCCTTGAGGGTGTAGCCGTTGTCGGCGGTGACGGTAGCCTCGGGGATGGTGACGGTCATGTCGTAGTCTGTCTCCTTGGATGTGATGGTGACCTTGGCGGTGTTGTCGCCCGCCTTCTCCACGTTCACCTTCATGTCCACGAGACTGTATCCGAGGTCGTTGTCGTTTGTGCTGAGCGACTCTCCCCATACGTCGTAGCTGCCGCCCTTGAAGGTGTCCCACACTGACGATGGCGTTGCTCCGCCGTTGTTGTCGTCACTGCTGCTGCAAGAGGCGAGGAAGCCCAGTGAGCAGACCATTGTCATTAATAATAAAAACTTTTTCATTTTCTTTCTGTTTTTTGTAATTTATAATTTGTAATTCATAATGCTGTCATTTCAGCTGGTAGGTCACTGCCACGCTTCCGTAGATGGGGTACATCGTCTGCTCGATGGTATCGAAGCCCTTGCGGAAGATGCCGGTGAGACCCCAGTTCACGTCTGCGCTCACGCCCCACCGCTTGCCTATCTGCCAGTCCACGCCCAGGTCGAGCCCCATCTGCCAGCGGCGCATCTCGTCGGAGAAGTCGTATTCGCCCCTCTCGCCTTCGTCGCTGCCGAGCATCACCTTCTGCCCGGTGGGGTCGCCCTTGGGATGGCCTTCTTCCTGCCGTCGCAGGTAGCCGTCGTAGGCCCAGCCCTCGAAATTCCTGTGGGCGGCGTAGCTTGCGTAGGGGCCGAGTTTCAGGCGCACGTTGTCGCCGAGGCCGTAGGTGGCCTGTACGGGCACGGTAATCAGGAGCATCGATGCCTTCGTTACCACGCTGCCCGTGAACGTGCCTTCCAGCTCTTCGCCGCCGCGCACGATCTTCATGTGGTAGCCCTTCACGCCGGCATCGGTCTTCATGCCTTTGCGGTCGAGGCGGATGCCGACGGCGAGTCCCCATCTGCCCGAAAGGGAGTGGGAGGCGTCGATGCCGATGCCGAAGTCGGGGCGCAGGGAGTAGCTGTGGAGCGTGCGGATGCTGGCGGGCATCCCCAAGGGCGTGGTGGCGCCGATGTTGTATTCCAGCCGTGCCTGGTAGTGGCAGCTGCCGAGGAATCTGCCGACGGCGTAGCCTTGTTCTCCGCCGCCTGCCCAGGATGCTATGGAGGTGCAGGCGAGCATGCCTGCGAGTATTGTTGTTCTCATCTTCTTCTGCTGTTCACAAGTTGTCTTCTTCATCTGCTATTCACAAATTATCTTGAAACTGTCTACCCAGAGCGTGCTTCCCACGGCTCCCATGAAGCTGGCGCCGCCGGTGCTGGAGGAGCAGACGATGGTGAGGCTGTAGCCGCCGTTCTTCAGTTTGTCGGGGTCGATGGTCTTGCCGTATGTCGTGTAGTCGAAGTCGGTGCTGAAGTGTTGCCACTCGGGGGTACTACCGATGACCTTCTTGCCGTCGCCGTCGGTGGTGTTGCCCACGAGGGCGATGGCCACAATCTGGGGGCTGGTCTGCACGTCGTCTCCGTAGAGCAGCACGGCGTTGCCCTGTGCGTCGTGGTTGTCGTAGAGCACGGCGTAGATGGTGGCGTAGTCCTGCCGGTCGTCGAGCACGGTCATGTTCTTGTCGGTGAAGGTATCGCCGGGTTGGTATTTGTACCAGCCCTCGAACCTGACGGGCTTGCTGTCGAAGCTGAATGCCTGTCCGAACTTGGTGGCCTTCATGGCGTCGCGGAGGGCGTCGGTGGCGTCAAACTGTCCGATGAAGAGGTTGCCGGCGGCGATGGGTTTCTTCACCATGTCGGCGAGCATGCTGGTGCGCCGGGTGGTGAGTTTTACGGCCTTTCCCTCGTAGCCGTTTTCCTCGACGGTGGTGGGGTAGTTCTCTGGCTGGGTGGAGCTGTTGCTGATCTTGTATCCGGCGTTGCCAGTTGCCCAGAGGTCGGTGAGTGTTCCGTTGCAGTTCTCCTGCCAGTTGTAGTAGCCTCGGCTGAGGTAGGCGTTCTCGAAGTCGAAGTCCATCTGCCGGTTGATGGCGGGATAGTCGGTCTGGATGCTCACCTGGTAGATGCGCGTCCACTGTTTGTCCTCGGAGGTGACGGTGTAGGTGACGGGTCTCTTGGAGAAGTCCTGCGTGCTTCCGCTCTCGGGGGTGATGGTGGCGCCGGGGGTAAGCCGGAAGCGGGGAGCCTGTCGGGAGAGGTCTGCAGTTCCCCTCATGTTGAAGGCGATCTGCGTCTGGTCGCTCTGCACGCTCACGAGGGTGTCGGAGGCATTGGCGAACCAGTTGTCCAGTTTGTCTCCGGCATGGATATAGGCTTGCTCGATGTCGCATTCTGCATTGAGCGGCTCTGCCTTGAAGCAAGAGGTGAGGGAATTGAGGGCACTCATCATTATGAGTGCGGTGACGTATGTTCTGTTCTTGATAGATTCCATAATTTGTGCGCAAAGTTACGCATAAAATTCTTTAAAACCAAATATTTCCGTGCTTTTTGATGATATTGTTCCGATAATGGAAAGCGAAAGCACTTGGCTCGCGGGAAAAGTCCCTTGTGCCAAGTGCTTTCTGAATATTGGTGGAGCAGCTATCACTGCTGTTTTCAGTATCTGCTGAGCAGCAGTCCGCTGCCGTTTTCCGTATCTGTGGAAATGTTATTTCTGCGTCTGCTTCATCATTTCCTCTACGGCGCGGATGAGCTGGGAGTCGTGCCCGGTGAGGTAGTCCTCGGGCGAGTTGTAGACCTCGATGTCGGGGTTCAGCTGGGTGTTCTCGCCGAAGGTGCCGCGCATGTCACGGCAGCCCACCTGCGGAATGCCGAACACCAGCGAGCTGTCCATCAGCCTCTCCCACCACACGGCGGTCATCGTTCCCGCCACGGGCGTACCGATCAGCTTGCCGATGCCCAGCTCCTTGTATACCCAGGGGAAGCCGTGGCCGTTGCTGTAGTCATCCTCGCAGATGAGAACGCAGGAAGGCTTCGTCCACTTGTTGAACGGGTCCTTTCCCACCACCTTGCCGTGGGGCACGAACTCCTGGTACTGCTTGCCGTTGAGCAGCGTGCAGAGGTCGTCGTGCAGCCATCCGCCGCCGTTGTGGCGCTCGTCCACAATCACTGCGTCGCGGTTGCGGTTCTTGTCGGAGAGCAGTTCGCTGTAGACGGTGCGGAAGCTCTCGCTGTTCATCGCCTTCACGTGGACGTAGGCTATCTTGCCGTGCGACACGCTGTCCACGATGGCGCGGTTGCGGTCTACCCAACGCTTGTAGAGCAGTTCCTGCTGTGCGGCCTGCGAGATGGCCTTGACGGTGAGGTCGAAGCTTTTGCCCTTGGCGTTCTTGATGGTGAGGCGCACGTTCTTGCCTGCCTTCCCGTCGAGCAGGGCGTTGTAGTCCTCGCCCGCCTTGACGGGATCGCCGTCTATCTTCTCGATGATGGATCCTGCGCCCGCCTCGTTCTTCTTCACGGTGAAGGGGCCGCGCTTGATGACCTCCTGTATCTTCAGTCCGTCGCCCTCGTAGGTGGGGTCGAGGAACACGCCGAGGGCTGCCGTGGAGAGGGAGGCTCCCTGTGCGGAGTAGCGGCAGCCGGTGTGGGAGGCGTTCAGCTCGCCCAGCATCTCGCTCAGCATCTCGGAGAAGTCGAAGTTGTTGTTGATGTAGGGCAGGTATTTCTCATACACCTTGCGGTAGCCTTCCCAGTCGACGCCCTGCAGGTTGGGGTCATAGAACTTGTCCTTCACCTGTCGCCAGATGTGGTCGAAGAGGTACTGTCGCTCCTCGGCGGGCTTGTAGTTGAAGTTCGATTCGAAGTCCACGTTCTTGCTCTGCTTGCTTGCCAGCTCCACCTTCTTGATGTAGCTTCCGCTGCAGAGGAAGAGGTTGTCCACGTCCTTGTCGGCGATGAATCCTCCGCCTCCGATGCCCTTCATCATCAGCGTGGTGCTTCCCTCCTTCAGGTCGTGGCACCAGAGGTCGTAGCCGTCCTCGAAGGAAGCCTGGTAGTAGATCTTCTCGCCCTTGTTGTCGAGGATGGCGTCGCCCATACTGGAGGAGTTGACGGTGAGGCGCACAATGCGGTCTCGGCAGTTGTCGATGTCGAGTTCGAGGGGCTTCACCTTCTCCACTTCGGTCTTGCCGGTCTTCTCCTCTTTCTTCTTCTTCTCGTCCTTCTTCTTCTCCGCCTTTTCGTCGGCCTTCTTCTCCTTCTCGTCCTTGCTGGCATCGGCGAGCTCGGTCTCCTCCTTCGTCATGCGGAAGCGGTCGTAGGCGTCGAGGTCGAAGAACATCAGGTAGGCATCGTACTCGGCTCCCCAGGAACCGTGGCTGCGGTAGCCGGCGCGGTCGCTCTGGAAGAGCATCGCCTTGCCGCCCAGTACCCACTTGCCGTTGCCGTCGCTGTAGCCGCTGTCGGTGAGGTTGTGCACCTCCTTGCCGTCGGCCTTCACGAGGGCGATGTCGGAGTTGTTCCATCCGCCGTTGCCGATGTAGCTCGTAAGGAGCCACTTGCTGTCGGGGCTCCACTCAAACCAGATGTCGCCGTCGGAGTAGGAGTAGTTGTACTTGCCGTCGAGCACCGTGCGCACCTCCTTCGACTTGAGGTTGATGATGCGCAGGGTGGCGCGGTCCTCGTAGAATGCCACCTCCTTGCCGTCGGGACTGTAGGCGGGATATTGCGAGGTGAGGTCGGTCTTGGTGAGCTGCTCCTCCTCGATGTCTGTGCAGTAAGTGAAGCTGTTCTCCTTCTCGTTCTTGATTTTCGACTGGAAAATCTGCCATACGCCGTTGCGCTCGGAGGCGTAGACGAGGCTGCGTCCGTCGGGCGAGAAGTTCACGTTGCGCTCCTGCTGCGGGGTGTTGGTGATGCGCTTGGTGGTCTTGTACTCCACGGAGGTGACGTACACGTCGCCGTGCATCACGAACGCCACTTCCTTGGCGTTGGGCGAGAGGGCAATCTCGGTGGCTCCCCAGGAGCGCACCTGTCTTACGAGGCTCGGCTCGTCGTTGTCGGTGGTGATGGAGATGTTGACCTTCTGTGGCTGTGCGCCCTCCCTGACGGTGTAGATCTCGCCGTCGTAGCCGTAGCAGAGCAGTCCGCTCTGGGCGGAGGTGAGGAAGCGGATGGGATTCTTCTTCTCGTGGGTCACCTGCGTGTCCTTGCCCGAGGCGAGGCTGCGGCGGTAGACGTTGAAGGAGCCGTCCTGCTCGCTCAGGTAGTAGAAGCTCTGCTGGTCGGCAGCCCACACGGGCGTGCGGTCCTCGCCGTTGAAGGTGGTGAGTTTGGTGTACTTGCCGCCGTCGAGCATCCAGATGTCGCGGGTGATGGGCGAGGTGTGGTGCTTGCGCCACTTGTCCTCGTAGCCCTTGCTGTCGTGGTAGAGTACCTGTCCCTTGGCGTTGATGCTGATGTCCTCCATGGGCAGTGCGGAGTAGAGCTTGGGCCTTCCGCCCTTCACGCTCACCTCGTACACCTGCGGGAACTCGCGGCTGGCGAAGAGGTTGCTCTGTGCCGTGGGCATGATGTTGGCGGAGAAGAGCACATGGTCGTTGTCCTTGAAGGCGATGGGTGTCTCCGTGCCGCTGTGGGTGGTGAGTCGGGTGGGGGAGCCGCCGTTGGCTGGAATGACGTACACGTCCATGCTGCCCTCGCGGGTGGAGGCGAAGGCGATCTTGGTGCCGTCGGGACTCCACACGGGGTGGGAGTCGTAGGCGGCGTTGGTGGTCAGCTGACGTGCCTCTCCGCCCGTGGCGGGCACGCTGTAGATGTCGCCCTTGTAGGCGAAGGCGATAGTGGAACCGTCGGGGGAAATGGCAGGATAGCGCATCCACAGCGGACTCTGCTGTGCGAAGGATGCGAGGGAGGCTGCGAGGAGCGCAGCCGATAAGAAGACTTTTTTCATACTGAAAATCTTAAAGTGTGTTTGATATGTGAGTGCAAAAGTACAATAAAAGATTGAAATAAGGATAGAAATGCAGTGGAAATTCCTCCTTTTCTAATCATTTGTAATGATTTTCAAGCAAGGATGTTGATTTCTGATACCTATTACTCGGTACATAAAACGTGAAAATCATCATTTGTCGGTATTGTGACGTTTCTAAATAAGCCTTAACTTTGCAGCCCGAAATTAAAGATGATTATGAAAATTGGAATAAGAAAGATTAAAAAGGTAAAAAAGAAACACGTTTTCCTGGCGTTGCTCGCTGTGGTGGTCTTGGGAGGAGTCTACAAGGCCTACAGTGCCTGGGTCAGTCCCACGCGCATCGCCTTCCTCAACTACCAGGCGATTGCCTTAGGGCAGATCTCCAACGCCAATGACAACGAGATGATCAAGCTCAGCGAGATTACCACCGATGACTTCGACCATCTCGCCGACTACGACATGATTCTGGTCAACGGTATGGGACTGCGCATCGACGAGGCGCAGCGCAAGCAACTGGAGGAGGCTTCCTACAAGGTGCCCACGCTCACCCACGCCGCCACCAATCCAGCCAACAACATCGTGTCGGTGGACAATTTCGATGCCGACTACCTGATGCAGTACATCGAGAACGGAGGCAAGAAGAACTACCGCAACATGCTCCTCTACATCCGCAAGTTCATCGACGGCAAGAAGTTCATCGCCGTCGAGCCGGAGCGCGTGGAAGAGCATCCCGACTACCTCCTCACCCATTTCGACCCCAAGGACGAGAAGGGCGACGATCTGGGTTTCAACAGTGTGCAGGAATACAATGCCTTCCTCGTGAAGAACGGGCTCTACAAGAAGGACGCACCCGTGGTGATGATTACGGGCTTCATGGGAGCCGCCGCCGACCTGACCAAGGCGTTCGAGGAGAAAGGCTTCAACGTCTATAGGATAAACAGGCTCCAGGGCTTCATTGCCGCCCATCATGCCGACAGCATCCAGCCCAGCGCCGTGGTGAACATGGCGCACGGGAGGTTGGGCGACTACTTCGTGGAGTTTCTCAAGCAGAAAAACATCCCCCTCTTCTCGCCCCTCAACGTCAACCGCCTCACCGAAGACTGGCAGAACGACAAGCAGGGCATGAACGGCGGATTCATGTCGCAGAGCCTCGTCACTCCCGAGATTGACGGAGCCGTGCGCCCCTATGTGGTGTTCGCCCACCGCGTGAACAAGGACGGACTGCAGGAGGTGTACGGAATCCCCGACCGTATGAGCGACTTCGTGCAGAGCGTGCAGGGCTACGTCAACCTCAAGCAAAAGAAGAACAGCGACAAGCGCATCGCCATCTTCTACTTCAAGGGCCCTGGACAGAACGCCCTCACCGCCTCGGGTATGGAGGTGGTTCCGTCGCTCTACAACCTTCTGGTGCGCCTGAAGGGCGAGGGCTACAACGTGGGCAACCTGCCCGCCAACGCCCAGGAACTGGGAAAGATAATCCAGGCACAGGGAGCCGTCTTCGGTACCTACGCCGAGGGAGCCTACACCCGGTTCATGCAGACGGGGCATCCCGCCCTGGTTACCGCCCCGCAGTTTGAGGACTGGACAGGCAAAGCACTCACCAAGAAGCAAGTGAAGGAGATGAACCAGCTCTATGGCGACTTCCCCGGCAAGTATATGGCGACCGACGACGGCAAGCTCGCCGTGGCGCGCCTCCAGTTTGGCAACGTGGCACTCGTGCCCCAGGTAATGGCCGGCGAGGGAGGTGACTCCTTCAAGATCGTGCACGGCACCGATCAGGCACCGCCCTACACCTACGTCGCCTCCTACCTCTGGGCACGCTACGGATTCAATGCCGACGCCCTCATCCACTTCGGCACCCACGGTTCGCTGGAGTACACGCCCCGCAAGCAGGTGGCACTCGGCAACGACGACTGGAGCGACCGCCTGATAGGAGTGGTTCCCCACCTTTATATTTACACCATCAGCAACGTGGGCGAGGCGATGATAGCCAAGCGCCGCACCTACGCCCAGACACAGAGCTACCTCACCGCTCCCTTCAAGGAGAGTGAGCTGCGCAATACTTACAAGCAACTGAGCGATGCCATTGCCGCCTACGACAAGAAACCCTCCGACGCACAGTCGCTTCAGGTGAAGGCACTGACCGTGAAGATGGGAATCGCCCGCGAACTGGGACTCGACACCAGGCAGATGAGTAAGCCCTACACCGCCGACGAGGTGGCGCGCGTGGAGAACTACGCCGAGGAACTCGCCAACGAGAAGATTACCGGCCAGCTTTACACCATGGGCGTGCCCTACAGCAACGAGGACATCCGCACGAGCGTCTACGCCATGGCCACCGACCCCATCGCCTACGGAATGCTTGCCGTGGACAAGCAGAAGGGCAGGGCACAGGCTGGCGTGGAGAAGCACAAGCAGCTCTTCGACCGCCTCTACCTCTCCAAGGCACGCAACACCGTGACCCAGCTTCTGGGCGGCAGTCCCGTGAGCGACGAGTTCATCTGCCGCTATGTGGGCATCAGCCCTGCCGAACTGCAGATGGCGCGCAAGGTGGAAGCGATGCAGAAAGCTCCCGACCCCATCCAGATGATGATGCAGATGGCAGACCAGATGGGCGGCATGAAGGAGAAACCCAAGAAGGTGGACCACCGCACCGTGAGCGAGCTTCGTGCCGCCAAGGTGTCGCACAAGAAGAAGATTCCGCAGATGAGCCGCGAGGCTTTCGAGAAGATGGAGCAGACTGGCCGCTTCCCCGAGAAGATGATGACAGCCATCAAGAAGGGACAGAAATGGTACCAGGATGACCTGAAGAAAGTCAAGAATGACCAGTCTTCTGGCAAGCAGCCGGGAATGGCCGGTATGATGTCGAAGACCCCGAAATACACCCGTGAGCAGATTCACCTCGCTCAGGCGATTACCACCGTGGAGAAGGCCCTTCAGAACGTGGGCAAGTATTCCGACGCCCTGCGCCAGAGTCCCTCCATCGAGATGAGTTCGCTGATGAACGCCCTCCGTGGCGGCTTCACCGCCCCCACTCCCGGCGGCGACCTGATTGTGAACCCGAACACCCTGCCCACCGGCCGCAACCTCTTCTCCATCAACGTGGAGAACACGCCCTCGGAGGATGCCTGGGAGAAGGCGAAGGAACTCTGCGACAATACCATCAAAATGTACCGTGAGCGCCACAATGGCGAATATCCCCGCAAGGTGAGCTACACGCTCTGGAGCAGCGAGTTCATCGAGACCGAGGGAGCCACCATCGCCCAGATTCTCTACATGCTCGGCGTGGAGCCGTTGAGGGATGCTTTCGGCAGAGTCACCGACCTGCGTCTCATTCCCTCCAAGCAGTTGGGCCGCCCGCGCATCGACGTGGTAGTGCAGACCTCCGGTCAGCTCCGCGACCTCGCCGCCTCCCGTCTCTTCCTCATCAACAAGGCGATAGAGATGGCCGCCAACGCCAAGGACGACAAGTTCGACAACCTCGTGAAGGCGGGCGTTACCGAGTCGGAGAAACTGCTCGTGGAGAAGGGAATGTCGCCCAAGGAGGCCCGGGAGGTGAGTATGTACCGCGTCTTCGGAGGCGTGAACGGCAACTACGGCACGGGCATCCAGGAGATGGTGACCGCCGGCGACCGCTGGGACAAGGAAAGCCAGATTGCCGAGGTCTACATGAACAACATGGGAGCCTACTACGGCGACGAGAAGAACTGGGAGACCGTCCGCAAGGCTGCCTTCGAGGCGGCGCTGACCCGCACCGACGTGGTGGTGCAGCCCCGACAGAGCAACACCTGGGGAGCCTTGAGCCTCGACCATGTGTATGAGTTCATGGGCGGCATGAACCTCGCCGTGCGCAACGTCACCGGCAAGGACCCCGACGCCTATCTCGCCGACTACCGCAACCACAGCAATATGCGTATGCAGGAGGTGAAGGAGGCCATCGGCGTGGAGAGCCGCACCACCATCTTCAACCCCGCTTACATCAAGGAGAAGATGAAGGGCGGAGCCAGCAGTGCCAGCAGCTTTGCGGAAATCGTGACCAACACCTACGGCTGGAACGTGATGAAGCCGAAGGCGATAGACAAGGAAATGTGGGACGAAATCTATAACGTCTATGTCAAGGACAAGTACAACCTCGGCACCAAGGAGTTCTTCGACAAGCAGAACCCTGCTGCCCTGATGGAGATGACCGCCGTGATGATGGAGAGTGCGCGCAAGGGAATGTGGAAGGCCACGCCCCAGCAGATCGCCGAGATCGCCAAGCTCCATACGGAGACGGTGAACAAGTTCAAGCCCTCCTGCTCCGGCTTCGTCTGCAACAACTCGAAGTTGCGCAACTACATCGCCAAGAACACCGATGCCGCCTCTGCCAAGGAATACCAGCAGAACGTGGAGCAAATCCGCGACGCTGAGGCTGCCAAGGCAAGCAACGACAAGGGGATGGTGATGAAGAAGGAGACGCTCAGCAGCGAGACCGAGAAGACCACCACCATGGTGAGCGGCATCGTAGTGGGCATCATCGTCATCGTGGCGTTCGTGGCCCTTGCCCTCTACATGCGCCGTCGCAGCAAGCAGATGAGCGAGGAATAACCCTAAATTATCAATTGTAAATTATAAATTAAACCAGTGGAGACATTAGTTTTAGTAATGATGATACTCGTTTGCTTCAGCTTCGTGCTGAAGCAGACCTTCCACGGAGTGAAGGAAATCATGGTCATCGCCGTGCTGACAGCCTTCTTCGTGGGACTCTCCTGGCCCTTCGCCATCGAGCAGTCGAAGACGCAGATTGCGGCGTGGATTGCCGACCAGAAGCTGATGCTCGACATGGCGGTGTTGCTGAGCGTGGACGTGGCGCTGACGATGCTCTTCTGTGTGAACCATGTAGACCTGAAGACCTCGGAGCATGTGAGCCGCCGCAAGTGGATGTTCTACATCGTGTTGAAGTACTTCCCAGGTCTGCTCGTGTTCCCCGTGCTGTTCAGCCTTCTGGTGATGCTGATTTTCATGCTCCCCGGAATGTCGTTCCAGGTGGTGGCGTGGTCGCTCGCCGTGGTTCTGCTCGTGCTGGTTCCTGCACTGGCCTACGCCCTGCGCTGGATTTTGCCCGAGCGTCCCATCCGTCTGGAGCTGCTCTTCCTCGTGGAGGTGCTGCTCGGCCTGATGGGCATCGTGGGAACGGTGAACGGCAACACGGCAGTGGCGGGCATCAACAGTGTCGACATCAAGTCGCTCCTCGGAGTCATCGCCCTCGTCATCGTGGGCGCAGCAGTAGGGTGGGGCATCTATCGCATCAGGATGCAGAAACTCAGTGCAAGAATTTAATTGTAAATTATAAATAGTAAATTATAAATTGAAATGAATTACATATCAGACGTATTGTTTTGGATTTCCACCGGGATGCTGGTTCCCGTGGTAGTGTTGTTGATCTTCTTCTTCCTGCGTGCCCTGCTGCTGCTCGGAGGTTTCTTCGGCCAGTATCTCGTGAAGCGCAAGACCGGGGCGGAGATCCGTGAGCAGATGAATACCCTCTCGCTCGACAACCTCGACACCCTGGGCGACAGACTGCCCAAGAACAAGCAGGCGGTCATCGTGAGCTACATGAAGAAGCTCGTGGAGGTGCGCCGGAGCCAGGCTCAGGTGAACCGTGTACTCGACCAGTATGCGCAGTTCGTGGACAAGGACCTCTCCCTGCCCAACACCTTGCAGAAGATGGGTCCGATGCTCGGATTGATGGGTACGCTGATTCCGATGGGTCCCGCCCTCGTGGGTCTCTCCACGGGCGACATCGCCTCCATGGCGTACAATATGCAGGTAGCCTTCGCCACCACCGTGGTGGGCCTCTTCTCCGCCGCCATCGGCTTCGTCACCAAGCAGACCAAGAGCCGCTGGTACAAGGAAGACATGAGCAACCTGGAGTTTATCGCTGATTTGATAAGTGAAGAGTGAAGAAATTAAGTGAAGAGTGAAGAACGAAGAGTGAAGAATTCATTTGTAAGTGAAGAGTAAATTAAATGTTAACAATAAAATAAATGAAGAACAAGGAGTGGACAGGGAGAAAAGCAAGAGAATTCTTCACTCTTCACTCTTCGTTCTTCACTAAAAAAATATGAGACAAAGACGCAGAAACCGACTCGCCCATGACAGCGAGGACGATGACCCGATGAGCGTGGTGAGCAACCTCTTCGACGTGGCGATGGTCTTCGCCGTGGCACTGATGGTGGCGCTCGTGACACGCTACAGTATGACCGAGATTCTGAGCAAGGAAGACTTCACCATGGTGAAGAACCCCGGCAAGGACAATATGGAAATCATTACCAAGGACGGACAGAAGATCAACCGCTACACGCCCTCCGAAGACCAGAGCAAGAAGTCGGGCAACAAGGGCAAGAAGGTGGGAATCGCCTACCAGCTGGAGAACGGCGAGATTATCTATGTGCCGGAAGAAAAGTAAGTTAAAGACTTTTTAAAAGGTAAAAAGTAAAAAGGTAAAAAATAGAGCAGGAAAATAACGTGAGAAAGATATTCACTTGGAAAAAATATCATAAATGGGTGGGCTTGGTGTTCGCTGTGTTCATGTTGGTGTTCTGTGCGTCAGGCATCGTCCTGAACCACCGGCCGCTCTTCAGCCACTGCGACGTGAGCCGCTCGTGGTTGCCGCCGGGCTACCACATCGATAACTTCAACAACGGCGTAATCAAGGGCACCGTGCCCTTCGCCGATGGCAAGGTGGTGGCGTTCGGAAGCGGTGGCGTATGGATCACCAACGGGGAGGCCGATGAGTGGACGGAGACGAACCAGGGCTTTCCCGAGGGTGTCGACCACCGCAACATCCGCAACCTCGTGAGGGCGAAGGACGGCAGCCTGTGGTGCGCCACCAATTACGATGTTTATCGCTACGAGGACGGCAGTTGGAAGGTTCTTTCCCTGCCCAAGGGCGGCGAACGCCTGATGGATTTCACCCTCGCCGGCGACAGCATGCAGATGGTGGCTCTCTCCCGTTCCGCTGTCTATGTCATTACCCCGACGCAAGGCGGCTTCGCCCCGAAGGTGGACCGCAAGGAACTGAAGGCGGCAAAGGGCGGTTTCAAGCCCCGGGAATACCTCTTCCGCACCATCTGGAAACTCCACAGTGGAGAACTGTTCGGCTTGCCCGGCAAGCTCGTGGTAGACATCGTGGCAGTGGTCATCATCGTTCTCTGCCTCACGGGCATCGTCCTCTTCTTCCTGCCTTACTGCATCCGGCGCAAGAAGCGCAGGGGCGACAAGGAAGGGATGAAGAAAATGGGCAAGAGGATGGTGTGGAACCAGTGCTGGCACAACCGCTTCGGCCGTTACACCATCATCCTCACCGTGCTGCTTACCCTCACCGGCACCTGTCTCAGGCCGCCGCTGATGATTCCCTTCGTGATGGTGAAGACTGCCCCGGTAAACTACACCCGCAACATCTGGAACGACCGCCTTCGCGCCCTCCGCTGGGATGCTGTCGGGCACGAGTGGCTCGTCTCCACGGCAGACGGATTCATGCGGGTGGATTCCGCCTTCGCCCAGGCACCGAGGATGATTGCCAAGGACAAGGCACCGACGGTGAGTCCGATGGGTGCCAACGTGTTCCGCCAGCAGAAAGACGGCAGTTGGCTCATCGGTTCGTTCAGCGGAATGAGCGTGTGGGATGCGGAAAAAGGAACTTCGCTCGACTATTTCACCCATAAGGCACCCGTGAAGAGTTTCGGCAGTGTGCAGCCCGGTTCCACCGTGAGCGGCTACAGTGAGGACTTCGGCAAGCCCGTCGTCTTCGACTATTCCGAGGGAGCGAGCCGCCGGTGGGCACCGATGCCCGAGGCGATGGTCTCTGTGCCCCTTTCGCTCTGGAACCTCGCCCTGGAGCTGCATGTGGGCCGTTGCTACGCCCCCGTCCTCGGTCCGTTCTCCGAGCTGTTCGTCTTCCTCTGGGGAACGCTGAGTACATTGGTGCTCCTCTCGGGATATATTATAATGAAAGGTAAAAAGGTAAAAAGAGAAAAAGGTAAAAATAGGGAAAATTCAATTCATAAATAATAACGTAATTAAAACATCAAAGAAAATGAAAAAGATCAAGACAATGTTGGCCATGATTTTGGCCTTGGTAGCAATGACAGTAGCATTCAGCGCTTGCAGCAGTGACAATGATGATGATAACACTGGTAGCACAGCCGCTCAGTTGGCAGGAACCTATACTGGCGATGTGGAGATGTTTGTGAGTGGAACTTCCTACGGCTCTGAGAGCAACAAGACATTGGTGTTCACTGCTTCCAGCAATGTGACAGCCAATATCACATTGCCAGCTGCTGGCAGCGACAAGATGCAGCTGCCGGCTTTGGAGGTTGCCAATGTGTTGGTGACCACTAAGGCAGGCGTTCCCAGCTTCTCCGTAAGCAACTATAAGGGAACTACATCCGAAGGCAAGGCTTATACCGTCAATTTGGAAGGCAGCTACTCCAACTCCAAACTGACAGTTGACTATTCCGTACAGTATGGTAATATGCCGATGGCCATCACCTTCAAGTACGTGTCAAGCAGCAAAAAGTAACCGCTGATGAAAAGGAAGATATTTGCAATATCCCTCATCCTTTGCGCCGTGTGCCCGAACCTGAACGCCGAGACCCAGGGCGATGTCGTGGGTCAGGTGCTCGACGATTCGGGCGCACCCCTGATTGGTGCCACCGTGCAGCTCCAGAACGGCAACGACGGAGTGACCACCGACGAGAAGGGATGCTTCCGTCTGCCTTATGACAAGGACGGGGCTGTCAGGGTGAAGGTGAGCTACGTGGGCTTCCAGACACAGAGCTTCGTGCTGAAGGTGAACGAGAAGAAGGGCGACCGCCACGTGCTGCGCCTCGTTCCCGATGCCACTGCCCTCGACCAGGTGGTGGTGACCGCCACCCGTACGCCCAAGGCTCTGAAGGACGCACCCGTGGTGACCCGGCTCATCACCGCCAACGACATCAAGATCGCCGATGCCACCAACATCCAGGACCTCCTCACCGAGCAGATGCCCGGACTGGAGTTCGGCTACGCCATGAACCAGGAGACCTCGCTCAACATGAACGGCTTCGGCGGCAACGCCGTGCTCTTCCTCGTCGACGGCGAACGGTTGGCGGGCGAGACCATGGACAACGTGGACTACAGCCGACTGAGCCTCGACAACGTGGGCCGCATCGAAATCGTCAAGGGAGCTGCCTCCGCCCTCTACGGAGCCAATGCCGTGGCGGGAGTGGTGAACGTCATCTCCCGGGAGAACAGCGAGCCCTGGACGGCGAACGTGAACACCCGCTACAACAGTTTCAACAAGGAGTGGCGACACGGAGCCTCCGTGAGCTTCAACGCCGGCAAGTGGAACTCGCAGACCTCCCTGCAGCGCACCACCTCGCACGAGGTGCAGCTCACCAGTCCCTTCGACACCACCTCCGACATCCTCCACATCTACGGCGGAGAGTCGCTCAACGTCAAGGAACGCCTCACCTTCAGGCTTTCCGACCAGGTGAAGCTCATCGGTAGGGGAGGGTACTTCTCCCGCATCAGCCGCCGCAACAACTACGACGACCATTACAAGGACTACTCGGCAGGACTGAGGGCGGTGATGGACTTCTCGCAGGACGACCATCTGGAGGTGTCCTACGGCTACGACCAGTACGACAAGGTGCGCTACACGAACGGCGAACGCACCCACGACCACGACTACACCAACCGCCAGAACACCCTACGCGCCCTCTACTCGCACGTCTTCGGCAAGAACACGCTGACGGCAGGAGCCGACTACATGAACGACTACCTCACCACCTACCAGTTCACCGACAACGAGGCGCACGTGCAGAACTCCTGCGACGTGTTTGCGCAGTTCGACTACAATCCCCTCGACTGGCTCAACGTGGTGGCGAGCCTTCGCCACGACCGCTTCTCTGCCAGCAAGGAGAGTGCCACGACGGCACGCCTCGCCCTGATGGGCAAGTGGAAAGGCTTCTCCGTGCGCGCCAACTACGCCGGAGGCTTCCGTGCCCCCTCGCTGAAGGAAATGTACATGAGCTTCGACATGGCGGGAATGCAGATGATCTACGGCAACCCCGACCTCGACCCCGAGAAGAGCCACAACTTCAACCTCGCCCTCGAACACACGGGCAGGGTGGGGCAGGCAGGCTTCTTCAACGGTCAGTACAGTCTCACGCTGATGGGCTACTACAACAAGTACGACAAGCGCATCACCACCGACGACTACGAAGACTATGAGCCGGGCGAGGGCCAGCCCAGCGTCGCCTCCCGCTACTGCAACGAGGACGGCGTGAAGGTGAGCGGCGTAGACTTCAGTGCGCAGTACCGCTCCGATGCGGGCCTGGGCGTGAAGCTCGACTACAGTTACCTGCACGTGGGCGGCAGGAGCGTCGACTCGCAGTTCTCCCAGCCCCGTCCCCACTCGGCAACGTGGCGCATCGACTACGACCGCCAGCTCTGCTCCTTCTACCGCATCAACGCCGCCCTCTCGGGCCGTTACCTCTCCGTGCCCGACACGCAGAGGGAGAAGCACGACAGCAGCTACCAGCTGTGGAAGTTCACCCTACAGCAGCGTCTCTTCGACGCGGTGAACATCAACTTCACCGTCGACAACCTCTTCGGCTACACGCCCAAGGTGTACTGCTGGAGTTCGCCGATGACCACCGGCAGAACCTTCACCGTCGGTGCTTCCGTAGACATCGACAGACTCTTTTGAAAGATGAATATAAAAAAGACAAGGGCCGGTTTCCTTCGAGGAAGCCAGCCCTTTGTCTTTATTTAAAAAGTGGACTCATTCGTCTGAATTTGCAGGTGTACCCGCTTGTCCCGGGGAGAGAGAATCCCGGAGGGGGGCTTTCTGCTACTTGATGGCGTTGCCGGAGAGGTAGTACACAATCTGCAGGTCCTTGATTCCGAACTCCCTTCCCTTTTTCAGGAGGTAGGCTGCCTCGGTGCTGCTGACCACGGTGTTGTTCTCCTTGATATTCATGAGATGCTTCAGGAAGATAGCCTTGGCAAACATGGTGCACACCTCATCGTAAGGGTCGTTGTCGTCGGATGGCGACAGGAATTCCTCCACGTCGATTGCTTTGGTGGCTTCCAGCATCTCTGCGCTCGTGCTGGCGGATGCCGCTGGCGACGTGCGGAGGGTCTGGGCGTTGGCTGACTGTGCAGAGAACATTGATACTGCAGCTACGGCTGCTATTGCGAGTGTATGATAAAACTTTTTCATAATCTTAATATTTTAAATTGTTTGACTTGTTGTTTGTTTGTTTCTTATTTCTGATGCAAAGATAGGCATTCTTTCCTTACGCTCCAAGAAAAAAAGCAATTATTTTCAAGAAAACCCGAAATTAAAACCGCCGCCGCAGCCCGGGTTTCCAAAAAGCCACTTACACCTTATTATATATAAGAACCCCCATTTCAGCAAGAAAACTCTACTCGCAAAACGGGTTTACGGCAGACAGTTTTTCCGCCGGAAAAGGAAAATAAGGCCCCGTTTCCTTGGCGGTTCCATTAATAAGCATTGAGAACTTGCCTTTTATGTTTGAGCTGGTTTTGGTTCTGCCGCCATCATAGGTTCCTCTTCCGGCA
>CAVEJY010000039.1:0-6305 GCA_963616155.1 Acutalibacteraceae bacterium
CTATTCAGATACGAACTGATTTCCTTTGCCGTAGCACCCCCTCGGCTCATGTCGAACCGGATAACGGGACGCTTCACCCATTCCTTCTCCAGGTCCATGATCTTCAGTCCCTCGAATAGCTCCTTCTTGCCCTCTAAGTAAGCCTGGAGGGTATCCACGAGTACCGACTTGCCGAAGCGGCGAGGACGGCTCAGGTAATTGTATGTTGTTCCATTGTGGGCAAGGCTCCAAATCAAGTCGGTCTTGTCAACATATAGATACTTTTCCTTTCTTATCTTCTCGAACGATTGGATACCTACGGGCAACCTTCTTTCTTTTATCTCTGTCATCATAATTCCCTGCTTTTTAAGTTTTATAACTGCAAATATACGACTTTTATCTGGAAGTAGAGCAGATTACTGCTGATATTTTTAGCTCAGCTTAGTACATTCCCATTCTCGAAGTATCCACGCCCTTGATATTTGCCGTTGTTTCTGCCTACAAACTCTTCTTCTCTCTAATATAAAAGTCATGGAAGCCTGATATGAAACCCTGAAGAAGCCTACTCCTAACTACTTCGCCTAACTTGTATTCACCTAAATATAAATTATGTTTAGCTAAATATAAGTTGTATTTAGTTAAATATAGCTTAAACTAAGTAAAAGGCAGTAGGCTTTTTGGGGTTTTGTGGTAGGATTGTTGTAACTTTACAGGCGTATTAACCAAACTTTTATATAAGGAAACGAAGATGGCAAGATATATCAAGCAAGAGATGCCCGACTTGCAGGGTACGGGCGAGACCAAGTGTTACTATCGGCTGGAGAAACGCCAGAACCTCTCCACTGCGGAATTCCTCAAAAAGGCAGGGGCGCACGGCATCCTGGACGAAGGTATCCTGGAGCATGCACTCAGCAAGATAGCCGAGCAGCTGGTGGAAGAGTTGGCAGAAGGCAATACCGTTACGCTCGATGGTATCGGCACCTTCCAGGCCACACTGGGCGTGAGGAAAGACAAGGAGATGGACTCTCTCGACGGCAACGAGACCAAGCGCAATGCCAAGAGCATCGAGGTGAAGAACGTGCGGTATGTCTCGGACAAGGAGCTGGTGAAAGAAGTCAACAGACGGTGCAAGCTTTCGAGAGCTGGCGTAAGACGGGTGAACAATTCGCCTTACAGTAAGGAACAGCGGCTGAAATTGGCGCAGGAATATCTTGCGGACCCAGCCCATTCCTTCATGCGGGTTACGGATTATGCCGAACTGACGGGTTTGCCCCGGTCTTCCGCCACGAAGGAACTTCGGATGTTTGCCGAAGACCGTTCCACTGGTATAGATACTGACGGGCGAAGGACGGCAAAGGTATATGTAAGGAGAAGGGACGAACAATAGTCTTTAACTTTTATTAATATCGCGCCCGGGCAAGTTTGTCCCTTTTGCTGCATTTAAGGGATAGACGAACGGAAGAAAAAGGAGTCGGCGCGCAACTGCCTTTCCGATGTGAGTCTCCAAAAGGTAATATGATAAAACTAACAAACAAAAAAGAAAAATGAAGACAATGAACGTTTTGAAGACAATGGTTATGGCAGTAGCGTGCCTCGGTACAGTAGCATTCGCATCTTGCAGCAAGGATGATGACAACAGCAGCACCACCACAACTACTACGCTCAAGTTCAGCAAGAGCTCGGTGAGCGTGGAAGTGGGAAAGGTAGATACGCTGAAGGTGACCAACGGCACACAGGCTTTCACAGCCAAGTCGAGCGCTGAGAGCGTGGCAACGGTGAAGACCGTGAAGGACTCCATCTTCGTGACAGGCGTGAAGGCTGGTACCGCCACCATCGTCGTTACCGACAGCAAGAAGGCTACGGGTAGCATCTCTGCCACGGTGAAGTAAAAGGTAAGGAAGTCCCACACATCAAGTCAAGACTTAGAAAGGAAATTCATAGGCAATGTTTTTCAACTGGAACAGAGACAAGGAAGAAAAGGAAATCATCCTCGTCAAGCAAGGAGATGCTTCGGCTATGAGAAACCTGTATCAATCGCATATAGGTTATCTCACCGCCGTCTGTTCCCGTTATGTTGTCAATGAAGAAGATGTCAAGGACGTGCTACAAGACAGTTTTGTCAAGATATTCTCCTCCGTGGACAGGTTTGAGTACCGGGGCAAAGGCTCCGTGAGGGCATGGCTCACGAGGGTGGTGGTGAACGAGTCGCTCGGTTTCCTGAAGCGGAATGCCAAGCTGGAGGTGCCCTATCCCGAAGAGGAGTTGCCCGACAGGATAGAGGAGGGAGAACCCGATGCCGGCGGCATCTCGCCCGAGACCCTGCAGGAGATGGTGCAGCGGTTGCCCAAGGGCTATCGCATGGTGTTCTGTCTCTATGTGTTCGAGCAGAAGAGCCACAAGGAGATAGCCGACTTGCTCGGCATCAAGCCCGACACCTCAGCCTCGCAGTTGCACAAGGCGAAGGGACTGCTGACAAGAATGATCAAGGACTATAAAATGAGGAACTATGGATGACAAGAAATGGATGAACGACATACGCCGCAAGATGGAAGGCTTCGAGATGTCGCCCCCCGAACATCTTTGGGCGGATATTGAGCGACAGGTAAGTGCTGACCTTGCGCAGCGCAAGACCGTCGGGTTGCAACGCCGTCGAATGTGGATGGCGGCGGCTGTCATGACGGGTGCCTTGGTGATGGGTGGCGGCGTTTGGCTCGGCACTCACCACGAGGAGGATGCCGTGGCCTCTCATGGAATGTCCCATGCCGGAGTGTCTCATCCTGGAAAATCTCTTGCAGGAGAGCCCGGTAGTGTGCTTGCCAAGACTTCCAACGTATCTGGTCCTTCCTCATGCCAGTCTGCGGATGCTCGCTTGTCACAGGCGAAGACTCCTCTTTTTGTCCAAATGAGGCAGTCGGAAAATGATTCTGACGTTGTTTCAACAGTGATAGAAGACAATTATAATAAGGTAGAAAAGGAAACGCCAAGACCCTCGAACGTGCATGATGAACGTTCTTGGGACAACACGCTCATGGCATCCGCCCATTCCGATGCGGACAGATTCTCCGTCTCGGTGACGGCAGCAGGACTCATGGGTGCCAACAACCAGCAGGGCGGTTACGGAGAACTGATGGCAGGAAGCGTATGGCAAGGGGACGCAAGGAGTGAAAACGATGCTTCGGATGATTTCGGAAGACTGGAAGAGGTCATCGTGGGCAACAACAACCGCGAGGTCTACACCAAGAAGAAGCATCACCAGCCCATCAAGTTGGGGGTGTCCGTCAACTATCGCCTGAGCGACCGTTGGTCTCTCGGCACGGGATTGACCTACAGCTACCTCTCCTCCGAACTGACTTCCGGCACCGACGATTCCCACTACACCACGCAACAGAAGTTGCAGTATGTGGGCATTCCGCTCAATGTGAGCTATACCTTCTGGCAGCACAAGCGTTGGAGCGTGTATGGCACCACGGGCGGTATGGTGGAAAAGTGTGTCAAGGGAAAGTCTACCACCGATTACGTTGTGGACGGCAAGAGGCAGTCCTCGCAGGATAATGAGGTAAAGGAAAAGCGACCTCAGTATTCCGTGGGAGCCGCCGTGGGTGTGCAGGCGAAGATAGCCGACCGTGTGGGTTTCTACCTGGAGCCGGGCGTAAGCTACCATTTCGACAACCACAGCGACGTGATCAACATCTACAAGGATACGCCCCTGAATTTCAGCCTCGGCTTGGGCTTCAGATATTCGTTCTGAGAAGAAGCCAACGCATTTAGTCAGTAAGAAATAATAGGAAAAGAAAACGTATGAAAATCAAGTCAATCTCAATGGCTGTCCTTGCGACCGCCATCCTCGGTCTCTCCTCCTGCGGATGCTCGGAGAAGACCGTCAGCTACAAGGAAGTACAGCGTTATTTTGTCAGGAACGACGTGAAGGACTACTCTCCCCGTGTCATCACTGACGATGAACAACTGAACCGCTATTTCGGTGCCGCAACGGTGATGGGGACGAATGGAATGCCCACGTTCATCGATTTCGACAAGGAGAACGCCATTGCCATCATCGAACCTGAGACCAACAGGGACACGGAAATCAAGATTGAGGGCATCAGGAAGCAGAATGACAAGGTTGTTGTTAGATATAAGGTCATCATCTCCGGCGAAGCCCGCCCTTATTCCACCGTTCCCTGCCTGCTGGTGAAGGTCAGCAAGAAGTACGGCAGCAACGTGGAGTTTGAAAAGGAATGACATTGTTTTATGATAAAATGTTTGGTGGTTAAGGAAAAATACCTTATCTTTGCCAACGTAATAAAACGTAGAGCTTATGAAAGGCAGAAGATACCCTTTGGGAATACAGACATTCAAGAATGTCATAGAGGGAAATTATTTGTATGTAGATAAGACCGACTTAATCTATGAGTTGGCTAAAGAGAGCAAGTATTGTTTTCTGAGTCGTCCTCGACGATTCGGAAAGTCCCTTCTTGTCACTACCCTCGAAGCTTATTTTGAGGGCAAGAAAGACTTGTTCAAAGGATTGGCTATTGAAGACTTGGAAACAGAATGGATTAGCTATCCTGTTATCCATCTTGACCTCAGCTTTGGCAAATACTATTGTATAGAAAATCTTCGCTCTACCCTCAATATGCTGGTTAGCGATTATGAAAAGATTTACCATATAGAAAGCGATGCTACCGTGTCTTATGGCAATCGCTTGAAAAAAGTGATAGAGACGGCTGTTGAGCAAACAGGACTGAAAGCTGTTGTCCTTATTGATGAGTATGATGCCCCTATGCATGATTCCATGAAAAATGAAAAGTTACAAGATGAGATTCGTGACATCATGCGTGACTTCTTTAGCCCATTAAAAGCAGAAGAGGAAAACTTGCACTTCGCCTTTATGACAGGTATCTCTAAGTTTAGCCAACTAAGCATCTTTAGTGAGCTGAACAATATTACCAACATCAGTATGGAAGATGAATATAGCAGCATCTGCGGTATCAGCAAGGAAGAACTCCTAACATATTTCCATGATGACATCGAAGACTTGGCAAAGGCTCGAAAGATGACTTTCGATGAAGCAGTTGCCCAGCTCAAATTCCATTATGATGGCTATCACTTTAGCGGAAATGGAGCAGATATGTTCAATCCTTATAGCTTGCTCCATACATTCAGGGTCAATAAGTTCAATAGCTATTGGTTCTCTACGGGTACTCCGACATTTCTGATAGAATTGTTGAAGGAAAAGAACATAGACATGCTTCAGATGGAGGATATTTGGACAAGTGCAGACCGCTTTGACACACCAACGAAAAAGATCACAGACCCGATACCGGTGTTGTACCAAAGTGGTTATCTTACCATCAAGGATTACATAGAGATGTCAGACACTTACAAGCTCGCCTTTCCTAATGAGGAGGTGCGCAAGGGCTTCTCCAACAGTCTTTTCCGCTACTATGCCCCTGATGGGATGGATGACCGTGACGCCATTTATATGGCATGGGCAAAGAACTTTATTCTGAGCACTGAGGACAATATGGAGGCATTCCTCCCTCATCTCCAGACCTTCTACAAGAAGTTCCCGTACACGCTGATAAACAACAATGAACGTCATTACCAAGCCGTGCTCTACACCATATTGTTGATATTGGGTTGTGACGTTACCCCAGAGGTGCCGATATCCGACGGCAGAATCGACATGGTGCTAAAGACCAGGCACAGTATCTATGTACTCGAACTAAAATACAAGAAGGATGCCGGGACGGCGATGGAGCAAATCGAAAAGAAAGATTACGTTGCCGCCTTTGCCGATGACAGCAGAAAGAAATATAAGGTAGGCATCAACTTCTCGGAAGACCAAAAGAGCATTGACGACTGGAAGGTGGAGGCGTTGGCATAGGGAAATGTCGCCGCTCATTATATATAATAAGGTATAATAAAAGAAAAGCAGCATCAGTCTCTTGGTGAGATGATGCTGCTTTTTGCGTTGTAATGCTCTTATTTCTTTCCAGCCAACAAACCGTTGATGACGGCGGCGGTGAAGCCGCCTTGCTCCATGGTGTTGAGGCCCTTGATGGTGCAGCCGCCGGGAGTCGTCACCTTGTCGATGGCAGCCTCGGGATGCTCGCCGGTCTCCTGTAGCAGTTCCACGGCACCCTTTACGGTCTGAAGAACGATTTTCTGGGCATCCTTTGCCTTGAATCCCATTTCCACGCCGCCTTCCACGTTGGCCCTTACATAGCGCATGGCATAGGCAATGGCACACGACATGGCAGTGGCTGCGGGGAAGAGACGCTCCTCCATGAGGAGGCTCTCGCCCAGGTCGTCGAAGATGTCAG
>CAVEJY010000040.1:0-13295 GCA_963616155.1 Acutalibacteraceae bacterium
TTAGACAACACACATGCTACTCGATTATTCCTCATCTTCTGTCTTTTTCTTGCGGATGACACGCTTGCGCTTGGGCTTCTCCTCCACAACGGCAGACTCAATCTTCACACCTGCCAACTCCGGATCTATCAAAATACGTCCACAGTACTCACAGGGGATAATCTTCTTGTGCATCTTGATATCCAACTGGCGCTGAGGCGGAATCTTGTTGAAGCAACCTCCGCAAGCGTCACGCTGTACATAAACGATGCCAAGACCATTGCGGGCACCCTTGCGGATGCGCTTGAAACTCGCCAGCAAACGCGGTTCTATTTTTCTCTCCAAGTCAGCTGCCTTCTCCTTGAGTCTCTCCTCTTCCTCGCGAGTCTCGGACATGATAGCCTCCAGCTCCTCACGCTTCTCCACCAAGCCTCTCTCACGGTCAGCCTTCAGCTCCTCAGCGCGAGCCAAATCTTGCTGCCTTTCCTGCATCTTCTGCTGACCTTCGCGTATTTTCTTGTTGCAAAGCTCGATTTCCAACTGCTGGAACTCAATCTCCTTACTCAACGTATCATACTCGCGGTTGTTGGACACGGTATCGAGCTGTGCCTGATAACGCTCCAAACTTGCCTGTGCGTCTAAGATTTCACCTTTTTTCTGTGAAACTGCGTGGTTAAACTGATCGATTTCATACTGGATTTTCTCTATACGAGTAGCAAGACCAGCAATCTCGTCTTCCAAGTCCTGCACTTCGAGAGGCAGTTCACCTCTCAACGCACGGTTCTCATCAATACCCGACAAGGTAGTCTGAAGTTGGAAGAGGGTCTTCAATTTCTCTTCCACTGTCAAATCTGTAGGATCTTTCTTTGCCATAATTACTTTTATAATATTTAAATTCTTAATATTTCACGTTTAATTCAGAGGACGATGCTCTTACGAACATTCACGGTTCTTCACCTTCCTCTACAAATAGATGATAGGATTTGTATTGATTTCCGAAAGACAACATCTTATCCCTGAGCATTGTTCAAGGATTACATCCCGAAAAATCTCATTCGTGAACTGTTCGCTCTGGTAATGTCCTATAGTGCAAATCTGTATTTCCTGTTCATGTCCGAAATACTCATGATAGCTCATCTCACCCGTGATGAAGGCATCCGCTCTCTGGCCAATCGCCCGGTCGAGCAGAAAGGCACCAGCACCTCCACAGAGGGCCACTCTTTTGATGGGTCTCCTCAGGAGTTGGTTACACTGCACACACTCCACGCGGAATCTCTCCTTAAGTATCAAGACCAGGTCGTCGGCGGCAACGCCCTTTCCCGGTTCACCGATTTCGCCGATGACCCCATCGCCGCCTTTCACGCCATCCACCTCTTTCGGATGATCCAAGAAAGTAATGTTTCTCAAGCCCAGTTTCTCAGCAATCTTGAAGTTGACCCCTCCCGTGGCGGCATCCATGTTCGTATGCATACTCACGATAACAATGTCGTTCTTTATGGCCTTCATAACCGTACGCTGCACATAGTTCTCATCCGACACCCTCGCCAACTTTCGGAATATCAGCGGATGGTGACTGACGATGAGATTGCAACCTTTCGAGATGGCTTCGTCAACCACAGCCTCGGTGACATCAAGACACAATAATGCCCCTGACACTTCCACCGTCTCTGTCAATCCTACCTGCAAGCCGGCATTATCATATCCTTCCTGCAAGGGCAGAGGCGCGTACTGTTCAAGGGCATCTACAACCTGCTTTATTTTCACGCTCTTAAATGCTATATAAATCTTTTGGAATGCAAAGTTAAGCATTTCTTCGTGATTTCGTCACCAAGGAGCCTATCGTTTAATGTTTTTTAATAGAACAAACGGAAAAATCAGCGGCAAGGACAAAATATTTGGGCAACAAATGCTCATATCTGTAGTTTTTTTATTATTTTTGCACGCAATTAATTTAATATTTAGCCTATGCGTTACACCACATCCCCCAACGACTTCGTGCTTCCCGCCGAATGGGAACCGCAGAGCGGCGTCATGCTCACTTGGCCCCATGCCGGCACAGACTGGAAGCCCTACCTGAGGCAAATTACCAACACTTATCTCGAACTGGCAGAGGCCATCACCCGCTTCGAGCATCTACTCGTAGTCACGCCCATTATGGAAAGTACACGAAAGATGCTCACCGAGCGACTTTCCGACAGTCAGATGAACAGAGTCCACCTTTACGAGATAGACAGCAATGACACATGGGCACGTGACCATGGTCCCATCACGCTGGTTTCCAAGAATAAGCACAACAGTTTCATCATCCCCTTCCATCTTCTCGACTTCAAGTTCAATGGCTGGGGAGAGAAATTCGACTGGCAGAAAGACAACGCCATCAACCTGCAACTTTACTACCAGGGAGCGTTCTGTGCGGCACTGGAGAACCATAAAGGCTTCGTACTGGAGGGAGGCAGCATTGAAAGCGACGGCAAGGGTACCGTCTTCACTACCAGCCAATGTCTCCTGGCTCCCCATCGCAACCAGCCCTTCACCCAGGAGAACATCGAACAGCAGCTCAAGAACCTCCTACATGCCCGCCACATCGTATGGCTCGACCATGGCAACCTGGTGGGCGATGACACGGACGGACACATCGACACCATCGTGCGCATAGCTCCCCATGATACCTTATTATATGTGGGGTGCGACGACCCCGAGGACGATCAGTACGAGGATTTCAAGGCACTGGAAGAACAACTTCAGAAACTCATCACTTATGAGGGCTATCCCTACCGGCTGCTCAAGTTGCCCATGCCCGATGCCATCTACGACGGAGAGGAAAGACTACCCGCCACCTACGCCAACTTCCTCATCGTCAACGGTGCCGTCATCTATCCCACATACAACCAACCGGAAAAGGACGAAGAGGCAAAGCGACAAATACAGCTTGCCTTCTCAGACAGGGAAATCATCGGCATCGACTCCCTCACCATCATCCGACAGCACGGCAGCATCCATTGCCTCACCATGCAACTGCCCGAAGGAGCAATGAGAGAAGAGTAAAAAGGTAAAAAAGTAAAAAAGTAAAATAGCAATGAAACTCGGAATATTACAGATACACAACACGTCAGACATTGAAGCCAACAAGACACGCCTGTCACAGGGCATCATCGACCTCGCACACCGCGGCGCAGAACTCATCGTCTTGCAGGAACTCCACAACTCACTCTACTTCTGCCAAGTGGAGGATGTCGAAAATTTCGACCTTGCAGAACCCATCCCGGGGCCCTCTACCGATTTCTACGGCAAGCTGGCAAAAGAATTGGGCATCGTCATCGTCACCTCACTCTTTGAACGCCGTGCGCCAGGACTCTATCACAACACGGCGGTGGTAATCGAAAAAGACGGAACCATCGCCGGCAAATATCGCAAGATGCACATCCCCGACGACCCCGCCTATTATGAGAAATTCTATTTCACCCCCGGCGACCTCGGCTTCCATCCCATCCAGACATCCGTGGGAAAATTAGGCGTACTCGTATGCTGGGACCAATGGTATCCGGAGGCCGCACGCCTGATGGCCCTGCAAGGAGCGGAGATGCTCATCTACCCTACCGCCATAGGCTACGCCACCTACGATACTGAGGAAGAGCAACAGAGACAGCGGGAGGCATGGACCACTGTGATGCGTGGCCACGCCGTGGCAAACGGATTGCCTGTCGTAGCAGTCAACAGAGTAGGATTCGAGCCTGACCCAAGCGAACAGACGGATGGCATCCAGTTCTGGGGAAGCAGTTTCGTGGCAGGTCCACAGGGAGAACTCCTCCACCGTTCCAGCAGCAAAGAAGAGGAAAGCCTTGTCATTGACATCAACCTGAAGCACAGCGAGGACGTGCGCCGCTGGTGGCCCTTCCTCCGCGACCGCCGCATAGAAAACTATGGTGACATCACCAAAAGGTTCATCGACTAATGCACCCAAAAGGAAAAATATAGGATAACGACAAATTGAGATTCATGCAGAATTTGGAAGTGATGGTGATATTGTTCACCATCGTGATATTAGGCTACGATCATGGTAGCACTCGGCATACATACTCCCGACATCATCGCCCGTCCAGTAACGATGGTGGGCAACATCACCGTACCTGCAGCCCTGATGATCATCGGTTCCAGCATGGCAAAGTTGCCCGTCAAGCAGATTATCGGAACCCCGAAAGTCTATGTCGCCTCCATACTGCGCCTTGCGGTCGTCCCCCTGAGCCTTTATTTCCTCTTCAAGTTGTGTGGTATCAGTCCACTCATCAACGAGGTCAACACCGTGGTCATCGCCATGCCTGTGGCAAGTTTCGGCACCATGTTCTGCCTCAAGTACGGACGCAACCCGGCGCTGATAACGGAGATGACGTTCATCACCACCCTGGGCAGCATCATCACCATACCGCTCATCACCCAGTTGTTTCAAGGACATTAGAGCCAAAGAGGGCGTGTCACAAGTTGCATGACACGCCCTCTTTATAGCATTTCAATGATTTCTTTTTCTCTACTTCTGCTTGTTCAGCCGCTTGATGACGGAATAAGCATCATACAATCCTAATTCTCCCGCCTTGGAAAGGTCTTGCACAGCTGCATTCTTGTTGCCAGCCTTGGCACGGGCTATTCCTCGGTTGTAGTAAGCCTCCGCCATACGGTTGTCTATGCGGATGGCTATCGTATAGTCGTCTATCGCCTTGGACAATTCCTGCCGCATAGCATGGAGATTACCACGGTTATAGTATATATAAGCGTTGCTGCCGTTCACGCGGATGGCATCGCTGAAGTCCGCCTCGGCAGAATGCACATTGCCCGTAGCCTTACCTTCTGAGGCATTGAACTCGTCCATCTCCATCTGGCAAACGGCTCGCTGCCAGTAAGCGAGAGAATTCTTGCCATCCAGCGAGATATACTCGGTAAAGTCACCGATGGCAGCCTCAAAGTCTCTCAACACGGAATGGGCGATGGCACGGCGCATCAGAATCTGCTTCTTGGCGATGTCATCCTTTGCCACACTCAGGTCTGCGGAGAGCTTGTCTATCATGGAGAACATCTTCATGGAACCGTTCTCGTCCAACTGTTCCTTGCTGCACACGATGTATAACTTGTCTTCCTTACCTTGTTCGTTGAGTTGCTCCACCTCCCTGTCATAAGCCTGAACGCCACTGATGGTCTGGGAATTGGGGAAATAAGTCAACTGGTACATCGGGAGATAGGAGGTTTCCACCACACGGTTCTGCACCCTTCCACGATACTCGCTCTTATACTCGTGGTTATACTTAGGCTCATCGTCCACCACCAAACTGGCGAACTTGTTGGGGTCTATCTCCGACCGCTTGCGCATTTCCTTCTTCGTCTTGGCACTCCAGCGGGGCTGAATACCCAAGTGCTTGTTCATCTGTGCTTTGAGGATATGGAATTCGTCCATTTCCGCCTTCGCCGTCATGCCCAACCTACGGTAACAGTTGGCACGGTACGAAAGCCCCGTCCAGAAATTGGGAAACTGGTTGATGACCGTGGTGTAATCGCTGATGGCAGCACGCAGGTTGCCTGTCTTGTCATGCAACAAGGCACGGTTGAAGATAGCCATGAAGTTATGAGGCTCCATCTTGATGACGAAGTCGAAGTCGCCGATGGCACGGTTGTCGTCGCCCAACTGCACACGCATCAGTCCACGGTTATAGTGTGCCAGGAAATTGTTGGGATCGAGGTCAATCGCATTGTCGTAGTCGCTCATTGCCCCACGCAGGTTGTTGAGGTTGATGCGCGCCAAGGCACGGTTGATGTAGCTATTCACATTGTTGGGCTTGAAATGCAGCGACTTGGTGAGTGCCTCGTCGGCAGTCTTCCACTCCCTACGAGCCAGTGCCATGTAAGCCCGGGTGGTCCATGCGTCACCATCGTATGGATTCAGCTCCAAACTCTTGTCGAGCCATTTCTCCGCATTGACAGTATCCTTTTTCAGCAAATACACCTCCGCCTTCAGGGAATAGGCATTGGAATAGTCCTGCCATTTCTGCATGATGGTGTCCAGTTCCGCCAAGGCCGCATCATATTTTTTGTCCTCCATCTGGCAGAGGGCGCGGTTGAACCAATAGTTGCGGTTACGAGGCTCCAGCCTGATAGCGGCATTGTAGTCGGCAATAGCATCCACATAACGGTTCTGGCGAATGCGACAGATGGCACGGAGGTCGTAGATGTCATTGATGTAGGGATTGAGGTGCAACGCCTCACTGGCATCACTCTCCGCCCCGACATAATCGTCAAGGTTGAACTTTGCCACACTGCGATAGTACCAAGGCTCATACAGATAGGGCTTGGCACCAATGGCGAGGTTGAAGTACTTGATAGATAGCACGAAGTCTTCATAAAACAACGCACTGCGCCCGGCAGTGACCAGGCGGTCTACACGATACTGCGCCGAAGTCGAGGTCAGCGACAGCAATCCAAACAAGAAAAACCAAACTCTCTTTCCCATACCTTAAAAAGTCTCTTCCCGAAAAAACTAAAATCTATTGTGAATGTATGATAAAAATAAAGTCCGCCGAATGACTATCGGCGGATCTTTGTGCGATAAGAGCAACGGAACTTGCCCTTGATGATATTCTTCAACTTACCGGCTATCATGTTCTTGCGAAGCGGTGATACTCGGTCCACGAACATGGTGCCCTCCAAGTGGTCGAACTCATGCTGCATCACACGGGCCAGGTAACCCTCCACCCACTCGTCATGCTCCTGCAATTCCTCGTCGAGATACTTCACATGAATACGTGTAGGACGAGTGACCTTCTCCGAAATGCCCGGGATGGAAAGACATCCCTCTTCCAGCGATTCCTTCTTGCTGTCCTCGTCATACTCCAGGATGTGGGGATTGACGAAAGCCTTGCGGAATCCCTTGTACTCGGGGAAATCCTCGCTCAGCACATCGAGGTCGATGACCACGACGCGGATGTCCAGCCCCACCTGTGGTGCGGCAAGTCCCACGCCATTGCTGGCATCGAGGGTCTCAAACATGTTTGCGATCAATTCTTTCAGTCCTGGGTAGTCCTGGGTAATATCTTCAGCCACCTTTCTCAAAACAGGCTGACCATATATATAAATAGGTAAAATCATCTTCTTGATTCCAAATAATCTTGTAAAATAATCGTGGCACTGATTTCATCAACCAATCCCTTGTTTTCCTTTCTCACCTTTTTCTTCACCCCTCCGTCTATCATCGCCCGGTGGGCGAGCACGGAGGTGAATCGTTCGTCGTAATATACGATGGGCACCTCGGGGTGAGCTTTCCGCCACCTGTTGAAGAAGCACTCTACACGCGCCAGGTTCTCACTTGGCTGACCGTTGGGCTGCATCGGCTTTCCGATGACAATCCTCTCCACCTGTTCCCTCTGCACATATCCCTCAATATAGGCAAAGAGTTCCGACGTGGCGACAGTGGCCAACCCGTTGGCTATAATTTGCAAGGGGTCGGTCACTGCCAGTCCGGTACGTTTCTTACCGTAGTCTATGGACAAGATACGCATTTACTTCTTGAAAAGCAACCATGCATCGGGATACTTGCCGGTACGGAGCTGATTACGGCTCTTGACAGCACCGGCCTTGTCTGCAAATGTGGAAGCAACGACACGATACATCTGGCCGTTGAATACCACTTGCGAGTCATAGCCTGCACTCTTCAGTGTGCTGGCAAGTCCCTCGGCGTTGGCCTTCAAAGAGAACGAGCCTACCACAACGCTATAGTTCTGCAGACCAGAGCCAGAGATGAGTGTCACGCCCTCCTGGCGAACAGTGGCATTGTCGACCTCGGTAGAGGTAGCTTCGCTTGGAGTTGTTGTCTCCAAAGGAGTAACCACGGGTTCTGTCACCACGGGTTCCTGAGTCTGGGCCTGCTGAGCCTCCTGTGCCTGTGCTCTCTCATATGCCTTGCGATAGGCACTTTCCTTGGATGAACCACAACTTGCAAGAGCCAGAACTGCGCACAAGCCTAAGCTCAAAACTGATAATTTCTTCATAACTTAATCTTATTAAAGGATTTTATTTGTTTAACTAATTTATTCCACTTTGTGTTTTATTCTGCGAAAATACAAAATATCTGCCAAATAAAGCAACATTCAGCGCATAAAGTTTGTTAAATCAAGCTTATACAACATTTTTAACTAAAAATTAAGACAAAAACGCTTGCATATTGGAGAAAGTTTCGTATATTTGCAAGTGCAATTGCGCAGTTGATTGTTTAATTTTTTAAATATAGTAATTATGAAAGCATTAGGTTACATTGGCGCATTCCTCGGCGGTGCTATCGCAGGAACTGCATTGGGTATGATTTTCGCTCCAGAAAAAGGTGAGGACACCCGCAAGAAGATTTCTGGCACAATTGATGACTTCTGCAAAAAGCACGACATCAAGTTGAGCAAGAAAGATGTGGACGACTTGGTTGATGACATTAAGGACGCAGCTATCGAGGGCTAAGAGTCATGATGTTCTCCAACGACAAGAATATAGAAAGCATCGCGCAACTCGTAGAGGTGCTAAAACATTACATCGGGCTTCAGACAGAATATCTGAAGCTCGATGTAGTGGACAAGGTGGTCAGGTTGCTCACCGCCATCACTATGACCGTGGTGTTGATGGGGCTGCTTGTGCTTGCCGTCATCTACCTGTCGTTTGCCACCGCCTATGCTTTGGCTCCCTTGGTGGGGACGGCCGGAGGATTCTGCATCGTGGCAGGCATCTACCTTATTCTATTAGTACTCTTTGTTATTTTCCGCCACCAGTGGATAGAGAAGCCATTGGTGAGGTTTTTAGCGGGTCTTCTCATGCAAAAATAACGCAAAGATGGCAGAATTTTCCAACACAACACAGCAAGACGAGTACCAGTCGCTCACAGACATCCGTATGCGCAAGGAAGCCATACGCAAGAGTATGGTGGAAGACGAGGTCAAGTTCAACAAATTATGGAGTTCCCTGTTCCATAAGCCAGACGCTTTTTCCAGCTCTGCCAGTGCCAGCAAACGCCTGAACAGCATGCTGTCCATCGGCATGGGTGCCATGGACGGTGCAATCCTGGCATGGAAATTATACAGAAAATTCAAGAGGAAGTAAGAGTTACACTTTTATTTCCATACCATCATACCCAAACTCAAATCCTTCGGGCAACCGCCTGTTGGCTTCGTCATGGAAACCAATCTGATGGGTCACATGGGTGAAATAGGTCTTTTTGGCTCCTATGCGGCGTGACACTTCGATGGCATCGGCTACCAATTGATGGCTATGGTGGGGTTTGTCGAAGCGCAGGGCGTTGATGACCAGCACCTCCACCCCTTCCAAGAAAGCATATTCCCCGTCATCCATCGACTTCATGTCGGTGATATAGGCGAACTTCCCAAACCGATAGCCTAAGATGGGCATCTTGTCATGCATCACCTGGATGGGTTGGAAGTCGATGTCACCCACTCGATAAAGCTGATGGGGCAAGATGGTGTGCAGGTCGAGCCTTGGTGCCCCCGGGTAAAGTTCCTCGGGATTCTCGGGAAAGCAATAAGGCATGGTATGGGGCAACGCCGCCGCCACCGTCTCGTCTGCATAGATATTGATGTCGCCGAAGATGCAGAATGGGCGAAGGTCGTCTATGCCGCCCACATGATCATAGTGGATGTGGGTAAGCAGGACGCCATCTATCTTGCGGAAGGGCACACGGAGCAACTCCTGCCGGATGTCGGGACCGGCATCTATCAATACCCGCGTATTCCCGGTCTCCACCAATGCGGCACTGCGAAAGCGTTTGTCTTTCGGGTTCGTGCTGCGGCACACCTCACAATCACATCCCAAGGACGGTACACCGCCCGACGTCCCCGTTCCCAATAATGTCACCTTCATCGTATATCTTTTTATCTTCCGAAAAGAACCATCGGATTCTTCACTTAATATTCACCTCCGGATAGATGTCTATTCCGAATTTCAATCTCACGTCTTTCTGGATAGCCTCGCAGAGGCGCACGATGTCCGCCCCTGTCGCATCGCCACGGTTGACAAGGACAAGGGCCTGTCTGTCGTGAGTCCCCGCCTTGCCCAGGCTCTTTCCCTTCCAGCCGCACTGCTCAATCATCCAGCCTGCCGGTATTTTCTCATGTTCTTCGTCTATCGTATAATGAGGCATATTGGCATACTTGGAAGCCAACTCTTCGTATTTCACCCTGTCTACGATGGGATTCATGAAGAAACTTCCGGCATTGCCTTGCACCTTCGGATCTGGCAACTTGGCGTTGCGTATCTCGATGATGACATCCCGCAGTTGCCGGGCGGTGGGGTATTCTATGCCCTTGGCAGACAAGGCTGCACGGATATTACCGTAATCCAGGTCGGGCGAGAAGGTCTTGGAGAGCCGGTAAGTCACATGAGTGACCAGATACTTGTCGCGCCACTCATGCTTAAACTTGCTCTGGCGATAACTGTATTCGCAGTCGGCGTTGCTGAAGACCGTCACTTTTCCTGTGCCAATCTCCACTGCCTCTACCTTTTCTATGATGTCCTTAGCCTCCACACCATACGCACCAATGTTCTGTATGGCGCTCGCTCCCACCTCACCGGGAATGATGGAAAGGTTTTCCGCACCATGGTAGCCATGCTCCACGGCAAAGGCCACAACATCGTCGAATGTTTCGCCACTGCCGCACTCCAGGCAGACCGTGTCGCCCTCGTCCACGACACTGATGCCACGGATGGCAGAATGCAGCACCGTCCCGGGATAGTCGCCGGTAAGCAGCAGATTGCTGCCGCCTCCCAAGATCAGCAAGGGGGCATCTTCCTCGGAAAGCATTCTACAGATGCGACAAGCCTCTTCCACGGAGGCATACTCCAAGAATCTCTTGCATTTGGCGTCAATACCAAATGTATTATGAGCCAAAAGACTATAGTTGCGAATATCTTTCATCTAACATTCAAACATTACATATTCAACTTGGTCAACATCCACTTGCCCCCGATCCGGCGAAAGGTCAGTTCTGTCTCCAATCCGTTGGCAATACCACGAATCACAAATATCTTCTGGTTGCTCTCCGTATATTGCTGCCCATAAAGAATATTGTAGATCATACCATGGGGCAACTCGGGGGCAAACGCAGGCCAGGTCTCCGGCTCTATGTCACCCGTCATCGTACTGAAGTCATCGTCGGGGTCTGGTCCGACGAACTTGACGGGATTGTGCAGATGCTCAGACTGGAACACGGAATCTGTGGCGAACTTGCCGTAGAATTTCAGGAAGCTGGCGTTCTGGTTTTGATACATCGACTTATAGTTGATGGAGGTCATCATCCAAAGTCCCTGGATGCGGTCGAAGACAAACTGCTGCACCACCTGCTTGCGGTAGAACACCTTTTCCACCACGACATGAGCGATGGTGGTATCCTTGACCAGGTTCATCTGCTTGTAGTTGTCAAAAATCAACGTGTAATAATCCTGTCGCATGAAGAAATGCTCCATCCTCCAGTGCTTCCTGTCAATCTGCTTGACCAGCTTCTCATTGCGATAGACAGGGAGGGGGAATTGGACACGCTTCATCTGTAGCTTGCGATTGGCTGCAAAATTGAAGACAAAGTCATCAAACAACTCATCGGCAGCCTTGGGCATCGGCGTTTCCTCTATCAATTTCTCGGCAGAGTCAACCGCCTGCGTGTCGGCAACGGCCGTGTCAACCACCGTCGTGTCGATGGCCTTGGCTGGCTTCTTGTCCACGCATCCCGTGGTAGAGAAGCAAGTGATGACAAACACCGCCACCACAACCGTTATAAAAGAAACTTTCTTCATAAACCTATAAATTTCTCAAATTTTCCATGCAAAAGTACAACTTTCTTTTGAGATATTTCATATTTTGAACGAAAAATATTATCTTTGCACACAAAATAGACAATTTATAAGATATGTTATTAGAAAAAATAGAAGAACTCTTGAAAGAGGTGTCCACTCTCACCGCCAAGAATGCGGAAGACGTAGAGCAACTTCGCCTCAAGTATCTTAGTAAAAAGGGCGAGATTAACGCCCTCATGAACGATTTCCGCAACGTAGCGGCAGAGCAGAAGAAAACCGTTGGCATTAAAATCAACGAGTTGAAGCAAGCGGCACAGACAAAAATCAACGGTCTGAAAGAGCAGATGGAGGAGGCAGAGACATCCGGCGATGACATCGACCTGACCCGCACTGCCTATCCCGTGGCACTGGGCACACGCCATCCGCTTACTGTCGTGAAGAACCAGATCATAGACATCTTCTCCCGTATGGGCTTCACCTTATACCATGGTCCTGAGGTAGACGATGACAAGCACGTCTTCACTATGCTGAACTTTGCAGCCGACCACCCTGCCCGCGATATGCAGGACACGTTCTTCATCGAGCAGAGCGACCCTAACGATGTCACCAAGAACATCCTTCTCCGCAGCCACACCTCTGGCGACGAGGCACACTATATGGAGACTCACGAGCCTCCTATCCGTGTTCTCTGCCCGGGTCGTGTATACCGCAACGAGGCCATCAGCGCCCGTGCCCACTGCTTCTTCCATCAGGTAGAGGGACTGTATGTGGACAAAAACGTGAGCTTCACCGACCTCAAGCAGGTGCTCCTCACCTTCGCCCGCGAGATGTTTGGTGCAGACACAAAGATCCGCTTGCGTCCCAGCTACTTCCCCTTCACCGAGCCCAGTGCGGAGATGGACATCTCCTGCAACATCTGCGGCGGCAAGGGCTGCAACTTCTGCAAGCACACGGGTTGGGTAGAGATTTTGGGCTGCGGTATGGTTGACCCACACGATCTGGAGGCGTGCGGTATCGACAGTAACGTATACACGGGCTATGCCTTCGGTATGGGCGTGGAGCGCATCACCAACTTGAAGTACCGCGTCAGCGACCTCCGTCTCTTCTCCGAGAACGACACCCGTTTCCTGAGAGAGTTCGAGTCAGCGAAATAGCAGAATAACAGACATCACCTACTCCTCGCAGGTATGCCTGTTCGTCTGTAAGAAGTGTTTCCGCAATATTCAATTGCGGCGAATATGGAGGCAGGAAACCTCTTTGCTCCCATATCGGACGAAGTTCCTTTATTTGTGCCGTTTTGTGAGGCTATACTTCGTTGGGCAATGAAGTATAGCCTCACAAGGCAACGAGGTACTACTTCATCGGCCAATGAAGTATAGGTTCGTTGCTTATCGAGGTATAGGCTCATTAACAAGTGAAGCCTATTGTGCTTTTGCCAAGTCCTGGCGATGCACAGAAACATGATTACTTTTTAGCGTCTTCCTTCTTCAAATCATCGGCAT
>CAVEJY010000041.1:0-2011 GCA_963616155.1 Acutalibacteraceae bacterium
TCCTCTCCCTCTACCTTTCGGGCGAGAACCTCACCGACCGTGCCTACCAGAACCACTTGAGCCGCCTGAAGTATCTCGACACCAACACGGTGACAGGCAGGAGAGGTGTCTACAATATGGGCCGCAACTTCAGCGTGAAAGTCGTGGTACCAATTGTGCTTTAGCAAAATCCCCTTCACCCTCTCGGAATATGACAAAATCGATGCAAAAACATCTTGGGAGTATGAGAAGAGGGTCAGGCTGAGTGGGTCAGGTGCCTGTCCCTCTGACCCTTGTCCTGAGAACAACTAATCTACCAGCTAATAAGCACACACTAAATAAGCCTGAGCCGCTCTACAAAGCGACCCGGGCTTTATCATTTCCTCCCAAATATTTGGCGGTTTCAAAAGAAAAGGGTATCTTTGCAACCAAAATTTAGTGGTTATAGTAATATAGGAGATAATATTATGGCAATAGATATAAAGGTTATTCCGACGCTTTACGGTGACGAGGCAGAACGCTTTGTCAATAATGCAGAGGCTGTAATGAACAGTAAACATCGCATTGACTTCTCTGCTAAGGTAGCAGAAGCACATGCCATTTTAAGAAAGGCCGGAATGTAATGGGATTCTTACTGGAACATTGTAAACTGAAGGGATTGGATGAAGAAACATTGAAGTCTTGCCAACCTTTTGCTTGTGGGGATGAAGATCTTGATGACTTCTTCCTCCATGATGCAATGCGCTATAAAGCCGAGTTGCTTGGCAAGACCTATTGCTTTGTCTTGGATGAAACCCCCGATGTGATAGTTTGTATGTTTACGCTATCGAACGACAGTATTCGGGTGGATGTGATTCCTAACAATCGGGGGCGTAAACTTTCACATGATATTCCGAGGGAAAAACACATGCGCCGTTATCCCGGAGTGTTGATTGGTCGTTTGGGCATCAACAGCGAATTCCGCAATCGGGGTATCGGCACTGAGCTTCTCGACTTTGTGAAATCGTGGTTCATTGACGAAGAAAACAAGACGGGCTGCCGTTTCTTGATAGTTGACGCGTATAACCAGACGGCTCCTTTAGGTTTCTATCTAAAGAACGAGTTTCAGTTCTTGTTTTCTTCAGAACAGCAGGAGGCAGAGAACCTCGGGTATGACGTAGCAAGGTCGTTGCACACAAGATTGATGTATTATGACTTGAAGAAACTGACTTCTGGTGAATGAAACTCAAGCCTCTCCTATCCGAGCGTAAATCATAGCGTACAATACCATGAGACTAAAGCAAATAGATAACGACATATACGATGTAGATGCTTGGCTGAACGAGGAATGCGGCCAAGTGGGGACTCCCGAGCGAGAGTGTATGCTCAGCAGCATAACACTCGTCGAGAAAGTCCAGAGCCTTATGCGCCCTCAAATAATTGTAGGCCATACTTGCATAATCAATACTTTTACTTATCGCTGCAAAGCTACGATTTTATTTTGAGACCACCAAGAAAATCTGAGAAAAACTAATGCTACGGTCTATTTTTAGGGTCGATGGTACCTGTCCCCGTGACCCTTGTCCCCGTGACCCTTTGGGAAAATGTCTCATCGGTAGATGTCCAATATCTTGTCCAGTACACCGACATAATAAAACGGCACGTTGACGAGGCGGAAAGGGTGGCCTGTTGGCGACACCACCTCGTCGATGCCAAACTCACCGGGCCATATTCTGACAGCGATGTCGGGGGCATCGGGCTGGGACATGAAGGAATGGAGGGATCGAAGATGGGCATTCGTGCCCGACTTCACTTCGATGGGAACGATGGCAGACTGGTATTGCCAGACGAAGTCAACCTCCGCATTGGAGCCCTTCTTGTCGCGCACCCAGAAATATTGCTCCTTGCGATAGTTCCGGTCCAACACCACACGAAGTTCCTGCGCCACAATCTGTTCGGCTGCGTGGCCTTTCCATACGTCAAGCAAGGAACCACTCTGAAGATATTCCGCCTGAATATCCACAGAGAAATTCATGATGCCCGTGTCCACCCA
>CAVEJY010000042.1:0-2186 GCA_963616155.1 Acutalibacteraceae bacterium
GAGAGTGTTCTGCAATATATCGACGATGGAGAAAAGAACGGTGGAAAACTCCAGCAGCTGGTGGATGGTTCCACCAACAAACCTACCTTGTTGATAGTAGACGACAACAATGACATCCGTCAGTATGAGCGCACGCTCCTGCAAGACGACTACATCGTGATGGAGGCTTCGGATGGCAAGGAAGGTCTGGAAGTGGCGAAGAAGGAGGTACCCGACTTGGTAATTTGTGATGTGATGATGCCCGTGATGGACGGACTGGAGTTCACCCAGCAGTTGAAGACCCATACAGCCACCTCCCACATCCCCGTCATCATGTTGACGGCGAAGAACCTGGAGGAGCAGCGTGCCGAGGGCTATGACCATGGTGCCGACTCTTACATCACCAAGCCTTTCCACAGCAAGGTACTCTTGGCTCGCATCGAGAATCTCCTGCGCCAGCGCAAGCTCCTGAAGCACGTTTACCAGGGCAGCAAGGAGGCGGAGGCGGAGATTGCCGATTCCCATCTGGAGGATCGCGACAAGCAGTTTATCCAGAAATTGAGGGACATCATCAGGAAAAATATGTCGAACAGTGAGTTTGGCGTGGAAGACATTGGTAAGGAAATCGGCCTGAGCCGTGTGCAGCTCTATCGTAAGGTGAAGGCGATGACGGGTTCGTCGGTGGTGGATTTGCTTCGCAAGGCTCGCCTTTCCAAGGCAAAGCGTCTGCTCGAAAGTCGGAGTATGAGTGTCAGTGAGGTGGCATACGAAGTGGGATTCTCCGCTCCGTCTTACTTCACCAAGTGCTTCAAGGAGGAGTATGGTATGTTGCCGGGAGATGTGGCGAACCTTTAGGTCGCCTTCACTCCCAGTCCTCAAATTCCAGTTCCAGCTCCCGATACTCAGGCTTGCGTGTGCTGTTCTCCTTGTCTGCCTTTCGTGCCTCCTCCGATGAGGCATTGCTCACGGAGAGTCCGAGCAGGCGGATGGGATGGCTGGACGAATAGTCCACCTGTTTGAGCAACTGCTTGGCGAGGGGCAGGATGGCGTCCTTCCTCTTTAAGGTTTTCTCTTGCGAGATGCTACGGGTAATCTGTGTAAAGTCGGCGAACTTCACCTTTAGTGTCAGTGTCCTCCCCTCGAAGCCGCTCTTGGCGATGCGTTCCGTCAGTTCAATGACCGTATGGTAGAGTTCGATGATGACAGCCGCCTTCGTGTAGATGTCTTCGAGGAATGTCTGTTCGCACCCCACCGACTTGCGCTCCCTGTAGGTAATGACCGGGCGGGCGTCTATGCCTCGTGCGAAATTGTAAAAGACGTGGCCTGCCTTGCCGAACACCTCCACAAGATGGTTCTCCGATACCTTTCTCAGGTCTGCCCCGCTGAAAATACCCATGAAGTGCATCTTCTGCAGCGTCTTCTTTCCTACACCCCAAAAGTCTTCCACAGGCAGTTGGGCAATAAAGTCGAGCGCCTTGTCGGGATGGATGGTGCAGATGCCGTCGGGCTTGCGGTAGTCGGAAGCCACTTTGGCGAGAAACTTACAGTAGCTGATGCCCGCCGAGGCGGTCAGCTCCGTCTCCTCCTTGATGCGGGTCTTTATCTCCTTGGCAATGTCCACCGCCATCTCCATCCCTTTCTTGTTATGGGTGACATCGAGGAAAGCCTCGTCGATGGAGATGGGTTCGATGAGGTCGGTGTATTCTTGAAATATGTGGTGTATCTGCTCTGATATTTCCTTATAATGCTCGTGCCGGCAGGGTACGATGATGAGCTCCGGACAGCGTTGCTTGGCCTGGATGATAGACTGGGCGGAATGTACGCCCCACTTGCGGGCCTCGTAGCTGGCGGTGGATACCACACCACGGGGACCGTCGAAACCCACCGCTATCGGTTTGCCCCGAAGTTCAGGGTTGTCCCTTTGCTCCACTGCGGCAAAGAAGGCATCCATGTCGATATGTATGATTTTCCGGCTTGTCATCCATGCAAAGGTATAACTTTTTCCGCAATTATCGTTCATCCTCTGTCAATTTTGTTGCATTGAACGGATTTTTGCATCTGATGAAATGATTTTTATCACAGGTATTCAGACGTTTATATAATTTTGCAGCAGAAATCAAAAATAACGCTAACAATTATTAAACGTAAGATTTATGAACACCTTATTTAATGGAAAGAGCGCAGCCATGGTGCTTGCACTTTCATTG
>CAVEJY010000043.1:0-15603 GCA_963616155.1 Acutalibacteraceae bacterium
GGTATATGGTCGGCCAGTACCAGTCGCACCCCATGTGGGTGCGTGGATTGAAACATCAGAAATAAAGTCTTTATCTATTGTTACAACACGTCGCACCCCATGTGGGTGCGTGGATTGAAACAGCCTGGCGATGATGTCAAGGGCAGAGATGCCCGGTCGCACCCCATGTGGGTGCGTGGATTGAAACTACATGAGCAGCTACGCCCTCTACGGAGAGTTTAGTCGCACCCCATGTGGGTGCGTGGATTGAAACCAGCCGCCATGAGGATGAACATCACCACGATGGGTCGCACCCCATGTGGGTGCGTGGATTGAAACTCCTTTTCCGTCTGCGAGTCCGTTGCCCCGGGAGTCGCACCCCATGTGGGTGCGTGGATTGAAACTGGCAGTAGGCAGCATTGCCCAGCTCCCTTGTGTCGCACCCCATGTGGGTGCGTGGATTGAAACTTCGTGGACCCAGTACGGATGCCAAAGAAAGATTGTCGCACCCCTCGTGGGTGCGTGGATTGAAACATGGGACACAGGCTCAGAATGACACATCGTCCAGTCGCAGCCCTCGTGGGTGCGTGGATTGAAACTTTGTGGACCCGGTACGGATGCCAAAGAAAGATTGTCGCACCTCTCGTGGGTGCGTGGATAAAAACGATATGGAAAACAGGTATTAGTTGGATAGCTATCGTTTTTTATGGTACATTATGATCGTACGGCATAAAGGGTATAACCGTGCGGCTAAAGTGGTGGGAGGAGTATGAGTATAAGGTCTGCTGACTGTAGTCAGCAACTCTGCTCACTATGCTCAGCAGATTTGCTGACTATAGTCGGCAGAGCTGCCGACTATAGTGGACACACCTACGAAGCTATATTCTTTGTCTTTAACAGAAATAGGTATACACCATAAATGGTATTACTATCAGATGATTCCATCTTACTCGCACTTTACTTGCATTTTTACTCGCAGGTTTTCCCCTCAATAGCCCCAAAAGCCTATACTTTGCACGAAAATTGAGCTTTTGACGGTAGTTCCAGCCTTATAAAGAAAAAAGCGTTAGAAAATCGTAACTACCTGATTTTCTAACGCTTTATCTTTCTGAGCGAGATACGGGAATCGAACCCGCCTCCCAGGCTTGGGAAGCCCGTGCACTACCGATGTGCTAATCCCGCATTCCAAAGAGCCACGAGCGGGACTCGAACCCGCGACCCACGCATTACGAATGCGTTGCTCTACCAACTGAGCCATCATGGCATACCCTCATATAAGCGGTTGCAAAGGTAATGATTTTTTTTCAATTCAAAAAATAAAAAGCCCTTATTAACCTACATTAACAGAGAGTCTGTTCCCTTTCCCTTCTCTACAGCTGCTGCAAGTACCTGTCTGCCTCGATGGCAGCTTTGGCACCGGAGCCTGCAGCCACGATACCCTGTCGGTATACGGGGTCGGCTACGTCGCCTGCGGCGAAGATGCCGGGCAGGTTGGTGCTTGCAGTTCCGGGCACTGTCTTGATGAAGCCCTGGGGGTCGAGATCGATGAAGTCCTTGAACAGATCGGTGTTGGGCTTGTGCCCGATGGCAAGGAAGAAACCGTCGATGGCGATGTCGAAGGGCTCCTCGGTGGGCTCACCCTTATGGCGTACGAGATGTGCTCCCTCCACACCGTTCTCACCGAAGAGCTCTAAGGTATTGGTCTCGAAAAGGATCTCGATGTTCTCTTTTTCCTTTACTCTTCTTTGCATGATTTCTGCAGCTCTCAGGTAGGGCTTCCTCACAATCATGTAGACCTTCTTTGCCAAACCAGACAGGTACATTGCCTCCTCGCACGCGGTGTCGCCGCCGCCTACCACTGCCACCACTTTCTTGCGGTAGAAGAAGCCGTCGCAGGTGGCGCAGGCTGAGACACCTTGCCCGCGGTATTTCTCCTCGTCGGCGAGACCCAGGTACTTGGCGGAGGCTCCCGTGGCGATGATGACCGTGTCGGTCTCTATCTCCTTTCCTTCCTCATCGGTGAGGTGGTAGGGACGGGTACTGAAGTCTACTTTCGTGATGCTGCCATCGCGCACTTCCGTGCCGAATCGCTCTGCTTGTTCGCGCAGGTCCATCATGAGCTGGTTACCGTCCACTCCGTCGGGGTAGCCGGGGAAGTTCTCGACGATGGTGGTGGTGGTGAGCTGACCGCCGGGCTGTAGTCCTGCATAGAGTACTGGGTTGAGGTTTGCCCTGCTGGCATAGATGGCGGCGGTGTAGCCTGCCGGTCCGCTACCGATGATGACCGTCTTTTGCTTTTCCATAATTTCTCCTTTTATTTATTATTGTTTGTTTGTTGTTTCTTCTTTTTCAGTCCGAAGAGTTCTCTCCAGCCGTTGAAGTCTCGCTTCAGGATTACGCCGATGCCCTGCGTGTTCAGACTGTTGCGGGTGAAATAGCGGTCGTTGGACTGGTTGTACACTCTTACGGAGAGGTTGCCGTTTGGGAAGATCAGGTACCTGAGGTCGAAGTCGCCGATGAAGCTCTGCGTGGCATTGTTGTTGTCCCGGTAGCCGAACTGCCCGTTGAAGAGCAGTCGGTTGTTGAGCAGTCTTCCGCTCAGGATGCCCTCGTACTCGGCATTGTAGAATCCCTCGTCGCCGGTGGAGATGTTGGCTCCGAAGTTCCAGTTGTTGTTCTTCTTCATCAGTCCCGACAGCACGTTGGTGATTTGCTGGGAGATAGTGCCGCTGAGGATGCTCTGCATGGCGAGTGAGGTCTGGTTTTGCGATTCCTTGCTCGCCTGGTTGTTCTTCGACTGTGTGTAGAACCTTCCCACGCCCAACAGGTAGAGTACCTGCTGGTTCATCTCTTCCTGTGAGTTGATGACGGAGTAGACCATCTGCTTCACGTCGCTGTTGACGGTGGGCAGGTCCATGGAGAAGTCCACCTTGGGCGAGGAGGGCGTTCCGGTGATGTCCATCAGGCAGTCCACGCGGATGTTGTTGCTGGAGAAGGAACGTCCGATGTTGAGGTCGCTCAGGGGCACTCCGTTGACGATGTATTTTGCCTTGAGGTTGAGGGGCGCATTGTAGGGATTTCCTCCAAAGGCGATGGTTCCGCCTTGCAGGAATTCGAACTCCTTCTTGATGACGTTTTGCACGGTGAGCTTGTAGGTACCGTTGGTCACGGTGTAGTTGCCGAACATGTCGAACCCTCCCTTGTTGAAGTAGTTGGACTTGATGACTCCGTTGCCGTTGAGGGTGATGTAGTCGCCGGTCTGCTCGTCCATGAGCAATTTCAGGGTGAGGTTGTCGTTGGTGTTGATGAGGAAGTTGATGCGCAGGTCTGAGGGCAGCGACAGGTGTTCCTCTGCCTGTTGCTGTGTTGCGGTGCTGAAGGGCAGTTGCCATTCGGGTGTGGCGTCCTTCCAGTGGATGAAGCTCTTGTCGCTGATGGCGTCTGGACTGGCGGCGTTGTAGACGAAGATGGATCCGGGCATGGGTGTCGCATCGATGTCTATCACGGTCTCTCCGCTCTTGCCGTGGATGCCCACGTCGCCCGTGGCGAGGATGGTGCCGTAGAAGGAGTTGCCGTCGAAGTCACGGGTGTCGTATCCCAAGAAGTCGTGTGCCTTGAGCCCGAGGTCGAAGCTCAGACGGGTGAGGTGCTTGTGGTGGATGCCGCCGTCCACGGTCGCCACATGACGGTTGCGGTCGTAGATAGTGTCGCCGAGCAGCTGGATGTCGTCGGGGACAGCATGGGCGCGAACGTGGTCGAAGGTATAGTCTGTGCCCAGTTGCTTCATGTGCAGGCTGCCGTGTGCCACGAGGTCGCCCACGAGGTTGATTTCCCGCAGGTCGCCCACGAGGTTGACTTTTCCCTTCGCCCAGGCATGGATGTTGTCCATGAATGCCCCGCAGTAGGACTCCATGAATTTCAGGCTGGTGCCGTCTGCCTCGATGCCGAGGTCAATGTAGTTGCGGTCGGGTGACACATAGCCGTTGATGTATGTCTGGTGGCCGGGACCGGCATCTGCCGTTGCGTCGATGTCTATCTGCTGCTCCTCCTTGTTGTAGGCCACGTTGGCGTGCAGTGTGCCCAATGCTCCATGCTCAAAGGTGAAGTCGCTGATGTCGAGCTTGGCGTATGCGTCGGGATTCTGGAAGATGGACTTGACGATGGCCTTTCCCGATGCCTTTCCTGCGAAGTCGACGGCATCGAAGCGCACGAGGCTGAGGATGTATGCCACGTCCACGTCTTTCAGATCTGCCACGATGGAGTCTTCCTTGTTGGGCGTCGCCTTACCGTTGACGATAACGTGCTGGTCGCCGTGGCTCACGGCGAAGTTGTCGATGGCGAGCTGCTTCTGCTCGTAGGTGATGTTGGAGGGATGCACGCTCCACTTGGTGTCGCCCAACATCAGTTCCGAGGGACGTATCGCCATGTGGATGGCGGTCTTTCCCATCTGGTTGCTGGCAAACTGTGTGTTGGTGTCGAGCAAGCCCTTGATGTGCAGCTTGCTGGAGCGGTTGTCGTATCTCACTCGTGCGGCGAGGTTGTTGTCGGCGGCTGCGGCGCGCAGGTGGAATTCGGGCGATGGGGCCGTGGAGTTGCCCATGGTGGCCCGTGCGTCCACCTTGAGCGAGTCGCCCTGAGTGGAGACCTCGATGTTGCCGTGGCGGAAGTGGGCTGATCCGTAAGTGAGGTCGGGCACGGCCACATAGAGATTCAGGTCTTTGCCGGCATCGGAGACGTTGCCGCTGATGTGGATGGGCTCCTTGATGGTGAGGGGGATGCCGAAGAGTCGTTTCAGTATCTCCGTGGAGGTGACGTTGGCCTGCAGGGTAAAGTCATTGCACGGACTGTGTCTGTGCATCGTTACGCCGGGTAGGGTAGGGAGCTTCTCCGCCACGGTGTTCATCACGCTCTCGTATACCTTTGCGAGGTCGTATTGTCCGCGGGCGTGGAGGTTGAGAAAGGGCGACTCGATGTCGAGGTGCGGGTCTTTCGTCTGGTTGTTGGCACTGACGGCCACGTCTCTCACGACGTAAGTCTTGTCTGACACCTTCATGCCGAGGATATGGGGGCGCAGGTGGGAGAGGGTGCCCTCGATGGCATATTTCCTGGTGGCGAGGGCAAGGTTTCCGCTTGCCTGGAGTGCCACGTTGGGGTCGTTGACGGAGATGGTTCCCTCGATGGTTCCGTGCTTCCATCTGCCGTCGGCCTTGATGTCGCTGAAACTGTAGTCCTTGGTGTCGAAGCGTGCAATCTCTCCCTTGGCATGGATGTCATCGAGGGTGCCGTCGGCTTGTATGGTGGCAGTCACGCTGCCGAAGTTCTTGTTGTCGAGGATGCGCCCCAGTTGGATATCCTCAGCCTTGACGTGGGCGAGGATGTGCTTGCCCACCTTGCTGGCTTCCATCTCCACGTTGCCCGCATCGGTCTGCAGTATGCCCTTGGTGCCAAGTTTGTCTGGTCCCCCGGAGATGTCACCCTTGAAGTGGATGGTACCGAGTCTCGTCACCTCCTTCGGGATGTTGACTTTCTTGCCGATGTTGTCGGCCACGAACTTGATGCCCTCCTCCGTGACGTTGAGGTTGTCGATGTTGGCAGTCCAGCGCAGTTTTCGTGTCCAGTCGCTCACCTTGCCTTGTGCCTGTAGGTTGATGCTTCCGCTGCCTGTCCTCAGGCTGAGACTCTGGCAGCGCAGTGAAGTGTTCGTGCCCGAGAACCGTGTGCTCAGGAAGAGGGCATCGTCGAAGTGGCGCAGGGCGGGCACTAAGCTGGCGATGTCGGAAAGGGTGATTTTCGACTGGCTGATGCGTCCGTTGTACTGTAGTGTGGACACCGCCAACCTGCCGTTTTCCATGCGGTAGGAGGCGTTGATGTCGTCCAGTGAAAGGTCGGAGTGGGGGAGCTGTAGGTTGAAATCGCGCACCATGACGTGCTGCCTGTCGGCGACGAGCTTGAAGTGGAGTGACTTGAGCTGAAGTCCTGATTTGTCAGTAAAGGCTATCTTCTTGACAAACAAATCGATACTGTTGTCGGTAAGATGGTCGAGCAGGATGTGGCTGGAGAGTTGGCTGATGCCGATGTGGTAGGGGGAGAATACACCGCTTTGGGAGGGCACGTCGCGGCGGTCGTAGCTGATGGAACCGTGCCGGATGATGAGGCTTCCGATGTGCAGGTCGAGGGGCGTGTGACTGGTGGTGTCCTTGGAGGCAAGCGAGTCGAGCATGAACTGGAAGTTGGGCTTGCTCTTGGCATCCTGCTGGTAGAGCCTTGCCTTCATGCCGAAGAGTTGCGCCGACGAGATGGACACCCTGCCCTGCATGAGCGGCAGGTAATCCACCTTTACCGATGCTCGCGAGGCATAGAGCATGCTGTCTCCCTGTTGGTCGAACACCATCACGTCGTCGACGATGAGATGGTTGAGCAGTCCGAAGTTGACGCTCCCCACCTTCACCCGGGTGCCGAGCTTGGCGGCGAGTGCCCCCGCCACCTCAGAGCCGAGGAAGTGCTGTACTGGTGACAGGTGCAACAGTACGACGAGCATGATGTAGAGGCTGATGAGTGTCCACAGGGTGCCGTTAACGATATGTTTTAACTTAATCAGAAGGCGAGTTGTTGAAAATTTGCTACAAAATTACATCAAATTTGTCATAAAATCGAATAATTCAGCTTTTTTATTTCCGTATCTTACATTTTTTCACTATTTTTGCACCACAATTCAATGGATTGATTTTCTTACACGCCAAAAAGGGAGTTTGGGATATCATACATCAATAAATATAAAATGTAGTTTATGGCAAATGTAATTAAGTTACGCAAAGGCTTAGACATTAACCTGACTGGTAAGGCTACGAAGGATGTGACGCTGAAGGCCGCAAAGGTGGAAGAGTACGCTCTTGTACCCGAGGCGTTCGTGGGTGTCACGCCCAAGGTTGTCGTGCGCGAGGGAGACCATGTCAATGCCGGCGATGCCTTGTTTGTCAACAAGGCGTGCCCCAATGTGAAATTTGCCTCGCCCGTGAGCGGAACGGTTTCCGCCATCGTGAGGGGCGAGCGCAGAAAGGTGCTGTGTGTCAAGGTGAAGGCTGACGCAGAGCAGACAGCCACGGACTTTGGAAAGAAGAACGTGGATGTGATGGACGGTGAGGCCGTGAAGCAGGCACTGCTTGAGGCAGGACTCTTCGGTTACATCAACCAGCTGCCCTATGCCGTGTCTACCACACCGGATTCTGCACCCAAGGCTATCTTCGTGTCGGCACTCAGGGACATGCCGCTGGCAGCCGACTTCGAGGTGGAGCTTTCCGGCAACGAGGACGCTTTCCAGGCTGGTCTCACCGCTTTGAGCAAGATAGCCAAGACCTACCTTGGCATCGGCGCTGCACAGGGCAGTGCGGCGTTGACCCAGGCAAAGAACGTGGAGGTGAACGTGTTCGACGGTCCTTGTCCTGCGGGCAATGTGGGCGTGCAGGTAAGCCACCTCGCCCCGGTGAACAAGGGCGAGGTGGTATGGACTGTGGACCCCGCTTCGGTAATCTTCTTCGGTCGCCTCTTCCTCACAGGCAAGGTGGACTTGCACAAGAAGGTGGCAGTGGCCGGTAGCGAGATGAAGCAGCCCGGATATGCGGAAGTGCTGGTGGGAACACCTTTGAGTGCTTTTGTAGCCGATGAACTGAAGGCTACTGACCATGTGCGACTTATCGATGGTAATCCTCTCACGGGAAAGCAGGCTTCCACCGAAGACTATGTGGGCGGTCATACCTCTGAGGTGACAGCCATCCCCGAGGGCGACGACAACGACGAGATGCTGGGCTGGATCATGCCCCGCACCAACGATTTCTCCACCTCCCGTTCCTATCTCTCCTGGCTCTTCGGCAAGAAGAAGGAGTACAATCTCGACGCACGCGTCAAGGGTGGCGAGCGCCACATGATCATGAGCGGCGAGTACGACAAGGTGCTGCCGATGGACATCTACGGAGAGTATCTCGTGAAGGCCATCATCGCCGGCGACATCGACAAGCAGGAGCAGCTCGGCATCTACGAGGTGAGTCCCGAGGACTTCGCTGTGGCAGAGTTCGTGGACAGCTCCAAGCTGGAGCTGCAGAAGATTGTACGCCAGGGACTTGACATCCTGCGCAAGGAAAACGCTTAATTATTTATAGAAACAATGAGTGCATTAAGAAATTATCTCAATCAGATAAAGCCCAACTTCCAGAAGGGAGGCAAGCTGCATGCCTTCGAGAGCGTCTTCGACGGCTTCGAAAGCTTCCTGTACGTGCCCAACACGACGGCGAAGAGCGGAGCGCACATCCACGACGCCATCGACTCGAAGCGCATCATGAGTTTCGTGGTGATCGCCCTGATACCCGCGCTGCTCTTCGGTATGTATAATGTGGGATACCAGAACTTCAAGGCTGCCGGTACCCTGGAGACAGCCAGCTTCTTGGAGGTGTTCGGCTTCGGTTTCCTCGCCGTGCTGCCCAAGTTGCTCGTGAGCTACATCGTGGGCCTCGGCATCGAGTTTGCCTGGGCACAGTGGAAACACGAGGAAATCCAAGAGGGTTACCTCGTTTCCGGTATCATCATCCCGTTGATCATCCCCATCTCCACACCGCTGTGGATGCTCGCCCTCGCCTGCGCCTTCGCAGTCATCTTCTGCAAGGAAATATTCGGCGGTACGGGCATGAATATCTTCAACGTGGCAGTGGGTGCCCGTATGTTCCTCTTCTTCTCTTATCCTCTCGCCATGAGCGGCGACAAGGTGTGGATCGCCAAGGAGAGCATCTTTGGTTTGGGCAACACCCTTCCTGACGGTTTCACCGCCGCCACTCCGCTCGGCCAGCTGGCACAGGGCACCGTTCCCACCAGCAGCATCTGCGACGCCGTGACGGGACTCATCCCCGGATGTATCGGTGAGACAAGCGTCATCGCCATCGCCATCGGAGCTGTCATCCTGCTCTGGACAGGCATCGCCTCCTGGAAGACTATGGGCAGCGTGTTCGCCGGCGGTATCGTGATGGGGCTCATCTTCCAGTCGCTGGGCATGACCCCCATCGCCTGGTATGAGCATCTTGTACTCGGAGGCTTCTGCTTCGGTGCCGTGTTCATGGCCACCGACCCCGTTACCTCCGCCCGTACGGAGAAGGGCAAGTACTTCTACGGATTCTTCATCGGAGCCATCGCCGTCATCGTTCGCGTGATGAACCCCGGTTATCCAGAGGGTATGATGCTCGCCATCTTCTTCGGCAATATGTTCGCTCCGCTCATCGACTACTGCGTGGTACAGGGCAACATCTCCCGCCGCGCCAAACGTGCTATTAAATAAATAAGGAGGAATGCAATATGAAAACAAGTTCAAATAGTTATACTATCGGCTACTCGGTCATCATCGTGGTGATCGTGGCGTTCCTCCTCGCCTTCGTCTCTTCCTCGCTGAAGGACACGCAGGAGGCGAATGTGGCACTCGATACACAGAAGCAGATCCTGAACTCGCTCAACTTGCGCGACCTTGACAACGAGACCGCAGCCGCCAAGTACAAGGAGGTGGTGAAGGCAGAGAAGGAAGTGGACGGACAGAAGTACTACGAGTGCGAGCTGAACGGCGAGAAGAAGACCGTCTACTCCGTGAAGGGTATGGGCCTCTGGGGTGGAATCAACGGATTCGTGGCTGTCGACGCTGACAACAACACCATCTACGGCGTGTACTTCAACCACGAGGGCGAGACCGCCGGACTGGGTGCCGAGATCAAGGACAACGTGAAGTGGCAGGAGAAGTTCCAGGGCAAGAAAATCCACAAGGACGGTGCCGAGGGCATCCAGCTGGGCGTGAAGAAGGACGCACCCGCCAGCGACCCCAACAACGTGGACGCTGTGACGGGAGCCACCCTCACCTCCAATGGTGTGGACCAGATGCTCAAGGAAGGACTCGCCAAATTCATCAAGTAAGTGAAGAACGAAGAGTGAAGGACGAAGAATTCAAATGCTTTGTTCTATGAAGATACGATGTTGTGAAGCTGTAGTTGCAAGACTATTGGATTCTTCACTCTTCGTTCTTCACTCTTCACTTAATAAATATAATTATGTTATTTAGTAAACAAAATAAGGAGGCACTCTTCAAGCCGCTCAACCTGGACAACCCTATTCTGGTGCAGGTGCTCGGTATCTGTAGTGCCCTGGCTGTCACTTCGCAGTTGAAGCCAGCCATTGTGATGGGACTTGCCGTGACCATCATCACGGCATTCTCCAACGTGATCATCTCCATCATCCGCAACACCATCCCCCAGCGCATCCGCATCATCGTGCAGCTCGTGGTGGTGGCAGCCCTCGTTACCATCGTGAGCCAGGTGCTCAAGGCCTTTGCCTACGACGTGAGTGTGCAGCTGTCGGTGTATGTGGGTCTGATCATCACCAACTGTATCCTGATGGGTCGCCTTGAGGCGTTTGCCATGATGAACAAGCCCTGGCCTTCGTTCCTCGACGGCATCGGCAACGGACTGGGCTACGCCCTCATCCTCGTCATCGTGGGTGCCGTGCGCGAACTGTTGGGCCGTGGCTCCCTGCTGGGCTTCCAGCTCATCCCCGAGGGTGCCTACAACTTCGGATATGTTAACAACGGTATGATGACCATGCCTGCCATGGCACTGATACTGTTAGGATGTGTAATCTGGGTACACCGTGCCTATATCTATAAGGAGGAGAAATAAGTATGGAACACGCAATCAGTTTGTTTTTCCGCTCGATTTTCGTCGACAACATGATTTTCGCCTACTTCCTGGGTATGTGCTCTTTCCTCGCCGTGTCCAAGAACGTGAAGACCTCTCTGGGACTGGGACTCGCAGTGACTTTCGTGCTGCTCGTCACCGTTCCCGTGGACTATCTCTTGCAGACCAAGGTGCTGGGCCCCGACTGTCTCATGGAGGGCGTTGACCTGAGCTACCTCAGCTTCATCCTCTTCATCGCCGTCATCGCCGGCATCGTGCAGTTGGTGGAGATGGTCGTGGAGAAGTACTCGCCCTCGCTCTATGCAGCCCTGGGTATCTTCCTGCCCCTCATCGCCGTGAACTGCGCCATCATGGGTGCCTCGCTCTTCATGCAGCAGCGCATTCTCATGGACCCCGCCAACTCGCAGGCAATCACCAACGTGTGGGACAGCATCGTCTACGCCATCGGCTCCGGTCTGGGCTGGACACTCGCCATCACCCTCATGGGTGCCATCCGCGAGAAGATGCAGTACTGCGACGTGCCGAAGCCCCTGCAGGGACTGGGCATCACATTCATCACCGTGGGCCTCATGGCAATGGCTATGCTTTGCTTCTCAGGCTTGAAAATCTAAAATAGGAGGACAGAAGACATGGTAAATACATCATTTATATTGGCCAGCATCGGGGTGTTCCTCGTGGTGATTCTCCTGCTGGTTATCATCCTGCTGGTGGCTAAGAAATACCTCAGCCCCAGCGGCAACGTGAACATTGAGATTAATGGCGACAAGACCATCAATGTGGCACAGGGCAGCAGCCTCATGACCACACTCAACGAGAACGGCATCTTCTTGCCTTCTGCTTGTGGCGGCAAGGCGAGCTGCGGACAGTGCAAGGTACAGGTGCTGGAGGGCGGCGGCGAGATCCTCGACTCCGAGAAACCCCACTTCACACGCAAGCAGATTAAGGAACACTGGCGCCTCGGATGCCAGTGCAAGGTAAAGGGCGACCTGAAGATCAAGGTGCCCGAGAGCGTAATGGGCGTGAAGGAATGGGAGTGCGAGGTCATCTCCAACAAGAATGTTTCTTCATTCATCAAGGAGTTCAAGGTGGCCCTGCCTCCTGGCGAGCACATGGACTTTGTGCCTGGTTCTTACGCACAGATCAAGATTCCTGCATACGACTGCATCGACTATGACAAGGACTTCGACAAGGATTTGATCGGCAAGGAGTACATCGGTACATGGGAGAAGTTCAACATCCTCTCCCTGAAGGCCCACAACCCAGAGCCTACCGTGCGTGCTTATTCCATGGCCAACTACCCCGACGAGGGCGACATCATCACGCTGACCGTGCGTATCGCCACCACGCCGTTCCTGCCTCGTCCGCAGGTGGGCTTCCAGAACGTGCCCACGGGTATCGCCTCTTCCTACATCTTCTCCCTGAAGCCAGGCGACAAGGTGATGATGAGCGGTCCTTACGGCGACTTCCACCCCAACTTCACCTCCGGCAAGGAGATGATATGGATTGGCGGTGGTGCCGGTATGGCTCCTCTGCGCGCCCAGATCATGCACATGACCAAGACGCTGCACACCACCGACCGCGAGCTGCACTTCTTCTACGGAGCGCGCGCCCTCGGCGAGGCTTTCTTCCTGGAGGACTTCTGGGAGTTGGAGAAGGAGTTCCCGAACTTCCACTTCCACCTCTCGCTCGACCGCAAGGACCCTGTGGCAGACGCTCAGGGCGTGAAGTACTACGAGGGATTCGCCGTGAACTGCATCCGCGACACCTATCTGAAGGACCACGAGGCTCCCGAGGACTGCGAGTACTACCTCTGCGGACCACCCATGCTCATCAAGACCGTGACCGACTACCTCGACTCACTGGGTGTGGATCAGGAGAGCATCATGTACGACAACTTTGGGTAAGATTTTTCGATACAAGGGTATATAATACTATCTATAGGCAAAGCCGCTGGTTTCCAGTGGCTTTGTTTGCGTTTTTAGAGGCGTTGTGCTTATGAATCGTGATGTATGGTTGTGTATTGTAAATGAAAACTTGTCACGCAATCTGTCACGCGAAGTGTCACGCCATCTGTCACGCGAAGGGAATGAAATATTAACTTTTAAACAAGAAAACTTATGAGAATGAAGGACATCTCCCCCAAGTTCCTCAGGGGGTTCCTCGAATACCTCAACGGAGACATCAACTCCCACACCAACGGCAAGCTCAGCCAGGAGACCGTGTACACTTATTTCACCGTGTTCGCCATCCTGCTCAACAAGGCGGTGAGGACTGGTATCATTGCCAAGAACCCCTTTCACAAGCTCGGTAAGGACGAGAAGCCACAGCGAAGGACGAAGAGGGCGGGAATCACCAAGCACGTCACCTTCCACATGAGCCGCCACACCTGCGCTACGATGTTGCTGTATTACGGTGCCGACCTATACACTGTGTCGAAGATTTTAGGACACACGTCCATCAAGACCACCCAGATATACGCAAAGGTGGTGGATGATACAAAGGTGAGAGCTGTGAACCGTGACTTGGGTTCTTTTGTTTCCATAAGTTAAAAATTTTGTGGTTTAAGAATTAAGTTGTATTTTTGCAGACGAAAACCAAAAGTGGGAGGTGCGGCAACACCTCCCTTGGAACTTAGAAGATTCTAATCGTGAAAGAGAAGATTTCTTTATTCCAAACCTTTAATGAAATTTTGATTAGGTTCATAAGGCTTTTGGTTTTCATTTCTTCCTACTCTCTTTAAGGTTTTCGGATTCTCCTTTGCAATCTCTCATTGATTACACTGCAAAGATACGCTTTTATTTCCGTAAAACAATGCTTTGTAGACAATAAACAATTCTCCCCACCCAGCCATCACGACCAAGTGGGGAGAAACCTGAAAACAATCCTTAAACCTAACTAATGCCTAACGATTCACATAACTAAAATAGGCTATCCCTCCTGCTCGTTGTCTTTCGGTGTGTCCACTTCGCCCATCGTCCTCAACGCTTCGGCTATCGCCTTGGCAAGGTCGTGGCGGTTCTCCAGTATCACCTGCATGGTGCTGTCCATCGACTTCACCACATCCCGGAGATTTTTTACATCGGCAGTAGCGGCGACAAGCTGTTCCTTGCCGTCAACGTTCAGTTTTACGTTAAAAGTGATATTTTTTGCCATTTCCCTTGGAACTTTTAAGATAAATCCTTATATTTGCGGTATAAATTTCAGTTTGCAAGCATCATGAAAGAAAAGAAACCAGACATCAACATCGACATAAAGGCCACCGTCACTGACGACGGAATCGAGGAGAAGCCTGCCAATGTCTTCTTCAGAGTACCCTGGGGCTGGGTCTGCATCGCCTTCATCGTCCTTTTCTTCCTTAACGTGGAGTTCGGGAAGGGAATACTGCCCCCGTCGGTCTACGGCCTGACGGGAGACATCACCGTCTGGGGGACGGTCATCACCTTCATCTTCTTCATCTGGAAGGTCATGGACAAGTCGGACAGGGAAGGCGGATACCTCGGAGGCGATTACCCGTACCTCGGAATGTAGAGGAACATCGTCTGGCCAATTATTAGCTGTTAATTGTCAGCCATCCTCGCCGCCAGTTCCGCGGCGAGCCTTTCGTCGGATGTCTCTCCGTAGAGGGATACCACCACGCTGTCCTGAAAGTCGTTCCACGGCTTGCGGTCGTTCTCAGGGGGAAGGAGGCTTTTCCCTGCGAGCTTTCGCCCGCCACCACCATGACTTGGCAAAAACACAATAGGCTTCACTTGTTAATGAACCTATACCTCGATAGCCAACGAACCTATACTTCATTGGCCGATGAAGTAGTACCTCGTTGCCTTGTGAGGCTATACTTCATTGCCCAACGAAGTATAGCCTCACAAAACGGCACAAATAAAGGAACTTCGTCCGATATGGGAGCAAAGAGGTTTCCTGCCTCCATATTCGCCGCAATTGAATATTGCGGAAACACTTCTTACAGACGGAACAGGCATACCTGCGAGGAGTAGGTGAACCCTTTCCGGCAGGGTTCGCTTTTCGCTCCACACACCACCCGCAAGTATCATAGTTACGATGCATAAATACCCAGGTAAGCCACGCTAAACACCATAGTTACGGTGTGCCAGTGTATCCAATAAAAGTGTCGCAGTCTCAAGGAACCCACGAGATTGCGGCATTTTTTTTTAGGGTAGTAAAGCAAAAAACAATCGGACGGAATAAATATTTTCCGTATTCTTGCAAAACTTACCGAAAACTTTTGTATCTTTGCAAAATGATGGCAGTCGCTGTCGTACGATTCATCAAAAAGGCAAGGTTATGGCACTGAAATTATATCCGATAGGAATACAGACGTTCGAGCGAATCCGCAAGGAAGACAAGCTCTACATCGACAAGACAGAATACATCTACCGCATGTCCCATACCAGCGGCAAGTTCTTCTTCCTGGGACGGCCACGCCGTTTCGGCAAGTCGCTTCTGGTTTCCACCATGCATAGTTACTTCGAGGGCAAGAAGGAACTCTTCCAAGGACTCGCCATGGAGCAGCTGGAGCAAGAGTGGACGGAATATCCTGTGCTGCATTTCGACATGAGCGGCGGAAAGCACTTGGAGAAGGAAGAGTTGAGGGATTACCTCTGCGATATGCTGGAAGAACAAGAAGACTTGCTGGGGGTGACGGGCAAGGACAAGGCTCCCAACCTGCGCTTCAAGGACTTGATTTTGCAACTGTACAAAAGGACAGGCAAGCAGGTGGTGGTGCTCATCGACGAATACGATGCACCGCTGTTGGATGTGGCTCACGACACGGACAAACTGGACGAGCTGCGCAATGTGATGCGCAACTTCTACAGTCCGCTGAAGAAATATGAGGAATATCTCCGCTTTGTCTTCCTCACCGGCATCACCAAGTTCTCGCAGCTCAGCATCTTCA
>CAVEJY010000044.1:0-8794 GCA_963616155.1 Acutalibacteraceae bacterium
AGGATATAGGGGGAAGTAAAGTGAAGAGTGAAGAACGAAGAGTGAAGAGTGAAGAACGAAGAGTGAAGAATTTCTCTTGAACAATAATTAAATGGATTTACTGAACGACTTGAATGAAGCCCAGCGAAAGGCTGTGGAATTTGTGGACGGACCCTCGCTGGTGATTGCCGGCGCAGGTTCGGGAAAGACGCGTGTACTTACCTATAAGATAGCTTATCTGTTGGAGCATGGCTTCAAGCCGTGGAGCATCATGGCACTTACCTTCACCAACAAGGCGGCGAAGGAGATGAAGGAGCGCATCGGAAAACTGGTGGGGCGCGACCTCGCCTCCCATCTCTACATGGGCACCTTCCACAGCATCTTCTCGCGCATCCTGCGTGCCGAGGCTGAGCATATCGGTTTCAGCAACAACTTTACCATCTACGACGAGAACGACTCAAGGTCACTGATCAAGGCGATTGTCAAGGAGATGGGACTGGACGAAAAGGTGTACAAGCCGGCGGCGGTACACAGCAAGATTTCCATGGCGAAGAACCACCTGATGAGTGCCGAGGCGTATCTCAACGACAGCGACATCCGGCAGCACGACTTGCGCAGCCGTATGCCGGGCGTGGGCAAGATATTTGCCGCCTATGTGGAGCGGTGCAGACAGGCGAACGCCATGGACTTCGACGACTTGCTGGTGCTTACCTTCAGACTCTTTCGCGACAATGAGGAGATCCGGCACAAGTATGCCGACCGCTTCGACTACATCCTGGTGGACGAGTACCAGGATACCAACCATGCCCAGATGAGCATCGTGATGCAGCTCTGCAAGGAGAAGCAGCGTGTGTGTGTGGTGGGCGACGACTCGCAGAGTATCTACAGTTTCCGCGGTGCCAACATCGACAACATCCTCAATTTCCGCAACAGGTTCAAGGATGCCAAGCTCTTCAAGCTGGAGCAGAACTACCGCAGCACGCAGAACATCGTGAACGCCGCCAACAGCTTGATCAAGCACAATCGCAACCAGATACCCAAGGACGTGTTCAGCGAGAACGCCGAGGGCGAGAAACTGCAGTACAGACCGGCTTACAGCGACAAGGAGGAGGCGAACATCGTGTGCCGTGACATCAAGCGCATCAAGCGAGAGGAGAACTGCGGATACGATGACTTCGCTATCCTGTACCGCACCAATGCCCAGAGCCGCAGCTTCGAGGAGGAGTTCCGCCGCCAGAACATTCCTTACCGCATCTTCGGCGGTCTGAGTTTCTACCAGCGCAAGGAGATCAAGGACATCATCGCTTATTTCCGTCTCGTGGCGAATCCAGACGACGAGGAGGCTTTCAAGCGCATCATCAATTATCCTGCCCGAGGCATCGGTGCCACTACGGTGCAGAAGATAACAGACTGCGCCCGCCAGAACCAGACCAGTTTGTGGAACGTCGCCAGCAATCCCGAAGGCATGGGACTGAACGTGAACAAGGGTGCGCTCAACAAGATTGGCGGTTTCTGCGAACTGATAACCTCCTATATTAATAAGGTGGCGACGACCGATGTTTATGAGCTGGGCGACGGCCTGATCAAGGACAGTGGCATCAGCAAGGACATCTTCTCCTCCAAAGACCCCGATGACCTGACCCGGCAGGAGAACCTGGAGGAGTTCTTGAGTGCTATGCAGACCTTTGTGGAGGAGCGCAAGGAAGAGGGCAGGACGGAGGAGGTCTATCTCGCCGATTATCTGCAGGACGTGGCTCTGCTGACCGACCTCGACAGCAAGGGAGACAATGACGAACCCCGTGTGTCGCTGATGACGATCCATGCATCGAAAGGTTTGGAGTTTCCCACGGTCTTCGTGGTGGGCTTGGAGGAAAATATCTTCCCGAGTCCCATGTGTGCGGATTCGCCGAGGCAGTTGGAAGAGGAACGCCGCCTGCTCTATGTGGCGATTACCCGTGCAGAGAAACATTGTTTCCTGACGAATGCGAAGAACAGATGGCGATATGGAAAGATGGAGTTCGACAATCCCAGCCGATTCCTCAATGACATCAACCGTTCTTTCATCTCCGAGGAGAGCGAGAGCTTCTCCGGTTTCGGCGGCGGGGGATATGGCGGAAGGATGCCGTGGGAAAGGGACCATGCGGCGAGGTATCAGAACGACAGACCGGTGGCAACCCAGTTTATGGCAGACCGCAAGCCTGATTTCCTCGACAGGAAGGACGATGATGAGTTGTTGCGTGGTAATTCCGCAGGAGATTTGCATGAAGGAGTCAAGATAGAGCACCAGCGTTTCGGCGTAGGTGTGGTCTTGAAGATAGAGGGAACGGGCGAGAACGCCAAGGCAACCGTAGAGTTCGTCAACTCGGGAACCAAGCAGCTGCTCTTGAAGTTCGCCAAGTTCACCGTGATAGAATAAGCAAAGTATAGAATAAGTAAAGTGATAGAATAAGCAAAACGGCTTCCCGGAAATGATAACTCCGGGAAGCCGTTTTGCTTTTGTTTATAGTGCTTCGTCCTCGGGACGGTCTATGTTTGGCTTAGCCTTTGGCTTGGTCTTCATGAAGAGCTTTTTCTTCTTCAGCCAAGCTGCCTTGCGCTGTTCGTATTCCTCACGATGGCGCTCCAGGAAATTGTCCGCCATACTCCGCTTAGCTGTCCTTGAACCTGCTGTATATCACCTTCAGCTTGATGGGCGATGCCGTCGTTCCACGCACCAGTCGGGTAGAGGTGAGACCCATGTCGTGGTTTACTTTTGTCACCACGGATGAACCGCTGATGGTGGCGGTCGTCAAGCTCACGGGAATCAGTACCACCTTGTTCCAGTCGTTGGTCTTGCCCTTGTTCTTATACATATTGGTAATCAGGTTACTGATGTTCTGATATGTATAGGAGGCGTTGCTTTCGCTGGAGTAGGAGACCGTGTAAGATGTGCGGTTGTCGTTCTTGTCACCGTTCTCGAAGAAAGACTGCAGACTGTCCAGCGGCACCATCAGTACGGTGGACGGAGCTTCGAAGTTGTACTCGCTATGGGTGCTGTCGTTGATCTTCTCGAAGGCGATGGATGCCGTGGTGAGTGTATCGTTCTCATGCCCCTTCATCACCTCCTCCACGGGGAGTGTGGCAACGGTGAAGATGCCTGCCGGAGACTTCAGGTAGGTGCAGGAACCGTCCTCCACCAATGCATCGATCTTGTCCTGGTCGTAGCTCACCTTGTTGATCTGCATGGTCTCCTCGGTACCGTTGAGGTTGTTGTAGGTTGTCACGACCACGACACTGTCTGTCACGCCGTCCGACTTCGTGAAGGTCTTCTGCCTGTTCCAGTAGAGTCTCAGCTCCGTGCTGGAAATCTTTGCGATGTTGCCCACCCCGCCCTGATACTTCAGGTAGAAGCCCGGGCACACGTTGTGCAGGAAGGCATAGTTGCTCTTGAAGTACTCGGGATGCTCCACGAAGGTCTGCATGATGTAGGTGCCATAGTTCTTGTAGGTCTTGCCGTTCTTGGTGTATGGCTTGTTGAGATAGATCTTGAACACCCCGTTGGTATCTGTCAGGTCGTATGTGGCATCGGCATGGAAATTGTCCTCTGACACATAGCCTGCCTGGAAAGCGTCATAGTCGGAGTAGTAGTTGCCCTCCGGCATGGGCTTGCTCATCTCGTAGGCACTTACCTTCATGGGGGCGAGACTGTCACCGTACCACTTGGAGTAAGTGACGCGGATGAAGCAGGAGTCGGACTCGATGTTCCCGTTGTAGGCATCCCTGATGTACTGCAGGGTGTCGAGCGAGAAGGAAGAGAGTACCCCCAACTGTGTCATGTAGTCGCCTGTCAGGTAAGTGCCTGTCTCCGGGTCCTTCAGCTTGCCGATGATGCCGGTGCTGTTCTTGCTCAGTACGGATCCGGCGGCGAGTGACTGGGTGGTCACGTCGTATTCCGCATCGGTGATGGTAAGGTTGTCCACCTTGTTGGTGATGGTGGAACCCACCGTGTCAGTCGAGTCATCACAGGCGATGAAGCACAAGGCTGTGATGAGGAGTGCTGTGAATTTAAATAGTCTCATTATTCTTGATGGTATGTCAGTGAGGGATTATTCGTCTGGACAAATCTCGTTGATGAAGTTCTTGTAATCCTCGGAGAAGTCCTCGCCGGGGTAGCTCATGACGGGCTTTCCCTTCTCCTGGGCATACTGGAGCAATACCTCGCTCACGCCCTGCTCTGCCTCGATGACACCGTCGCTGTAGTCGATGCCCAGCTTGCCCAGCTCCTCGAAGTCGAAGTCTTCCTTGTAGCCGTCGAGCAACTCCGCCTTGGCTTCGCGGAAGTCCACGCAGCGCTTGAAGTCCTTGCCCAGCTCACCTTTCAGCTCGTTGTGGTAGAGGGCGAGGAGTACCTTGGAGTTGGCGAAGGAGGGTTCCTCTGCAAATGCCGTCTTGACGTAGAGGGGCACCACTGAACTTGCCCATCCCTGGCAGATGATGACATCGGGCTGCCAGCGCAGTTTCTTCACGGTCTCCAGCACGCCTCTGGCGAAGAAGATGGCGCGCTCACCGTTGTCGGTGTACTCCACGCCGTTCTCGTCCGCTCCCATCTGGCGGTTGTTGAAATAGTCGTCGTTGTCGATGAAATAGATCTGCTGACGGGTCGTGGGGATGGAGGCGACCTTGATGATCAGTGGGTGGTCTGTGTCGTCGATGATAAGATTCATACCAGAGAGGCGGATCACTTCATGCAGCTGTCCGCGACGTTCGTTGATAGTTCCCCATTTAGGCATAAATGTGCGAATCTCAAAACCTGCTTCCTGCATCTTCTGAGGCAACTCACGTCCCATGGTTGACATGTAGGACTCGGCTACATAAGGGTCGATCTCCTGATTGATGAATAATACTTTCTTTGCCATATTTATTGTTTTATTCTTGTCGAATGATGTGCAAAGGTACAAAAAAATCTTCAGATTTGGGGTATGTTTCGCCCGAAATTCAAGAAATTCGGCATTTATTCGCATATTTTTAGGATAATTCTTTCTCATTTGCGAAAAAAGTTGTTATTTTGCACCCCGAAAACAGATTAATGAAATGAAAGTATTCAATAAGATTGTTGACCTCCAGAACGAACTCTTCATGGTTCGCAAGGAGGGAAAGGAAATCGGCCTCGTGCCAACTATGGGTGCGCTTCATGAGGGCCACGCCTCGCTCGTGAAGCGTAGTGTCAAGGAAAATGGCGTTACCGTCGTGTCGGTGTTCCTGAATCCGACGCAGTTCAACGACCAGGGCGACCTGGACCGCTATCCCCGTACCTTGGAGGCTGACTGTGAGCTGCTGGAGGCTTGTGGCGCCGATTATGTGCTGGCTCCGTCGGTGGAGGAGATGTATCCCGTGCCCGACGAGCGTCATTTTGAGTTTCCTCCCGTCTCCACTGTGATGGAGGGTGCCAAACGTCCCGGTCATTTCAATGGTGTGTGTCAGGTGGTGAGCCGCCTGTTCTATATCGTTCGCCCCACTCGTGCTTACTTCGGTGAGAAGGATTGGCAGCAGATTGCTGTCATCAAGCAACTTGTGAAGTTCATCGGGAGCGACGTGAAGATTGTGGAGTGTCCCATCGTGCGCGATGAGGACGGTCTTGCCAAGAGCAGTCGCAACACCCTTCTCTCAGCCGACGAGCGTGCCATTGCCCCTTCCATCTACAAGGCGTTGAAGGCGGGCGTGGAGTATGCCAAGGACCATACCGTGCAGGAGACGCACGACAAGGTGGTGGCAGACATCAATGCTGTCGACGGACTGGAAGTGGAGTATTTCGAAATCGTGGACGGCGACACCCTGCAGGCAGTCTCCTCGTGGGATGACAGTGCCTATGTAGTGGGTTGCATCACCGTGTACTGCGGCAAGACGCCCATCCGCCTGATAGACCATATCCGCTTCAAGGGATAAGGGTTTTCTGTAGAGACAATTATGGAAAAATAGATTTCAGAGATCATTATGCAGATAGAAGTATTGAAGAGTAAGCTCCATTGCGTAACTGTCACCGAGGCGAACCTCAACTATATGGGTAGCATCACGATAGACGAGGATCTGATGGATGCTGCCGGCCTGATAGCGGGCGAGAAGGTGCAGATCGTAGACAACAACAACGGGGAACGTTTTGAGACTTATATTATAAAAGGTGAGAGGGGCAGCGGTTGTATCTGCCTGAACGGTGCTGCGGCACGCAAGGTGCAGGTAGGTGACACGGTTATCATCATCGCTTATGCCTTGATGGACTTCGAGGAGGCAAAGACCTTCCAGCCCACTGTGGTGTTCCCCAAGGAGGGAAACAGAATATAAGTAAAAAGATAAAAAGTAAAAAGGGCGCATATCCTGGAATGGGGTATGCGCCCTTTTACTTGCTCCGTCACTTAGTCTTCTTCATTTTCAAGAAGGTCGGTGCCGAGGTGGGTGGTGCGCTCGCGCTCCAGTCGGTCTACGACTTCCTTGGGCTTGGTGGCGTAGGTAATCATGCGGATGGAGTCGTTGTAGCTCACGTACTTCCATAGCCAGTTGAGCAGTACCATCAGCTTGTTCTTCACGCCGAGGATGGAGCGCAGGTGAACCACCAGCCAAAGCACCCAGGCAAAGAACCCCTGACTATGGAACTTGCCCAGTTCCACCACCGCCCTGTTCCTGCCCACCGTGGCCATCGAACCGAGATTCTTGTAGCGGAAGGGAGCGAGGGCGGAGTCGTCTTTCCCCTCTGCTATCTTCTGGATGTTCTTGGCCAAGAGGGCTGCCTGCTGTATGGCTACCTGCGCCAACTGCGGATGTCCGCCGGGATAGGCGGGGTCGGAGGTCTGGAGACACTGGTCGCCGATGGCGAAGAGACCGTCCATGCCGGGAATGCGGTTGTACTCATCCACCACGATGCGGAAGCCACGCCCCAACTTGTCGCCGTCGATGCCCACGATAGGCTGTGCCCTCACGCCTGATACCCAGAGGAAGGTGCGGGTAGGTATCTCCTGGCCGTCCTTCATAATCACCTTGTGGTCACGGTAGTCGGTCACCATCTTGCCGAATTGCACGTCCACGCCCATGCTGGTCAAGAACGAGTAAGCCTTCTGCGAGGAGTCTTGCGACATGCCGGCAAGCAGTCGGTCGCCGGCTTCCAGCAGATAGATGTGCATCAGCGACGAGTCCATGTCGGGATAGTCGTAGGGGATGACGTACCTCTTCATCTCCGAGAGGGCGCCGGCAATCTCTACGCCCGTGGCACCGCCGCCCACGATAACCACGTTCAGGAGTTCCTGTCTCTCTTCCTCTGTGGCACAGGTCAATGCTCGCTCCAGGTTGCTGAGCAGGGCGTTGCGCAATCCCATCGCCTCCGACACAGTCTTCATCGGGATGGCCCATTTCTCGATGTTCTCGTTGCCGTAGAAATTGGTGGTGGTGCCGGCGGCAAACACCAGGTAGTCGTACTCTATCTTGCCGATGGAGGTTTGGAGAATCTTCTTGTCGGGGAAGACGGCCCTTGCCTCTGCCATGCGGAAGTAGAAGTTCTTGCGCTTACGGAAGATCTGCCGGAAGGGGAAGGAGATGGAGCTGGGGTCGATGCCTGCCGAGGCTATCTGGTAGATGAGCGGCGGGAACTGGTGGAAATTGTTCTTGTCGATCAGTACCACCTGCAGGTGGGCCTTGCAGAGGTCTTCCGCCAGACGGAGACCGCCCAGTCCGCCACCTACGATAACTACTCTCTTCAACTGGTTTCTTTTGATGTTAATACTCATTTTTTGATACTGCTGAAAATTGGATGTTTAAAATAAAATAGTCTTGCTGGAATGTGGGTGCAAAGTTACGGCATTTTCAGGATGTGGCAAAGGATTTCTATGGGAAATATGGGATGATGGATGTGTAAATTTTAGTTAAACTAAGGGAAAGTCTTGCTTTTGCCTGCCAAAAGTTGTATCTTTGCCCTGTGATTTCTTGTGTTCCATGTCGTGGAACTTATCTTCTGCATCGTGGAACTTGTGTACTGCGTCGCAGAACTCATATTCCACGACGTGGAAGATGGAAACCGACTAAGGGAAGAGAGGAAAGAAAACGTATCATGAACCAAAAACATAAAGGAGGAAACAACTATGCCAAAGTACAAGTTACAGGAAATGAGCGACCTTCGCAGCGAAGGTAAGCAGAGGGTTTATCCCAAGATGGTGACCTACAGGACATTATCTCGGGAGGAGTTTATCGATTGGATGCTTAAATTCAACCGGGGCATCCCTTCGGGCATCGTGGAGGCGGTGCTCATTGGCGTGGAAGATACGCTGGTGCGTATGCTCTCAGAGGGTTACAACGTGAGCCTCGGAGACCTGGGCACTTTCAGCCTGTCGCTGGAGTTCAAGGACCAGAAGCCCACGGAGATGCAGGACGAGCAGGATAAGATGCTCCACCGCAAGGTGGGGGTGAAGGATATCAACTACAAGGCTTCCGTCCAGATGTTGAAGGACCTTCGCCTTGCCACCGACCGCTACCTGGAGCGTGACATGGGAGGCGTGAGCCGGGTGCATAAGGCCCCGTATACCCTTGAGGAGCGCATTGCCCGGGCTCTGGAGGTGATAGACAAGTCGGGCTTTATCACGCTCGGCGACTATGCCTCCCTGAACCAGCTCAGCCGCACAGTCGCCTCGCGGGAGTTGAAGGCCCTCTCCGCCGACAAGACTTCGCCCATCGACAGCCGCGGGCGGCATAGCCATAAGGTGTGGGTGAGAAGAGTGGGGGAGGAATGACTTTTTTGTGTCATGCGGCGAAGAAAGTGCCGGGATTGTTTGGCGATACCAAATCTTTTCGTTACTTTTGT
>CAVEJY010000045.1:0-24742 GCA_963616155.1 Acutalibacteraceae bacterium
GCTGGAGTTTTCCACCGTTCTTTTCTCCATCGTCGATATATTGCAGAACACTCTCATTTATATATTTATTACCAACTGTAGATGAAGAACTTGCAGAGTTATCCACATTCTTGTCAACGTTGTGGATAACTTGTATTTCTCCTTCTTGTTTACGAGGAATGGTAAAGAAGAAATCAGAACCCTTGCCGAGTTCACTCTCTACCCTTGCCTCTCCGTGGTGCAGTTCCACAAACGATTTCACCAATGCCAGTCCGATACCCGTACCACTGGCAGCCCCCTTCGCCTGGAAGAACCGCTCAAACACCTTGTCAGCCTCCTCCTTGGCAATACCCTTGCCCGTATCCTTCACGTCAATACGGAGGAAATTCCCCCCTGCATCCTTCAAGGCTACGAAAATGTCTCCACCGGCAGGGGTGTATTTCATGGCGTTGCTCATGAGATTGAACACCACACGTGCTATCTTTTCCTCGTCTGCGACAATCTCAGGAGAGCCTGTGTATCCGTCCACATCCAAATGGAGCCGTATATTCTTGCGCTCGGCTGTCAGGGCAAAATCGCCCGTCCACACCTGCAATGCCTTCACGATGTCAAAGCAACTGAGTTTCAACTCCATCTTACCGTTCTGTATCTTTCTGAAATCGAGGATGCTGCCCACCAACTGCTGAAGAGCGACAGCGTTGCGCTGCACCATCTTCAACAACTCACGACTTTTCCCCTTGATGCTGCCATCCTCCAGGAGCATCTCCACAGGATCGGCAATCAACGTAAGAGGCGTGCGAAGTTCATGACTGATGTTGGTGAAGAAGACCAGTCGGGAATGGGTCAGCTCCAGCACCTCCTCATTCTTGCGGGCAAGTTCCTCACTGAGACGCGCCTTGATGACGTAACCTCGGAAGATCATGACCGCCGCAACGATGATGACCAACAGAAACACGCCCAGTCCTATCAAGATGATTTTCTGGGAATTATAGTCGGCGAGATACTGGTCCACCTGTTTGTGGAGCGTCTTCAGGTTCTTCGCCTGCCGTTCCGCCTCACGGGCCTCCATAAGCGTAATCTCGGCATTCTCACGGGTGATGATGGATGTGCGGAGATAGTTGTCGCGCTCATAGGGCTTACGGGTGAGTATCTTCATTGCCAGAGCTATCACCTCATCGCCCTTGGTGGGATAGAGATAGGTGGCATCGAACACGCCGTCGCGCACCAGTTCCAGACCGCCGCCCTCTGTCGCCATGGCATCCACACCCGTATACTTATACTTCTGCTCCACGCCCATCTGCTTGGCGGCTACATAAGCCCCCCAAGCCAGTCGGTCGTTGTGGGCATAGACATAGTCAAAGTTCTGCACTTTCGCCAGGATACGCTTCATCGCCTGGATGCCACTCTCTTCCTTCCAGTCGCCTCCCTCGGAGGCCACTACCTCAATCCCCGGATAGGGCTTGATGGCATCCATGAACCCACGATGGCGTTCCAATGCGGGCGACGATCCTTCCAGACCACGGACTTCGACTACACGCCCCTTGCCGTGCAAGCGGCTGGCGATGTAATTGCCCATCGACTTGCCCATCTCATAGTTGTCGCAACCGATGAACGCCGTGTACTTGTCGCTGTTGGTCTTGCGGTCGTAGAGAATCACCGGGATGCCTTTGTCATAAGCACGTTCCACTGCCTTGGAGATGGCACTGAGCTGGTTGGGCGACACGACGAGCAGGTCTACGCCCTCTTCTATGAATTGATTGATCTGCTTGTTTTGCACCTCGTTGTTATCGTTGGAGGAGGCGAGTTTCACGATGATGGAGTCGTTGAGATACTCTCCCGTCTTCAACTCGTCGTTGAGTTTGTCGCGCCAGATGTCCTCGGAGCATTGCGACACGCCGATGACAAACTTCTTGGGTTGAGAAGTGCAACTTATCATTAACCCAACAAAAGCTACTAATATAATAAGGTGCAAATATTGTTTCATACTGTCAGTCATTTGTCAGCTTCCATTTATTGGTTGATTTTCCGTGCGCAAATATACAAATAAAAATCAATAAAGTCCACATTCTTAGCAAGTTTTTTTCTGCGAAAAAAGAAACATATAACTTAGTGTGCCCCCTTGAGGAGCAGAATCTTGCCCCTTCAAAGGCAATAAACTGCCCCTTAAAGGGGCACAAACGAAAAGAATATAAGCAACAGGAAGAACTGACTTTTAGCTGCAAGGAGTTTACTTCGTTTTTCCCTTCACCTCTCAAAACGCCCATAAATACTGGGGATTTCAACGAAATGGTGAAGGGTGAAGGGTTATTTGGAAATGTTGTCAATCAGTATGATAGCATAGTTTTCCACATTTCTGTTGATAACTTATGAAACCGAATCGGATAAGTGTGGAAAAGTTTAGAGCATAAAAAAGCACCAACTTTTCAGTTGATGCCTTGAAGAATGTAGTAGCGGGGGTGGGACCCGAACCCACGACCTCCGGATTATGAATCCGACGCTCTAACCAGCTGAGCTATCCCGCCTACTCTGCATAACGATTTCTCGTTTGCGGGTGCAAAGGTAATACAATCTTTTGGATTGAACAAATTTTTCGGAAGATTTTTTCAAAAAAAGTGCCTTTTTATATTTTTCCAGTTAGAAAAAAGAAAATACACAACTATAAATATATAAAAAAACGAAAAATGAGTGTTTTCTTATTTTTTTATGTTACTTTTGCAAGTCGTAATCAAGGAATCATGCTTCGAATAAAGAAATTAGACATATTCATCGCCAAGCAGTTTGGCCTGCTCTTCATCGGAACGTTCTTCATCTGCCAGTTTGTGCTGATGATGCAGTTCCTGTGGAGATACGTCGACGACCTCATCGGAAAGGGTCTGTCGCTGGAGGTCATGGCACAGTTCTTCTGGTACATGGGACTGATGCTGGTGCCCCAGGCACTGCCACTGGCGATCCTGCTTTCTTCACTGATCACATTCGGAAACCTGGGCGAGAGTTCCGAGCTTACTGCCATCAAGGCGGCGGGAATCTCACTGATGCAGACCTTCCGGTCCCTGATAATCATCACCATTGTCATCATGTGCGGGTCGTTCTACTTCCAGAACAACGTAGGCCCCAGTTCCAACCTCAAGCTGTCGCAGTTGCTCATCTCCATGAAACAGAAAAGCCCGGAGCTGGAGATTCCCGAGGGCATCTTCTACGACGGAATCCCCAACTGCAACCTCTATGTGCAGAAGAAAGACCTCAAGACTGGCAAGCTCTACGGCATCATGATCTACCGCATGACCAACAGCTACGAGGATGCCGCCATCATCCTCGCAGACTCGGGAATGCTGCAAAGCACAGCGGAGAAGAAACACTTGGTGCTCAGCCTCTGGAGCGGTGAATGGTTCGAGAACATGCAGAACAGCGAGATGGGCAACAGTGCCGCCATCCCCTACCGCCGCGAGACATTCATCTCCAAGAAAATCATCCTCGACTTCGACGCAGACTTCAGCATGACCGATGCCGCCGCACTCTCCAGCAATGCCAAGGCGAAGAGCCTCGGGAAGATCAGCCACGACATCGACTCACTCAACAATGCGTTCGACTCCATCGGGCACAACTATTACAGCGAAGCGAAGATCAGGTTCTACAACGTCCCCTCCATCTCTAAGAAAGACTCCGCCAGCATGGTGAAGAAGGGATTGGCAAAGACTTTCAACTTCGACACCTTATATAATAAGCTGCCTACGGAGAAGAAACTGTCGGTAGTCAACAGGGCTTCCTCCGATGTACAGCAGGAGTTGAGCGACCTCGACTTCAAGACACTGGTGATGGGAGACGCAGACCGTCTGGTAAGGGAACACAAGATAGAGGCTATCAACAAATTCACGCTGGCACTCTCCTGCCTCATCTTCTTCTTCATCGGAGCCCCCTTGGGAGCCATCATCAGGAAGGGAGGACTGGGACTCCCGGTCATCATATCCGTACTGGTGTTCATCGTGTACTTCATCCTCGACAACACGGGCTACCGAATGTCGAAGATGGGCATCTGGTCCATCTGGTTCGGAAGAGGACTGTCCACTGCCGTACTGGGACCCTTGGCCGTGTTCGTCACCTACAAGGCGGCAAACGACTCCACGGTGTTCAACATGGATGCCTACAAGGAATTCTTCATCCGCCTGCTTGGCATCCGGCAGAAACGCCACATATTCAGCAAGGAGGTCATCATCCATGACCCCGACTACCGGGCAGACGCAGAGAAACTGGAGAGAATCAACGAAGACATCGCTCTGTACAACCAGGCGCACAGGCTCGTCAGACTCCCCAATTTCATCACCACGTTCTTCAAGTACCAGTCCGACCATGAAGTGGAACGCATCAGCAGCGAACTGGAGGCCGTCATCGAGGACCTGTCCAACACAAGGAACAAGTTTATCCTGCACGACATCAACCAGTACCCCATCCTCTCGACGAAGGCGCACACCCGCCCCTTCGAACGGAAATGGCTCAACATCACCGCCGCCATCATCTTCCCGGTAGGCATCCTACTCTACCTGAGGATGTGGCGATTCAGACTGCGCCTGTACCGCGACCTGAAGGTTGTCAAGCAGACCAGCACCACCATCACCAACCGGATAAAAGAAATGTAACTATATAAAATAAGGTATCAAAAAATGGCAGATTTCAAACTCAACAGCATTGAAGATGCTGTAAAAGACTTCAAGGAAGGCAAATTTGTTATCGTAGTGGACGACGAGGACCGCGAGAACGAGGGCGACCTCATCATCGCCGCAGAAAAGATAGACCCAGAGAAAGTGAACTTCATGCTGAAGAACGCGAGAGGCGTGCTCTGCGCCCCCATCACCCTCAGCCGCTGCGACGAGCTCGACCTGCCCCACCAGGTTTCGGAGAACACCTCCGTGTTAGGAACCCCCTTCACCATCACGGTGGACAAACTGGAGGGATGCTCCACGGGCGTATCGGCCCATGACCGCGCCGAGACCATCAAGGCACTCGCCGACCCGACATCCACACCCAAGACCTTCGGCAGACCGGGTCACATCAACCCACTCTATGCACAGGACAACGGCGTGCTGAGAAGAAGCGGACACACCGAGGCGGCCATCGACCTCTGCAAGTTGGCAGGACTATACCCCGCCGGTGCCCTCATGGAGATTATGAACGAGGACGGCACCATGGCACGCCTGCCGCAACTGATGGAAATGTCGAAAGAATGGGACATCAAGATCATCTCCATCAAGGACATGATAGAATACCGTCTCCAGAAAGAGTCGCTCATCGAGGTGGGCGAAGAGGTGGATATGCCCACCGAATACGGACACTTCCGTCTCATCCCCTTCCGCCAATCGAGCAACGGCATGGAACACATGGCACTCATCAAGGGCGAATGGAAGGAAGACGAACCCATCCTGGTGCGCGTACATTCCTCCTGCGCCACTGGTGACATCCTCGGGAGCAAAAGATGCGACTGCGGACAACAGCTCCACAAGGCGATGCAGATGATAGAGGAAGCCGGAAAGGGCGTGGTGGTGTACATGCAACAGGAAGGCAGAGGCATCGGACTGATGAACAAGATTGCTGCCTACAAACTGCAGGAAGAAGGCTACGACACCGTCGACGCCAACACCCACCTCGGCTTCAAGCCCGACGAGCGCGACTATGGCTGCGGCGCACAGATGCTGCGCCACCTCGGCGTACACAAGATGCGACTCCTTACCAACAATCCCGTCAAGCGAGTAGGTCTGGAGGCGTACGGACTGGAAATCGTCGAGAACGTAGCCATCGAGGTGGTGCCCAACAAGTACAACGAGCGTTACCTCAAGACCAAAAGAGACCGCATGGGACACACCCTACACCTCAAGTAAGGGGGACGGATGTTACTATTTCAATACAAAAACGTGAAATAATGACATTTTTCCTTCCGAAAAAGAAATAAAATGCTTACTTTTGCACACGAATAACAAACATTAGAATAGAAATATGGCACAATTATCTGATCGTCTTAACAGATTGGCACCCTCAGCAACGCTGGCGATGTCGCAGAAGAGTAGTGAAATGAAGGCGCAAGGTGTTGACGTAATCAACATGAGCGTAGGTGAACCCGACTTCAACACTCCCGACAATATCAAGGAAGCTGCGAAGAAGGCTATCGACGAGAATTATTCCCGTTATTCACCCGTACCAGGTTATCCTGACCTGAGAAAGGCAATTGTCGCCAAACTGAAAAAAGAAAACGGTCTGGACTATACCGTCAACGAGGTCATCGTGGGCACAGGTGGCAAGCAGTGTGTCTGCAACGCCATCATGGCACTGGTCAACCCCGGCGACGAGGTCATCATCCCCGCCCCATACTGGGTGAGCTATCCACAGATGGCAAAACTCGCAGGCGGCGTACCCGTTATCGTCAACGCCGGCTTCGAGCAGGACTTCAAGATGACAGCCGAGCAGCTGGAAAACGCCATCACCCCCAAGACCAAGATGCTCATCCTCTGCTCCCCCAGCAACCCGACGGGCAGCGTATACTCCAAGGAGGAGCTGGCAGCACTGGCTGAGGTTCTCAAGAAGCATCCCGAGGTGTTCGTATTGGCAGACGAGATCTACGAGCATATCAACTACATCGGCAAGCACCATAGCCTCGCCCAAGAGCCAGGCATGAAGGAACAGGTAATCATCGCCAACGGTGTATCGAAGGCATACGCCATGACCGGCTGGAGAATCGGTTTCCTCGCAGGTCCTGAGTGGATTATCAAGGGATGCAACAAGCTACAGGGGCAGTACACCAGCGGTACATGCTCCGTAAGCCAGAAGGCAGCCGAGGCAGCCTATACCCTCGACCAAAGTGCCGTGGAGGAGATGCGCCAGGCTTTCGAGCGCAGACGCGACCTCATCGTCAAGCTGGCAAAGGACATCCCGGGCCTGGAGGTCAACGTGCCACAGGGTGCGTTCTACCTGTTCCCCAAATGCAGCAGCTTCTACGGCAAGAGTGCCGGCGACCGCACGGTCAACAACTCCACCGACCTCGCCATGTACCTGCTTGAAGAGGCACATGTGGCAACCGTAGGAGGCGACGCATTCGGAGACCCCGACTGCTTCCGCATGAGCTACGCCACCAGCGACGATAACATCGTGGAGGCACTGGGGAGAATCAAGGAAGCCCTCGGTAAGTTGAAATAATGAAAAATTGGCAGGGAAATAATTAAAATCTTAAAGAAAAAGGGGGCTTTGGCGGAATATTGAATTATTTTAAGCCAATATTTCGTTAAAACTCCTTAATTGTGTTTTTAGTTAGGTTTTATTTATTATCTTTGCCAAGGAATCGAAAACCCGATAACCACCTTGCTTTATCACGACAAGCAAGCGAGGTATAAAGAGGCAAAAACAAAAGAGAAAGAAATACAATTAAATTTATTAACTAATAATTAAAAGTAAAATTATGGCAACTACAAAACAAGCAGCCCCAGCAAAGAAGTCTGAGGGCTTTCAGGGAGTAAGAGGCGCATTCTGGATTATCGTGGTATGTGCTATCATCGCATTCGTATTGTTCTACACATGGTTCGGCAACCCAATGCACTTCCAGGGTGGCGACACTAACGGTCATCCAGCCGACGTATGGGGAACAATCTTCAAGGGTGGTGTAGTCGTACCTGTAATCCACACATTGTTGCTCTCTGTACTCGCAATGTCCATCGAGCGTGCCTTGGCATTGAAGACCGCTTTCGGTACAGGTTCTCTTCCCAAGTTCGTGGCAAGCATCAAGGCAGCCTTGAACGCTAACGATTTCGGTAAGGCCCAGCAGCTCTGCGACAAGCAGAAGGGTTCTGTAGCCAACGTTGTACAGGCTTCCCTGAACGCTTACAAGGATATGGAGTCTGGTGCCAACGCTTCTTTGAAGAAGTCACAGAAGGTAGCCAAGATCCAGCAGGCTCATGAGGAGGCTACTCAGCTTGAGATGCCTACATTGACAATGAACTTGCCAATCATCGCAACTATCGTAACTTTGGGTACATTGACCGGTCTTCTCGGTACTGTAACCGGTATGATCAAGTCATTCTCCGCTCTGTCTTCAGGTGGTGGCGCTGACTCAGCAGCACTTTCTGCAGGTATTTCTGAGGCCTTGATCAACACCGCATTCGGTATCGCAACATCTTGGTGTGCCGTTGTATCTTACAACTACTACACAAACAAGGTTGACAAGTTGACATACGCACTCGACGAGGTAGGTTACTCAATTGCTCAGACATACGAAGCTAACCACACAGAAGAGGCTTAATTTTTGCTAACCCTTTAAAAATTTATCGCTATGGGTAAAGTAAAAATTAAGAAGAATGACGTCTGGGTCGATATGACACCTATGGCAGATACCATGACCCTTCTGCTTACCTTCTTCATGCTCACCTCCACCTTCGTGAAGAACGAGCCTGTCAAGGTGAACACACCGGGTTCTGTATCTGAGATCAAGGTGCCTGAGAACGGCGTTTTGACCATCTTGGTCAGTCCTGAAAAGGACGCTACCGGCAAACCAACCGGTGAGGGCCAAGTATTTATGAATATTGACAATACCGACCAGCTGGGTGCCACCTTGGACGCCATGACTGCCAACTTTGGAGTTTCCCTGACCCCAAAGCAGGTTGAGACTTTCAAGAGCGAGGGTACATTCGGTGTTCCTATGGGCGACCTGAGTACTTATCTTTCAATGAGTACAGCACAGCGTCCCCAGTACATCCAGACCAAGGGTATTCCTCTCGACAGTATCAAGGATGGTATGAGCGAGTTCCAGCAGTGGGTTGACGCAGCCCGCAACGCTAACGAGGACATCAAGATTGCCCTCAAGGCCGACGCTACCACTCCTTACAAGACGGTTAAGAGAGTGATGAACGAGCTCCAGGACATGGACGAGAGTCATTACTATATGATCACACAGTTAAAGAAACAGGGGGACGAATAAATGGCAAAGAAAGAAAGCAAACAAAAGAAAGCGACCGTCCGCGTAGACTTTACGCCAATGGTGGATATGCTTATGCTTCTTATCACGTTCTTCATGTTGTGTACCACTCTGAGCAAGCCTCAGACCATGGAGTTGACCATGCCAAGTAATGATAAGAACACTCAAGATGACCAGAAGAATGAGGCCAAGGCTTCTGAGACTGTCACCATCTATGTAACGGCTGACAACAAGATTTACTACGGCTCTGGTATCCCAGAGTACGAGAACCCCAACTGGCTCAAGGAGACAACCTGGGGAAGCGAAGGAATCCGCAAGGTCTTGAAGGAGCACGCCACAGAGAATGGCACTCGCCCGGTGGAGCGCATCACGCTCGCCGTGAAGGAGCTGAACGCAGAGAAGGCTAAGAACCCCAATATGTATCCTGACAGCATCTATCAGAAGGAACTTAGCAAGCTCAAGAGCGGTGAGTTGAAGGATGGCAAGATTCCAACCCTTACCATCGTCATCAAGCCCAGTGACAACGCTTCATACAAGAACATGGTCGATGCTCTCGATGAAATGCAGATATTGAGTATTGGTACGTATGTCATCGACAAGATTAACACAGACGACGAGAAATTGCTCTCTTCCAGAGGTGTTAAGCTGTAAGATGAATACTAACAATTAAAACAAGAAAGAAATGGCAAAAATTGATCTATACGATCCTCAATGGGTCGAAATGGTATTCGCCCAGAAGAACAAGGAATACGGTGCCTACAAGCTCCGTAAGGGTACATCTGGACGTAACATCAAGGCGCTTCTCATCTTGGTAATAGCTGCAGCTCTCGTGGGTGGTTTTCTTGCTTGGAAGGTAATCGAGCAGAAGAACGCTGAGGCACAGCAAGCTTACATGGAGGCCATGCAGCTTGCACAGCTTCAGGAGCAGGCTAAGAAGCGTGAGAAGAAACAGGAGCCTATCAAGCCTAAGGTGGAACAGAAGAAAGAGATACCTGTGGCTCGTGAGACTCAGAAGTTTACTGCACCTGTAATCAAGAAGGACGAACTCGTAAAAGAGGAAAACCAAGTGAAGCAGATGGATAAACTGGATGACAAGGTCGCCGTAGGTACCGAGAACAAGGAAGGTGTCAAGGACCGTACAGTGGAGGCCGTGAGAAACGACATCGCTGTTGCAGCGCCACCACCACCACCTGCACCCAAGCCTGAGGTTGCAAGCAAGGTGTTCGACGTTGTGGAGGAGATGCCTTCGTTCCCCGGCGGACAGGGTGCCCTCATGCAGTATCTCGGCAGCAACATCAAGTATCCTGTCGTAGCACAGGAGAATGGTGTACAGGGTCGTGTTATCGTTGGCTTCGTGGTAGAGCCTGACGGTTCTATCTCTGGCGTAAACGTAATGCGTTCCGTTGACCCGTCACTTGACAAGGAGGCCGTACGCGTCGTTAAGTCTATGCCAAGGTGGAAGCCTGGTAAGCAGAACGGCTCGGCTGTACGTGTTAAGTATACTGTACCAGTTGTATTTAGATTGCAGTAATAGAATGAATAGAACATCTTATATTTTTATAGGATTAACCATACTGTCCTTGGCTATCTTCTCATCATGCGGTGGGAAGAAAGCCAAGAACGGTAGAACAGACACACCGACGTCAGGGACGATTCAGTTCGTCTCTGACGAAAGTTTAAGTCCCATCATCGACGAGGAAAAAAGTCAGTTTGAGTTTGAATATCCGCAAGCGCATCTCAAGCCCCTTTACTCCGACGAGGTGACAGGACTGCAAATGATCAAGGATTTCAAAACAACCCTTCTTTTTACGACCCGTGGTCTGAAGGACAGTGAAATCGCTTATCTCAAAACCCAAAACAACGTTATTCCATCTGTTTTTCCCATCGGCTATGACGGATTGGCTTTCATCGTAAACAAGGCGAACAATGACACCTGCATTACCGTGAATGACATCAAGCGCATCCTCACGGGAAAAGCCACCAAATGGAGTGACATCGTTCCTGGTTCGAAGAGAGGGGACATCGAAGTGGTATTCGACAACACAAGGTCTGCAACCACCAACTTCGTAGTCGACTCTGTTCTCCACGGAGAGAAGTTAGGTGCCAACATCATGGCTGCAAAGACCAGCAAACAGGTGGTCGACTATGTAGACAAGACACCTAATGCCATTGGTGTGATTGGATCCAACTGGCTCAATGACCGCCGCGACTCCACCAACACCACCTTCAAGAAGAATATTCATGTCATGCAGGTATCCATCAAGGACAAGGCTACAGAAATGAACAGCTGGAAACCTTACCAGGCTTACTTGCTGGATGGAAGGTATCCATTCGTAAGAACCATATACGCCATCGTCGTCGACCCGTACAGGGCATTGCCCTGGAGCTTCGCCAACTACATCGCCGGTCCCAAGGGACAGTTGATATTGTTCAAGGCTGGTCTCTTGCCCTATAGGGGAGACATCACCATCAAGACGGTCGATGTCAAGAGATAACAGGGAGAGACGATGAGCATCGAAGAGAGGCAGAAAAAAGCAGAAAATAAATAATACAGAATATGAAAGCAGTAAAATTCTTAGTGGCAGGTTTGCTGGTAATGGGATTATCAGCCCCAGCAATGGCTCAGGATGTCAACTACAAGGACATGCTGAAACCTATCGAGACATCCTTGAAGGCAGGTAACGCAAGTTCAAAAGACTTCGACAAGGACCTCAAGAATTATCAGAAAGAATTCAAGAAAGACCCGAAGGCTCTCGTGGCATTGGGCAATCTTCTTGTCATGAACAAGGAGTACGACAAGGCGAATGCCGTTGCCGACGCTGTCATCGCCAAGTTCAAAAACTATGGTGACGCTTACATCCTGAAGGGTGACATCTACACCTTGCAGGACAATGGCGGTGAGGCTGCCACCTGGTATGGCCAGTGTATGACAATGGATCCCAAGAACCCACAGGGTTACATCCATTACTCCAACATATACCGTAAGGTTGACCCACAGGCAAGTGCTGAAGCCTTGGAGAAACTGAGAGCTATCGACCCTGAATATCCTATCGAAGCAGAGGCCGCAGAAGGTTTTTATACAGCAGGAAAGTACGAGAAGGCTTACGAGTTCTTCAAGAAGGCACCTCTCAAGACTTTGAATATGTATAGATTCTATGAGTATGCAGTGACTACCTATGGACTGGGCAAGAAAGACGAGACTCTCCAGGTCTGCCAAGAGGGTATGAACAAGTATCCTACATTCTCCAGCTTGCTGGTCTTCGCCATGAGATCTGCCGTAGACTTGCAGAAGTATGATGAGGGTTTGAAGTATGCCAACCAGGTGATGGCTACCGATTCCATCGAGAAGAACGCCAGCGTACTCAGCTACTACGGTTTGGCTCTCGCCGGCAACAAACAGTACAGCGAGGCTATCGCCCAGTACCAGAAGGCATTGGAAAAGAAGGCAGACGACCCCAAGCCATTGCAGTACATCTCTGAGGCTTACAAGGGTATGGGTGACGAGGACAAGGCACTGGAGTACAACCAGCAGTACATGGACAAGAATCCCAACGCCGCTCCTACAGACTTCATGAAGTTGGCAGAGATTTATGTCAACAAGGCAAAGAAAGACCCAGCCAAGAAAGCTGAGAACATCGAGAAGGCCATCAGCGTATATGCTAAGTTGGCAGAGAAATATCCTACCCTGAAGGCTTTCGCCAAGCTGCAGGAAGGCAACACAGCTTTCCAGAACGAGTTGGACGACAAGGCTATCCCCGCTTACGAGGAGGTCATCAAGGAACTCGAGGCTAAGCAGTGCGATGCCGACGAGGTGAGCTACCTGAAGCAGGCTTACCAGTACATGGGCTTCATCTACAACTATGACAAGCAGGATTTCAATCTTGCCAAGCCATACTGGGAGAAACTCTTGAAGCTGGATCCAGAGAACAAGTATGCCAAGGATGCCATCGAGAAGGGCAACGCAGCATCAGCAGAATAAAAGTTTTTCGTCATATAAGTTTTGCAGGGGGTGTGTCGAAGTAGATTTCGACACACCCTCCTCTTTTTGTCGTTCGCAAACTGACCCTTACCACCAACCTACTATACACGAAAAGAGCAGCCCTCGCGAGCTGCTCTCAATCGTTTTTATGTAACTAAAAGTATCTATCCTTATTGATTAAGGAAGACTGATTGCCTCATTAGGGCAAACATCTGCACAAGTTCCGCACTCAGTGCAAGTGTCTGGGTCAATTGAATACTTGTCGCCCTCAGAGATAGCACCTGATGGGCACTCATCGATACATGTACCGCATGCGATACAATCTTCACCAATAACGTATGCCATAATTTCTAATGTTTTATATGTTAATAATGTTTCTGTACAATTGCAATAGGCATATACCTACTTTGTATGGTGCAAAGGTAAGCATTATTTTTGAAAATACCTACAATTAGGTATCTTTTTTTCTTTATTTATACGTTATCGAAATAACCTCTACTTATCGCAAAGCTCCCAGTTGAACACACAACCGTTCTTCATCCCGGCATCTGCGCCCTGGAAATCAGCGGAATAAGGACTGCCATCAAGCGGGTTCTTGCCCACATACCGTTGGGTCTTTAGCGAGAGGAGCATACAGCGGTTGTAGAGCATATCCTGCCATACGAACTTTTCTGCCTTGGAAGCATCCGTTGTGAGACGAACATCACCCGAAAGTCCCTGTCCAGCGATATAGACATACCTGCCGTCCGCGCATTTCAGTTTCACAGTACCGTCTCCACCATCCTCGACATCGAAGATGACCTCGGGACGGGCATCCGCCTTGTTCCATCCGATGTGTACTACTCCGTGGGGAGTGGCATCGAGCAGGGTGCCGTCGCAGAGATTGGCGAAACGCACCTTCTTGCCAATGGGCAGGTTGGCGGTTCTGTCTGCCATCGGCTCTTCCACCTTGAAGTCATCGAAGTCGGCAACACCTCCGTTCACGCCATTCTTGTTGAAAGCATAGAGTGCCACACGCACACCCTGGAAGGTCTTGAGCTGATAAGGGGAAATCATCTTTCCACCGATATTTTCCCAAGTCGTTCCATCGAGTGAGTAGGAATACTGCAACTCGCTCTTATCGTAGTCGCCCCACAGTCTGAGCCAAACCACCTTATTGTTCTTTGCCAAAGCCTTCGTCACCTCCTTGTTTTCCCTTTGGTCGTAGCAGCGCAGTGTGAGTCCTTGGGCCGATTTCAAGACACCCAAGGAGGCGTAAGGCATATTGATAGCACCAAGACCAGCCTCATCACCTACCTTCAACCGGGAAATGTCCAGCTTGACGGACGTATATGACACGGGGCCGATAGCGCGCTGGGTGAGCGAGTTCTTAGCCCAAAGCAACTGCTTGGCGGGCATGGAGTGCAGACGCAACCATCCCTTTCGCTCCTTGTTGAGCGACCACATCTTGTCATCGGGATTATGACTCCACTGCCATACGGGTTTGAAGGTCTTGCCCGAGAAGTCATCGCAACGGTCGTAGGGAGCCTGTGGAGTCTTTACCTTGTCATTGGGCTTGAACCAGGTACGGGGCGAACGCCCCAAGTTTTTCTCCAGTCCGAAGTAGGGCCAGCCATCCACCCAAGTTACAGGCGAAAGACATGTGGTGCGCCCCACGGCATTGAAGTCTTGCATCGAAACTCCCCACCACTTGCCGTCGGGAGCCTCTACGATGCCACCCTGATGAATGGTGGAACAGATGAGACGCGTATCCTCTGGTTTGCCTGTCTTAAACTGGAAGCCGTCCTCAGGAACCTGAGAGCCCAAGCCTACATTGTTAGTCGTCCAGGCAGCAGAATAGCCAAACGACTCCCGCTCGCTGATGACACAAGTCTCGTAAGGCCCCCAGATGCTCTTGCTTCGGGCGCACTGCATTCGTCCCATCGGTGAATAATCGGCAGAGAGGATGTAGTACATTCCGTTGATCTTGTAGATATGGTGTCCCTCACCCATGGCATTTCCCTCGGGGATAACCACTTTCTCTGAACCCTCAACAGGGCCGCTGAGGTCGGGTTTCAACTCCGTGATGGTCACATTGCCATACTTATGCACGGCATAAATCTTGCCGTCGTCGTCGAAGAGCACAGAGAGGTCGTAGATGTGTCCCTCTATCTTCTGGTGCTTCCACGGTCCCTTCGCTGAGTCGGAGATGAAAACCTGCAGTCCATGTCCGTTAATGTTGGAAAAGATATAGAACTTACCATTGTGGTAACGGATTACGGGAGCCCAGATACCCTGACCGTATGCCTCCTTGCCATTGCGCAGGTTGAAGTCGTCGGAATTGTCGAAGCGGTCGAAGCAATAAGACGAGAACTCCCAGTTCACCAAGTCCTTGGAATGGAGCACCACGAGTCCGGGCACAGAGTGCATGGTGGTACCTGCGAGGTAATAGTCCTCGCCCACCCTGATGATGTCGGGGTCGGAGAACTCGTCATAGAACAAGGGGTTGGTGTAAGTGCCATTGCCATTGTCTGCCGACCATGACTGGGCATTCGCTCCAAGCGGCATCCCCAAAAGGGCCACGAGACAGCTTGCTATAAATGTTTTTTTCTTTACCATCATTCTGTTTTTAGGTATTACTTGTTAAATTCGGCACAAAGATACTAAAATAATATCGAATGAGCCATCTATCCGCCATTTATCTTTCAAACTTCCACCAATCAAAGGTAAAAAGTTTTCCTCCCTTATTGCCCTTAAAGACCAAATAGAGGTCGTGCTTGCCGGTTATCGACTTCGCAAGAGGCGTGCCGACAGTCTGCCACTTCTCCCATCCGCCCGTGTGAGGCACAGAGAGCGACGCCACCAACTCACCATCCTGTTTGTCGGCATGCACTTCTATTGTGCCGCCCTGCAAGGCACTCGCCACACAAGCCGTGAATTGCCGAGGGGCAGTATCGCCGAAGTCCACTTCCCTCACCTTCAGATAGTCGCCTGTATGTATCTCCGAGATATAGACTCCCGTCTCGTCATTCCATTCCGACTTCAATCCCTTGCTGTCTGCGATGGTCTCTGCCTCGGTGCGCTGATAGGGATTGAGCGTACCTATAGGACTTACCCCTTCACGAGTATGATGAATGATGGGGAAAGTGCCATCCTCGTTATACTTGAATTCCTCGATGGCTACACTACGTCCGAATCCACCGCCCAACTTTCCTGTATGGTAGACGAAATAGGAATGTCCCTTAAAATCCACTACGCCCGTATGATTGGTAAAGGAACCCGTATTCTCCAAGGGCATAATCTCTCCCATGTACTTCCAGGGTCCGAGCGGTTTCTTACTCATGGAGTAAGCGATATGTTCCGGCACACCTCCTGCGGCATAGAGCATATAGTAGTTCTTGCCCCGCTTCGTCAGCCAAGGTCCCTCCGTATAACAGTCCTTATACTTCACGGTAGAGTCACGCTTCTCTATATCGGGAGCACCGAAACCTTCGATGGTCTGGGTTATCATCCCCACTTCACCCTTCTCGTCCACTCGCTCCTTGGCTTTCACACCGCCCTTGAAGCTCACCATATCCTCATTGAGCCTGGCATAATAGAGATGTGGATTTCCCCAGTAGAGATAAGCCTGTCCGTCGGTGTCGATGAAGACGGTGGGGTCGATGTTGTCCCATTTGCCATTGTCGAAAAGCGGTTTGCCCAAGGCATCCTTGAAAGGCCCCGTGGGCGAATCTGCCACAGCCACGCCGATAGCCATACCTCCGCTCAACTTAGAATGGGCGCAAACATACCAGTAGTACTTGCCATTGCGTTCGATGGTCTGGGAAGCCCAAGCCCTATCATCTGCCCAGGAGAAAGAAGACAGATTGAGCGGTGATCCGTGGTCGGTCCAGTTCACCATGTCCGAAGAGGAATACACACGCCATTCGTTCATCCAGAAGAAGTCGGCACCATCCTCGTCATGCCCCGCATAGATATACATACGGTCGCCAGCTACCATCGGGGCGGGGTCGCCTGTCAGTTGCGTCTGGATGATAGGATTCTGGGCAAACGCCACACTATGAAATGCCATGCCCAAGCAAAGGGCTACTAATTGTTTACGTTTCATCATCATTTAATCGTTATTTAATCATCATTTAATTTTCAGTTACTAATCGTTTTCCTGTTGCAAAGATAACCAATAAACAAGAAAAAGTCTTTATCTTAGGTATCAAATACTTTCGATAAAGACTTTTCCTTTTATTTCCTGCTTGAATAATAAAAGGTGTATGTTCTTCCAGCCTCCGTCTCCAAGTCATATTCATAGACCTTGGGCACCAGTGCCTTGACGCCAGCTTCCACGACGGGGTTCTTGACCGGCTGCTTGATGCTGGCAGGAGCCAGGAGGGCATTCGGACAGGTGCCTTGGGCAGGCTTCAGGCCTTTCGCCTTCAATGGCACATAAGAGCGGATGCGCAGGGTGCCGCCTATCTTCGACAACACCTTGGCAGTAGAGAGCCTACCGCCCTTCCACTCCATATCCACCACAAAGCCGCCGCGGGCGCAAAGTCCCTTCACCTCACCTTCGCCCCATGCATCTGGCAGGGCCGGCAGGAGATGCACGGCACCGTCATGACTCTGCAGGAGCATCTCGGCGATACCGGCCGTCACGCCGAAGTTGCCGTCTATCTGGAATGGCGGATGGGCATCGAAGAGGTTGGGATAGGTTCTGCCGTCCTTGTTTTGGGGATTCCAAGGGTCTTCATCGGCAGCCAAGAGGGTCAGCATATTGCTGATAATCTTGAAGGCATGGTTACCGTCGAGCATACGCGCCCAGAAGTTGGTCTTCCATCCGAGGCTCCATCCCGTGGCCTGGTCGCCGCGCTGCACCAAGGTGTTGGCGGCGGCATCGAACAGCTCCGGATGGGCGAACGGCGAAATCTGGTTGGACGGGTACAAACCGTATAGGTGCGAGATGTGGCGATGCTCGTTGTGAGGGTCGTCGGCATCTGTCATCCATTCCTGTAGCTGCCCATACTTGCCTATCTGCATCGGCGGCAAAGAGTCGATGGCTTTCCGGTAGGCAGTGCGCGACTCTGCATCCTCGCCCAGTATCTCTGCGGCGTGGAGTGCGTTGCTCAGTGCGTCGAAGGCTATCTGGTTGTCCATCGTGCATCCTGCCGTCATCGCCGTTCCCTTTCCGCTTGGACCTTGCTCGGGACTGACGGACGGCACGGTTACCTTCCACGCCGTGCCCGGCATGGGCTGCATATAGTCGAGGTAGAAGTCGGCCGCACCTTTCAGCACAGGATACCACTGGCGCAGGAAGTCCTTGTCGCCGGTGTAGAGGTAGTGCTGCCAGAGATGCGTGGAGAGCCAGGCGCCACCGTTGGGGAACATGCCCCAGAAGGCACCGTCCACGACACCGGCAATGCGCCAGATGTCCGTGTTGTGGTGCGCCATCCATCCCCGGCACCCGTACATCTCGCGGGCGGTCTTGGCTCCCGTCTCGCTCAAGTCCTTGATGAGCGAGAAGAGGGGCTCGGCATTGCGGCTCAGGTGGGTTACCTCGGCTGGCCAGTAGTTCATCTCGGTATTGATGTTGATGGTGTACTTGCTGTCCCAGGGTGCAAACTTGTCGTCGTTCCAAACGCCTTGCAGGTTGGCTGCCTGTCCGCCGGGCTGCGAGGATGATATAAGGAGGTAGCGACCGTAGTTGAACATCAGTGCCACCATCGCCATGTCCTTGCTGCCGGTAAAATTATCCAACCGCCGGTTGGTAGGCAGCGAGGCGTTGCCGTCCGTAGGCAAGGACAGGCTGACCGTACCAAACTGCTGCTGATACTTGTCCACATGTCTCTTCAGCAACTGTGCATAAGTCATCTTCCTTACCTTATTTATATAGTCGGCATTGCGCTGCGAGGCGTTGCCCGACACGTCATGATAGTTTACGAAGTTGGTGGCGGCACTCACGATGACGGTAGCCTCCGTTCCGTCGTTCCGCATCTCAGCCACGCACTCCGCCGTGAGGGCAGACTGGATGCCCTCCTGTTCCTGCCCCTTCACCGTCAGCTTCATGCCATTGGCAGTGGCCTGCGTATGATGCTCAAAGGGTGCATCCAACTTGAGGTCCAGGGCGAGCTTGCCTTTCTTGCTCGCCTTGACATGACAGACGAGTACGCCGTCTGCCAACGAGGCGAAGGTAGTACGGGTATACTGCACCCCGTCCACCACAAAGCGGGTGGTTGCCACGGCCTTGGTCAAGTCCAGTTCACGCTGGTACTGCTCCACCTTGCCTTGCAGATTCATCTTGACGTGCAGGTCTGCCATCGGCAAGAACCGCATGCCGCTGGGACCAGGCACGAAATACTTGTTGACGAGAGCCTCGGCCTCCTTCTCCCTGCCCTCGAAGATGAGCCGTCTCACCTCCGGCAGATATGCCAAGGCCTGCTTGCTGTTGTTGTCGTGCGGACCGCCGCTCCAGAAAGTCTCCTCGTTCAGTTGGATTCTCTCGTCGAGCGTTCCGCCGAATACCATCGCCCCAAGGTGCGAGTTGCCGATGGGCAGTGCCTCCAGCCAGTGACTGGCCGGAGCATCATACCACAGCTTGGTGGCGTTGTCAGACTTCACGCCCTTTGCCATGCCGAGCACCGGACAAAGGAGCAAAAGCCATGACAAGCACCAAACCTTCTTTCTAACTAAAAAACACAACATATTTCTATCTATTTCTTGTGATACTCAAAGCTGTCCACGTCTACATATCCCCCGCTCTGTTGGGTGGCATAGTTGTAGATGGCGAAGCGGGTGCCCATGAAGAGGCGGCGGTAGTCGTAGAGCATCTTGAAGTCCCGGATGGCGGGGGTCCACGTCTTGCCGTCTATACTATATAATAAGGTGGCGAGGTCCTTGTGCAGACGGAAGTCGCAAACTATCTTCAGCCAGACGGTCTTCGACTTCAATAGCTGCCGATACACCTCCTCGTGCTTCACCTCCGTCACTTTCTTTTCCTTATCAGTAAGCGAGACATTGTCCTTGCTGCCCACGATGTAAGTCTTCTTGCCTTCCTTGACGATGGAAAGCAGGGCGGCATCGCCTTGGAAGGCGGCAAAGCCCGCCACGTCGCCGTCCTTCATCTTGCCGACATCCATCTTGATGATGCCCTCGCAGGCGGGGCCTTCCATACGGTTGGTCAGGGTATTGGGAGCCATAAAGAGATTTTGGGCAAGACGGCTCGTCTTTAGACGCAAGTATCCCTTACGCTCAGAGAGCGACCAAGCCTCGTCTACCGGATTATGGTTCCACTGCCATTGCAGGTCGAGCTTGTCCTTGCCGAAGTCGTCGCTGTACACGATGCCCTTACCCTCATAGCCTTGCACGGGTTTCTGCATCACAAGCGGGATATTGCCTTGTGCATCGCCCAGCATAGGCCAGCCGTCTTTCCAAGTACAGGGTTCGAGGGTCAGCACTCTGCCCACGCCGCCACGGTCTTGGAAGATGATGCCATACCAGTTGCCGTCCTTGGCATCCACGATGGTGCCCTGACCTACGCCGTTGAAGCCTTCGAATTCCGTTTCAAGAATCACCTTCTTCTCCCAAGTTCCTTGGAGGTTGTCGGCACGATAGCACACCTCCCGGCGAGGATGCCCCTTGGTCCAGGAAATCATCAGCAGGTAATACTTGCCGTTGTGCTTGATGACACGGGAGCCTTCGAGGAGTCCCGTCTCTTCCGCATCACGCTGGAAGAGCTGGCGATGACTGCCCTCCACCACGTCTGTCAGGTCGCTGTTAAGCTGCACCATCTCGCCCGTGCCATAAAACACATATGCCTTGTCGTCATCGTCGAAGAAGAGGGCGGCATCGTGGAAGTGGCGCATACGGCTGTGGACGGTCCACTGGCCCTCAATATCGTCGGCAGTGCAGATATAGGTCTCGCCGCCGGGCGAGTCGTTGGGCGCAAAGAGTGCGTAGAACTTGCCCTTGTGGTGCTGCAGGGAGGTAGCCCACTGGCCGCGCCCGTATGCCGTGCCCTCCTGCATGTCGTACTTGGGCGAGTCGGTGAGCCGTGGGAAGATGTAGTTGACGGTTTCCCAGTTCACGAGGTCCTTCGACTTCATGATGGGTGCGCCCGGCATCAGGTGCATCGTGGTGCTTACCATATAGAAGGCATCATTCACACGGATTACATCCACGTCCGGCACGTCAGCCCAGAGCATGGGGTTTTGGAAACTGTCCTTTTCCGTAGCCTGCGCCCTTTGCGGGAAAGCCGACAAGCCACAGGAGAAAAGGAGGACAAGCAGTGACAGCACGATATTTTTACCCATCGTCATGATTTTAATTGAAAGTGATTACTCTTCGTTAGAACGAATGCAAAGATAAGCCAATCCCCCCAATAACACTTTACAGGATGTAACAAATACTTTTCCCCGACATACCCTCCCGCCTCTTTTTCCACACCCTGCCATATACTTGTCGGGAAAAGAAACACCACGCAATACATTGATTACATCAGCCAAGGTATCTTTCCCATCAATTGCCTATCTTTGCAGAAAACATTGCAGACATACATCTTATGAAACAAAAACATCTCAAGAAAGCCATCGTCTGCTGCATCGCCCTCCTCTCTCCCGTCGGGGGCAATGCCGCCGACCGCTTTGTGACCTTCCGCCAAGGCGACGTACTCATCAACCGCAACAATACCGTCGCCATCTACATGGACCCCGGCGACTGCAAGGGCGTGAGCCATGCCGTCGATGCCCTGGTCAAAGACATCGCCCGGGTGAGCGGAAGCCGTTCCACCGTCTCTCCGGATGCAGACAAGGCATCTTCCATCGTCGTCGGCACCCTCGGGCACTCCGCCGCCATCGACCTGCTCACTAAGAAGAAACTCATCAACGCCAATCTCCTGAAAGGCAAAAGGGAAAAATTCATCATCACCCTCGTCAACGGTCAGCTCGTCATCGCCGGCAGCGACCGCCGAGGCACCATCTACGGCATCTACGAACTGTCGAAGCAGATGGGAGTATCGCCCTGGTACGACTGGGCAGACGTACCCGTGGAACACCACGACTCCATCTTTGTCAACAAGGGTATCTACACAGACGGCGAACCTGCCGTGCGCTACCGCGGCATCTTCCTCAACGACGAGGCCCCTTGCCTCACCTCCTGGGTCAAGAACACCTACGGCACAGACTATGGCGACCACCGCTTCTACCAACGGGTATTCGAACTGGTGCTCCGCTTGCGAGGCAACATGATGTGGCCTGCCATGTGGGGCTGGGCTTTCTACGCCGACGATGCGGAGAACGAGAAGACGGCAGACGAGATGGGCATCATCATGGGTACCTCTCACCACGAACCGATGGCACGCAACCATCAGGAATATGCCCGCCACCGCAAGGAATGGGGGGCCTGGAACTACCAGAAGAACAAGGAGGGACTGCAAAGGTTCTTCCGGGAGGGCATCGAGCGGATGAAGGGTACGGAACAAATCGTAACCATCGGAATGCGTGGCGACGGCGACGAGGCGATGAGCGAGGAAGCCGACACCCGACTGATGCAGGAAATCATTGCCGACCAGCGCAAGATTATCACCGATGTCACAGGCAAGAAAGCCAGCGAAACTCCACAGGTGTGGGCCTTATATAAAGAGGTGTTGGATTACTACGACAAGGGGATGAAGGTGCCCGACGACGTAACCCTCCTGCTCTGCGACGACAACTGGGGCAACGTGCGCCGTGTGCCCAATGCCCAGGAGCGCAAGCACAAGGGCGGATGGGGACTGTACTATCACGTAGACTATGTGGGTGCGCCCCGCAACTCCAAGTTTATCAACGCTACCCCTGTGCAAAACCCTTGGGAACAACTCACCCTTGCCTATGAGAACGGTATCGACCGGCTCTGGATTCTCAACGTGGGCGACCTCAAGCCTATGGAGTACCCCATCAGCCAGTTCCTCGACATGGCATGGAATCCTAAGCAGTATTCCGTAGACCGCATCACCGACCATGTAAGAGATTTCTGCGCACAGCAGTTTGGCGACGCAGAGGCTGAGGAAGCCGCACGCATCCTCAACCTCACCTGCAAGTACAATGGCAGATGCACCGCCGAGATGCTCAGCAAGAACACTTATCATGTGGAAAACGGCGAATGGCAAGCCATCGTCAACCAATACCTGCAGCTGGAGGCAGATGCCCTCCGCCAGTACAACCGTCTGCCCTCTGCCTATCACGATGCCTACCGCCAGATCATCCTCTTCCCCCTGGAGGTGATGAGCAACCTGCACCAGATGTATTTCGCACAGGCTATGAACCACGCCCTCTACGCACAGGGCAACCCGAAGGCCAACGAATGGGCCGACGAGTGCGGGCGGCTCTTCAAGCGCGACTCGCTCATCTGCGACTTCTATAACACGAAGATGGCCCACGGGAAATGGAACGGCATGATGACCCAGAAGCACATCGGCTACACCTCCTGGAACGACAATTTCGAAAAGGACACCTGTCCGACGCTCTACCGAGTGGCAGCAGGGAGTGTCATCTCCGGGAAGAACGGCGTGGTAGAGATAGAGGCACCTTATTATAGCGACAAGACAGATGCGCCTGCCACGGCAAAGGGAGCAGAGGGTGCCAAGTGGGTGGAGATTCCTTTCATGGGCAAGAGTCTGGCAGGCATGACCCTGATGCCATACACCCAGCCCGTAAAGGGAGCGAGCATCTCCTACAGGTTCAAGCTGTCTTCCGCGGACATCCAAACAAGGAAAGTACGCATCCATGTCACCACCAAGTCTACCCTCGACTATCTGAACAAGGGTGGCATGACCTACGGAGTAAGCATCGACGGCCAGCAGCCCGTCACCGTCAACTTCAACGAGCGGCTGAACGAGAAGCCCGAAAACATCTACGACATCTACTACCCCACCATCGCCTCCCGCGTAGTTGTCAAGGTAGTAGAGATGGAATTGCCTGCCACCCCAGACGGCATCCATACCCTTACGCTTACCCCCAACGACCCTGCCATCATCTTCGAGAAGATAGTGGTGGATGGGAAAGGGCTGTAACCCAGACTCGCAGGAAACCACAGAAATATAAAAAAGCGACGTGCCCCACGTCGCTTTTTATATTTATTATGATACAGGTTTCAAATAAAAGTAGTATATTTGCAGAAAAATTCAGCGTATGGCAAGAAAACTATATCCTTTGGGCATTCAGACCTTTGAGCGAATCCGGAAAGAAGACAAGCTCTATATCGACAAGACGGAATACATCTATCGTATGGCTCATACCAACGGTACTTATTTCTTTCTGGGGCGTCCCCGCCGTTTCGGCAAGTCGCTCCTCGTTACCACATTGCAGAGTTACTTCGAGGGCAAGAAAGACCTTTTCAAGGGACTTGCCATCGAAACATTGGAGCAAGAGTGGACGGAATACCCTGTGCTCCACTTCGATTTGAGCGGCGGCAAGCACATGGAGAAAGACCAACTGGAAAGATACTTGGCAGACATACTCCTGGAGCAAGAGGTTAAATGGGGGTATCGAAGCGAGAAGATTGATGCCAACATCCGTCTCAAAGACCTCATTGACACTGCTTACGAGAAGAGCGGCAAGCAGGTGGTGGTGCTCATCGACGAATATGATGCGCCCATGCTGGATGTAGTGCATGAGAAAGAGCAATTGGACGTATTGCGCAATATCATGCGCAACTTCTATAGTCCATTAAAGATGAGAGAGGGCAAGCTCCGCTTCGTCTTCCTCACGGGCATCACCAAGTTCTCGCAGGTAAGCATCTTCAGCGAACTCAACAACATCACCAACATCTCGATGGTAGATGAGTATGCCGGAATCTGCGGCATTACCAAGGACGAACTGTTGACGCAGATGTCGGAA
>CAVEJY010000046.1:0-3638 GCA_963616155.1 Acutalibacteraceae bacterium
TTTTTGTTTGTTTTTGAACAAATAGAAAAATAAAAAGAACGAAATGAAACGACACCTTGATAAATTTTATATACCTTTGCAGACAGTTGACTATAGTACAAAAACAACAATAAGATAAGAACGTATGAAAAAGGAATTTTTAGCCATTACATTCTGCGCGCTTTGCACAGTGTCCTCTCAGGCACAGGAGAAGTTATTCAACGGCACCACCATGCAGTCGCCCATCGTGAATGCCGACGGCACAGTGACCTTCCAGCTCTTCGCCCCCAAGGCAGTCAAGGTAGAGGTGACGGGCGACTTCCTGCCCGCTGCCAAGAGGACGGTGCCCGGGTACGGAACCGTGGAGGAGCCAGGCGTTGCCTCACTGACGGAAGGCAAGGGCGGCATCTGGACCTACACCACCGGCAAGCTCTCGCCGGAGCTTTACAGCTACACCTTCAACATCGACGGAATGACAGGATTGAAAGATCCTGCCAACATCTACGAGAACCGTGACATCACGACCTTCTCCAACATCTTTATCGTCAGCGACACCAAGGGTGACAAGGGCGATCTCTACAGCGTGAACGAGGTGGCACACGGCAACCTGAGCAAGGTATGGTACGACAGTCCCACGCTGAAGATGCAGCGCCGCATGACCGTCTACACCCCCGCAGGCTACGACAAGGGCGGCAAGTACCCAGTGCTCTACCTGCTCCACGGAGCGGGCGGAGACGAGAATGCCTGGAGCGAGCTGGGCCGTGCCGCACAGATTCTCGACAACCTCATCGCCACGGGCAAGGCAAAGCCGATGATTGTGGTGATGCCCAACGGCAACCCCAACTGCCAGGCAGCTCCCGGTGAGTGGTCGTTCGGCATGTACCAGCCCGGCTTCACGAGCGGCGGAACGGGACCCAAACAGCCTGCCGTGGCAACGATGGAGGAAAGTTTCATGGACATCGTGAACTATGTGGACAGCCACTACCACACTCTCAAAGACCGCTCCCACCGTGCAGTCTGTGGTCTGTCGATGGGCGGCGGACACACCTTCGGCATCAGCCTCCGCTACCCCACCAAGTTCGACTACTACGGTCTCTTCTCCGCCGGTCTGCACCTCAACGGTGACTTTAAGGAGTCTTTCGCCGACCAGATGAAGAACAGTCCTGACTTCGACAAGCAATCCACCCGTCTCTTCGGCAGCAAGCCCAAACTCTACTGGATAGCCATGGGCAAGACCGACTTCCTCTACCAGAGCAGCGCCGACCTCCGGCAATATCTCGACCAGAAGAGGTTCCCCTACGAGTATGTGGAGACAGAGGGCGGCCACATCTGGCGCAACTGGCGCATCTATCTGACCATGTTCGCCCAGAAGTTGTTCAAATAATCTTTCATCCCCAAGAATTACATCATGAACAAGAAAATGTTTTTGGCAATGGTCATGGCAGTTGGTACGATGGCTCCTGCCTATGCGCAAGGGAACCGCCAACTGAACCCGAACGACACATTGCAGCCAGTCCGCAACCTCGGCGACGGCAGGGTGGTATTCAGCATCTATGCGCCCGAGGCCAAGCAGGTCGGTATCATGGGCGACGTGGTGACGTGGGACTATCCCGTGAATTTCCAGAAAGCACCAAACGGCGTATGGTCGGGCACCATCCCCAATGTGAAGGATGGAGTGTATCGATACTATTTCACCGTTGACGGCGTGAGGGTGCAGGACCCGAAAGACCCCATCCTCAACGAGACTTTCGCCCTCGCCTGCGTGAGCGACGGCAGACAGTTCTTCGACCGCCGCACAAACATCCCTCACGGTGCCGTGGCGGAGCGTCATTACTACAGCGAGACGCTGAAGGAGATGCGACGGATGTATGTATGGACACCTGCTGGCTATGAGAAGAGCCAGGATCGGCTGCCCGTTCTCTACCTCGTCCACGGTGGCGGTGACAACGACGCCGCCTGGTCGGGCGTTGGCTGTGCAGGCGACATCCTCGACAACCTGATGGCCGAAGGGAAGATGAAGCCGATGGTAGTAGTGATGCCCAACGGCTCCATCAAGACCGAGAACCTGATGGACGAAGTGCCCATCTTCGAGCGCGACCTCGTGACGAGCATCATCCCCTATGTCGAGGACAACTACCGAGTGCTGACCGACAAAGACCACCGTGCAATGGCGGGGCTGTCGATGGGAGGTATGGAGACGATGGAGACCATCCTGAACGACTACGACAAGTTCGGCTACTTCTGGGTGCTGAGTTCGGGATGGTTCCCTGCAGAAAAGAAGCAGTTCGAGAGTTACCGCCAACGGGTACTCAAGGTGGCCGAGGGTGTCAAGACCGGCGTGCGCCAGTTGGTGTTCACCCAGGGCGGTCCCGAGGACATCGCCTATAAGAACGGTCTCGCCACGCTGAAGCTGTTCGACGAGGCAGGTATCAAGTATGAGTTCTACGAATCCCCCGGCGGACACTCATGGTACACCTGGCGACATAACCTCTACAACCTGGCACAAAGGCTTTTCAAGCCTTCCGCAGATCAGCTGACGGCCGAGAGCCCGAGGACTTACTGAAGATCAATGCGTGGGGATTCGCCTCACCTCATCAGGACGGTGTTGTTCTGACGGAGACCTTCGACGAGGCCGTGACTGCCAACCACGTTGCCGATGTAGATTATATGGTTGGCTTCTGCCTGGACGAGATGATGGACTACTGGACGAACTTTGCCAAATACGGCCATCCCGCAGGCAAGGATGGCGAGGATTGGCCCCGCTTCACTTACAGCAATCCGTATGTTAAGACTTTAAACATTAAATAATTAAAACATAATGAAGAGAAACTTTTTACTTGTAGCCCTCGCACTCGTAGGAATGAGTGCCATGGCACAACGTGTACGCCCTGCCATTCCACGGGATGAGAAAATCGAAGAAAACATCGAGAAGACCCTCAAGAAGATGACGCTCGACGAGAAAATCGGTCAGATGCTGGAGCTGAACCTCGACGTAATGGGAAAGGTGCAGGTCAAGAATGGAAAACTGGACCGCAGCAAAGTAGTACAAGCCGTTCGCGAGCTGGGACAACCAGCTGAGAAAGCAAAGGAACTGTTGCAGCTCTCGGACAAAAAGATTATCGAGAAGCTCGCCCCTTACAACCTCGACATTTACGAAGGCAACCCCGCAAGCGAATGGGTACTCAACGAGACGATGCTCGACACATGCATCACGAAGTACAAGGTAGGCAGCATCCTCAACGCTCCCGGTACACGGGCACACTCCGTAGCCCAGTGGCAGGAGTGGATTCGACTGATCCAAAAGAAGTCGCTGAAGGAAATGAACATCCCAACCATCTACGGACTCGACAACAACCACGGCGTGACCTATGTGCAGGGCGGAACGTTCTTCCCCCAACCCATCAACCTCGGTGCATCGTTCAACCCACAACTGACGAAGACCATGGCTGAGGTATGCGCCTACGAGAGCCGTGCTGCCAACTGTCCCTGGGTCTACAACCCTGTACTCGACCTGGGTCGCGACCCACGCTGGAGCCGTATCTGGGAGAGCTTCGGCGAGGACGCATTGGTCAACGCACGCATGGCGGAGGCTGAGGTGAAAGGCTACCAGGGCGATGACCCCAACCACCTGGGCAAGTACAACGTGGCAACAAGCGTGA
>CAVEJY010000047.1:0-3084 GCA_963616155.1 Acutalibacteraceae bacterium
TCAAGTGGGTAGGATCCATCTGCTTATTGTTGTGTGCAAAGTAGGTATGAGAAATTTTCTCGTTCTCTTCCATCTTCTTGAGTTGTATCTCAAGCTCTTCATCCTGTTGTTTCTTCCATTCAGGGTCATTGTCGAACAAAGATTGTTCCATATAGTCTGTTCTTGTTGGAACCTTGGCATCGAAAATGCGTTGCATGATGTTCTCCATAAGTGAAGCGTCATTATCTGCAATAGGAAGATATACTCCTAATTTCTTGCGGATTTCCTCTTGTTTCTTATAAAGAACATTGAGTACGATGTCATCCACTGGGTTGTTCTTGGCATGAAGGGTGGAAACCAATACGTCATGAGCCGTCTGACCAAATCGGTCGATACGTCCATTTCGTTGTTCCATACGGTTTGGGTTCCAAGGCAGGTCATAATGGATAACAGCCTCAAATCCTTGTTGCAAGTTGACACCCTCAGAAAGGCAGTCGGTACAAACCAATACGTGACGGTCTTCCTGCGACAAAGCATCAATCTTCATCTTACGTTCTTCGTCAGCCATACGACTGGTAACAACTCCCACAACAACTTTCTTGAATTTCTTGTTGCTTGCAAAATGCTCCATGATGTACTGACCTACATATTCTGCAGTTTGTATGTATTGGCAGAACACAATGGGATTCATGCCACTGTCAAGTGAGAACTTCACGATGTCAAGAGCCTGTTTTACTTTTTCGTCCGAATCAGTCTCTTTGATATGTTCCAGTTGTTGGATGAAGTTTTTGAATTCCTTTTTATCAGTGGTGTTGGTTGTCTCTAATGCTTCTGGCACGACATCGACGGCATTCAACAAGTCCTTTAGAGGGTCGTTGAATACATATACTTGTTCGGATTCATCATCAGTATTGGCGGATGACGAATCTTCCCTTTTATCTATCTTGTTTTGCAACATGCTGATACCAGCATCTGGGCTTGACATTACACCACGCATCAAGGCAAGCAAATCCCAGTAAATATATCGTTGTTTTCGTTTGTCAGCCCCTGACACCTTCTGGATTCCATGCTTTACATATTCTATCAAACTACCTAATAGGTTGCGATATTCAGGAGTATAGGAGTATTCGTCCTTGTCTATGCGAACACGTTCTGGGAAAACCACTTCATCCCCTAAATATTGCTTGATGTCGGCACGTCGACGCTGCACGAAGTAATGGGATAGTTCCTCACGTTCGTTGGCTGTTTGGAGTTGGTAGTTCTCGAATTTAGGATTTAGCAATCCAATGAGCGATTGAAACTCCTCGCTTTGACCGCTATGTGGGGTAGCTGTAAGCAAAACCAACTGTTGTTCAGGCTTATTTGCCAAGTCACTTAATAATCGGTAGCGTTGTTGTTGGTACTTGTTGGCACCAGTTGGCTTAGCGCAAGTATGTGCCTCATCCACAATAACAAAGTCAGGACAATGGTCAAGGAATATATTACGCTTATTACCTTGCTTCACATAATCAATGGAGATAACTTGATAAGGAATATCACGGAATACATTCTGGTCAGGGCGCAGTTTTTTCTCCAAGCGACTTATTGTAGAAGAACGTATAATCTCTGCATCCAATCCAAACTTGTCTTTGATTTCATTTTGCCACTGTTCGCAAAGATGTGGCAGACATACCACTGCAAAGCGATTGATTTCATGGCGGTCGAGCAGTTCCTTGGCAATCAACAATGATTCCAATGTCTTACCGATACCAACGTCATCAGAAATAAGAAGACGTATCCTTTCCTGTTTGAGGGCAAGAATTAATGGAACCATTTGATATGGACGTGGTTCAAAAGATAGTTTACCCAAGCATTGGAATGGACCTGCTATGTCACGAAAAGATAAACGGCAAGCATTGTAAAGCACCTTGGCAGATGCCTTATAACTGTTTTTGCCGATGTCTTCTGCTGAAGGACGACGGAAATTGTAGGAATGAATCTGAAGTTCATCCCCATAGAGTGGAAGATAGAGACCGATGGTCTCGGCATCAGTACCTCCCAAAGGCTTTATAATCATAAGGGCATCCTCTCCTGATTGTTGAACAACCCAAGGACGATTCCTAAATTCTATCAATGTACCAGTCTTGTAATCCATATCATTTATTTTACTGGGGTAAATATATCAGAATATTGCGCAATAAAATCTGCCAGTGGGGTGGCATAATGCCAAGCCAATACGACAAATCCTGCATCTTCAAGCACCTCACGCTTTTCTCGGTCATCCTCTTGTACTTCGGGACGGTCGTGTGGCGTGCCATCGCAAAATACAACTATGCGTTCGCCATACATAAAGTCTGGTTGCACATAGTATTCTTCAGGGAACATCGGCTGTGCTTTGTCTGGCAAGCGCAAGTGATGCTCATGAAGATACTTCAAGAACTCATATTCTGTGGAACTATTATGGTCACGTGCCGCTTCCAGTGCATCATATTGCTCGTCGTAGCTCAATGTCTGTCCTGCGCCATGCAATTCCACCTTAGCTTCTTGCATCAACTTCAAAGTTCTATAAATCAAACGAATATCAATTTGTTGATGATATGGCTGATTATAGTAGTTGAGCAGATTGGAGTAATCGGCAGGAGTCAACTCATTGATTTCATCCTGTGTCAGTTCTGGCTTGTTAAAGCAAATGTCGTATGCTCTTTGCACTACATCCCTATATGCTTCTGGCTCATGCACGAGGCGACTGAGCACTCCTAAAGAACCTTCCGCATTCTCGTAGATAAGAATGTTTGGTGTCGTTCCGTCTCCCATGACTTCTGCTCCCATTTCACTTCCTTCAATTTGGAAAACATCCTCGATGGCTTGCTTGAAAGCATATAGGAAGGTGCGAACTGCTTCTTTTCTGTCTAAGAGCAAAGCCTGTAATGGCTGGATGTATATGGCATTGGCAGTCGTTTCCGTGAAGAGTTTGACAAACTTGGTTCTCTCTGCTTCTTCTGGGTTCTTGTCTGCTTCCTCTTGTATTCGTGCCAAGCGATCATTGCTTATCCAGTCGCCAGTCTTTGTATCGAAGGCAAAGCCATTGCCATTGCTATCATTGCGAGATTCCAATATATAAGTAAG
>CAVEJY010000047.1:3094-29592 GCA_963616155.1 Acutalibacteraceae bacterium
ATGGAATGTAGCGGATATTTGCCAAATGTTCTCCATGAGGAGATTTTAGCTCACATTCGCTGATGGCTCTTGGATTATCACTGGCAAAGAATGTCTTCGTTTGATAGTATTTACGAGAACGTTCTTCCTCTTGGCAAGTGATTTTTTCTGTTTCCGTCGCCACCATGTCTTGTGCCTCAATGCACATACCAGGAATAAGCTTGGCTACTCCATCAAGCGACTCTCCAGTTATGATGTCGGTATGATGCGTAGTATTCTCCTCGTCTTTATATACGACACCAGTCTTTGGATTATAGAAGAATTTGTGCGGAATCACATCAGAAAGTATCTGCATGCGATTGACACGGAACTTTCCACCATTATTATATATAATATTTTGTGGTCCGAACTCGCTCAGTGCAAGACGCTTTGGACGGCTTAGATACTCAACCTTTTCAGACTTATATTGTAACAGCGCACGCTGTGGCAACTTCGTGAAGTTGTAACCTGGTAAGAATCCTTCACTTGCAAGATAGCGATAAGGGTAGAATTCGCTTTCTTCCTTATTCTTAAGTTGTTTCCCTCCAAGTAATAAGTCTCGAAGACTTTCACCACGTGTTTGTTTCAGGTGGGCTTCACGTTTCTCTTTTGAATTCTCACCATAGATGCGGTTGTTGATGACAAGACTTGCTTCCTCTATTTGAGTTTGTGCCTGTTTATACAGAGAACGCCAGCGGTCGAGTGCCTTGTCGAAATCATACTCATAATTGGTAAGAATATTGTCCAACCAATGCTCGGTAAACCAGATAGGCTTTTCTGAGTCCATTCGATTCTTCAAGAAAGTGTCATTCATGATTTGTTTAAACACAGTCTTGATTTGTTCTTTGCGCTCAGGAGTGAGTTGTAGGGCGACACGAACTTCATCTTTTAAAGTGATGTTGTTGATGTCGGTGTAATCTACTAAGTCCTTGATGCCATCAGATAGTTCCTTGATAGGACACAATGAGAGTATGGTAGAATGGAGGTGAGTACGGAATAATTCTTCATTGACTAATTCCATACGAGGAGCTTTCACTTCTCCTTTTACCATTTTCTCTGGATGGCTGAGATAATAATTCTCATGAGAGTTGCGTGGACGGCAATAAGTATAAACTAATGCAGCTTGACCACTTCGACCTGCACGACCAGCTCGTTGGGTATAATTTGCAGGTGTTGGAGGTACATTACGCATACCGACAATGGACAAGTCCTTAATGTCAATACCAAGCTCCATTGTAGGAGAACAGTAAAGAATCGGGAATTTGCCTTCACGGAAATCTTGCTCACGCTGTTCTCGGTCTTCTTTTGAAACCTGTCCTGTATGGTCTTTTGCCTCTAAGCATACATCTTTGAGAGGTATGCTTTGATAGAACTGTTGGAAGTAATGGTTAGGTTCTTTTTCTAACCAATCACCTCCATCCAACGTGCGGAAACGTACCAAGTCACGGCGAATATGTTGCTTGTCGCCAGCTTGCCATAGAATACATCCATAGTCTAACTGATAGGTTCCATTTTCGTATATGATAAAGTTTGACAAAGCTTCAAAAAGCCCTGTCATATATCTTGTATATGCCTCTTCGTTACCGATGGCATGTCCAGTGTTCTTTTCTATATAGTCACGAACGAATATGCCCAATTTACTTCTATAGCCTCCGCTTTCCAAATTGTACGAATTTCGTCTGCGAGGATTCGTGATGAATAACTCTTTGGCTTCCTCAATTTTGTCACTTTCGTCAAGTGTCCAAGGTGCTTTCAGATATTCCCTTACAGCCTTTGTTGTATCTTTTACTGCTTGAATGGTTCTCTCACTACTGTAAATGCAAAGCTTATGGCACAAGTAATCGAGAATTTGGGTAATGAACTCTTCTTTTTGTTCATCATCCAATCCTTCCAGTTCAGGTATATCATATAAACGCTCGGAATCGTTTTCACCTGTAATTTCTTCATGGAGATATTTATACCCAATGTTTAAGAGGGCACAATCCTCCAAATTAGGCATGATTACAGTCCAGTTACCTGCCAGGTCATCATATATGATAGTGGAGAGGTATCTCTCCATGATATTTTTTACATCATTGGCACGACCACCACGAAGTCCTTGGCGGATAGAATAGTCATTTATGTCAAGATGAAGATTGTCCAGCACCATACGAGCAATCCTTGTGCTATCTATAGGTTCTGTAGCGTCTTTGATGGCGTTCCAAATGGCAGAACGTATTTTTCCTATGCGAATGAAATCATTGAAGTGACCTGCTTGTAAAGCTGCATCTTGGCGAGCATCAACAAATGTCAAGACCTTTCTATCATTCTGTGCTATTCCCATTTTTTGCATCAGTACAATATCCTCGTATGACAAGACTGTAGTAGCTGTGCTTCTACCTTCACCGCCAATTCTTGATAGCTTGGAATATTCAGATTGCTTTCCTTTATAGACAACACGAGCTGTAGGATCATACATTAAAGGCGAAGGCACAAAGATCGCTTCCATATACCCCATACCATCTATAGGCTCTATTGGACTATATGCACCAGATTGTGTCACATATACCTTTTGTGGAATACGTGATTCGTATGTTTTTTTTAGTTTGCGTATACCTTTTTTATTAGTAGTGTACCAATCAGAAGGTATATCGTCTGATTTTACATCCAAGAGGTAATTTGTAATGTCTTCTCCTGTATGAGGGAGAATAATATAGCCATCATTGATGTCACTGTCTCCATCTCCAGAGGCATAACCATCAAAGTTTCTTGGCATGATTAGGCTGCCATTGATTTTTACAACATAAAATTCATGTCCACTTAGACGGCTGAAAACAACAGGATAATACATAACTTTTGTATCACCATGTGACAGTTCCTCACAGTAGAGTTTTTCCTCAACTGTAATCTGGCGATTATTTTGTTCTCCTATTGTCAGATAAACATTTCCTGTTTGAGGGATGAACTGATGCACTTTGTAAGGAAGAACAGATACGCCTTTTTGTTGGTTTAAGTGATTACACCAATTTAGCACATCAATGATATGCTTTTGGCAATTAGTTCTGTTCTCGCCAGTCGTGATACTCAAAAGTTCTGCCATTTTCTCAATGGAAATAGGCTTTCCCCTAAAATATTTCTGTTCCTTTTTATTATAGTCAAGTGCGATGGTTTGCTCAATCCAAATGGCTGTAGGATATTTCTTAGCCTCATTAATGTCTGTAGAATTGGGTACAGGATTGTTGATGCAATTACGCAGTTCTCCATCCGAAGGCTCATCATCGGATAATCCAATGGCAAGCGTTTCGTCTATCACCTGGTTCTTTGAGTATGAACTTCCGAAGATACATGAGGCTACCTCAGCAACTTTTTCTCGTTGCTGGCTATAACTCATGCTGTCATCAGCCACCATAGTAGCTGATGTTCCGAAGCAAAGGACGTGTCCTGTTGCCAGTGATTTAATTCTACGGATAAGAAATGAAACGTCACTTCCTTGCATTCCACGATAAGTGTGTAACTCATCGAAAACAAGAAAGTGTAAGTTCTCCAAGAAACATTTGCGTAAGTCTTCTTCTTTGCCTGCACGAGTCATGAGCAACTCCAGCATCATATAGTTAGTTAAAATGATGTTAGGAGGAGTTTGTTGCATCTTCGTGCGTGCTTCGTCATTCTCTTGACCTGTATATTTGCCAAATGTAAAAGGACAAGAACGTCCTGTTCTTTCTTCAAATTCGGCTTTGTAGCGACTAAGTTCCTCTGCCTGTGAATTGATCAAGGCATTCATCGGATAGACGATAATCGCTATTGTCTTATCCTTGCAGGATTCTTCGTGAAGTAGAACATAATTGAATATTGTTGCCATAAAGGTACGTGACTTACCAGAGCCAGTTCCTGATGTAACAATGAACTCTTTGTCTTGGCAACCTAACTCTATAGCTTCTTGCTGGTGCTTGTAGAAGGGTTTGTCGAAGAAAAACTCCAAATCTTTGTGGATAGAAAGTCCCTTGGCAATAAGTTCCTTTACACCTATTCCCTTCTCAAAGTTTGGATTGAATTGAATCAATGCCTTTGGCCACAGTTTTTCGTTTTTGATGGAACCGCTGACCTTCTCCTTGATTCGTTCATCCTTTATGGTTATAAAGCTTTCAAGGTAACTTTTGTAGCTGCCTTTCAAGTTTTCGTATAATTCAATAATATTCATACCATTTTATGTTTAATCAGGTACAAAGATAATCTTTTTCTTTGAAAATAAAGCATAGATATAGAAGAGAAATGTAGTTTCAGAGTGAATTATTCCTTTTTCATTAAAAATACCTGGCATATAGGAATGGATAAAGCAATAATTAGGTAAACTTGGTAGATGGTACTCCAATACAAGAAGTCAAGTTATGAAATGTAACTTTAAGAAATATTGCGAAAATTGCAACTTTTGTCAAAATATCCGATAATCTTCGAGTTTTCTAAATAAAATAGTGCTGAGATAACTCGGCAATAACTCGGCAATTTCTTAAACTGAAAAATCCTAACCGCTTATTATCAAGCAGTTAGGATTTTTTATTCGTGCGCCTGATAGGACTCGAACCTACACGGCCTAAACCACCAGATCCTAAGTCTGGCGCGTCTACCAATTTCGCCACAAGCGCATAATCGTATGCAAAGGTAACACTTTTATCCGAAATAAAAGAAGAAAACGGGAAAAAAGATTCGAAGTGCTTGCTTTTTACAAGAATAAATGCTAATTTTGCAAGCACGATAATTAACAAGGACTATGATGAAGAAGAAAATGATGATGGCGATGGCTACTGCCTTGGCGGTAAGCCTGACGGCATTTGCCGGGGGAGAGAAGGTTTCCACTACGCTGCCTTTTCAGGGAGAAGTGGTGAAGGCCTCACATCCCTTGATACAGTATGTGGGACGAGTGAGCTTTGCCAAGAATGCCGATGTGGCGAGCTTCAACTATCCGGGTACTACCATACAGGCAGCCTTCGAGGGTACTTCGCTGAAGATGGTGTGCCGGCCGAAGACGGGTTATTTCATGGTGCAGGTGGATGGGGGCGAACCCTTCAAGGTGGGATTCAATGCTGAGCGCGACTCTGTGGTGACATTGGCGACGGCTCTTCCCAAAGGGATACACCGGGTGAGACTGATGTATGCGATAGAGGGATTGTTCCGCCAGCCGGAGTTCAAGGGATTCGTGCTTGACAAGGGATGCCGACTCGTGGAGGCTCCGGCATTGCCCGGGCGAAAGATAGAATTCATAGGCAACTCCATCACTTGTGGCTATGGTGTGGAGAGCATCGAGGCGAGCGACCCCTTCGAGGACGAGACGGAGAACCACTGGATGACATACGCCAATATCGTGAGCGACAGCCTCGGGGCGCAGCACACGTCGGTGTCGCGCAGTGGCATCGGTGTGTACCGTAACTACGATGGACCGAAGGAGGGGTCTCCTGAGAATATGCCTTGGCAATATGAATACACCTTATTTAATAAGCACGGCGAGAAGTGGGATTTTTCCAAGTATCAGCCACAGTTGGTATGCATCAACTTAGGCACCAACGACCTCTCCACCAACAATTACGACATCTCGCTCTATGAAAAAAACTACCGTGCTTTCCTGAAAACGGTGAGGAGCAAGTATCCCGATGCCAAGATTGTACTGCTCACTGGTCCCATGCTGGGCGAGAAGGAGAGTGGCGAACAAAGAAAGGTACTCGACCGTATCTGTAAGGATGTCCAAAAGAGGGGTGACAAGGAGGTGTATCGCTTTGACTTCTCCTTCCAAACAGGCGACTTGGGCTATGGCGCCAGTTGGCATCCCAGCCAGTTGCAGCACAGGAAAATGGCAAGTGAGCTGTTGCCTTTCCTTCGAAAATTGATGAATTGGTAACGTTCTGCGATTACAAAAAACGGAGTTTAAGCGCAATGGCCTTAAACTCCGTTTTTGCAATTTATTGTCTTGACAGCCAGTCCTTGTCCTTTTGGTCTTCCTCAAAGTCCTTGTCGGAGAAGAGGCTCTGTTGACCCGTCAGTTCGTCGATGACCTGTTGTTCGCTCTTGTTGGCATCAGGGTCGAGGTTCTCTTCTTCGACATCTTGTGCTGTTTCTACTTCCGGGGGAGTTTCGTCTTCCGGCTCGGGGAAGCGTATCGGCTCCAGTTCCTCGATGCTCTCCAGTTTCCAGATGGTGAGTCGCTTGCCCTTAGCCTTGAAGCTCTTCTTGGCGATGAACTGTTCGGCATCGATTTCTTCTGCCGGGCGCACGGCATCCACGCCTCCATAGATTACCTTGATGCGGGGGAATGCGGTGTCGGTGAGCGTAATCAACTTGCTGTCGCCATTCTCTCCGAGGAAGTTCTGATGTCGCTTGGTGGCATCCATCGTAAACCTCTTGATATAGGGATAGCCGTCGTTGTCGGCATCGTAGAGGATGGCAGTCCATACCTTGTGCTCGTCCCATTTCTCCAGTCGGAGAATGTTGTCCTCATAGTGGTTGTTGGGGTCGAAGTTGGTGATGTAGAAGTCACCGTTGTCGAGTACCACGAGGATGCTTTCGCCATCGTTGAACTCACCGAGGAACCGTCCGTTCTCATCATAGTTGATGCGGTTGACATCGGGGTCGAACCACACTTTCCTGCCTCCCAGTGTACTGTGGCCGTGGCTCTTCAGGCCGATGCGCCGGATAGGGCGCTTGGTGAGGAGGTTGCCCTTGGCGGCGCGTCCCTTGATGAGAATCTCGGAAAAGTCCTTCTCCAGGAAGATGCTCTGGCGTTTCCTTGACAGGTCGGGATCTAAGGTCACTTTGATTACCTCCGCCTCTCCATTGGGGTTGGCGGTGAAGTAGATCACTTTGCTTCCCGGTGTACCTTGCGTGATGTCGTACATCTTGTCGCGGGTCATGGCGGTGACGTTGAATCGCTTGATGAAATACTCGCCCTGTTTGCCGTCGCGGTATACGCAGTTGTAGATGGTGCGCTTGTCGTTCTTCTTGAACACCTGCACATGGAGGATGTTCTTGCCTGCGAATATTTTGTCCGCCACTTTCATGACCTTGAACTTTCCGTCCTTGTAGAAGATGATGATGTCGTCGAGGTCGGAGCAGTTGCACACGAACTCGTCCTTCTTCAGTCCCGTTCCCACGAAACCCTCCTGTCGGTTGATGTAGAGCTTCTGGTTCGCCTCCACCACCTTGGTCACCTCGATGGTGTCGAAGTTGCGTATCTCCGTCTTCCGTGGATGTGCCTTGCCGTATTTCTTCTTCAGGAATTCAAACCAGTTGACGGTGACATCCACCATGTGCGCGAGGTCGTCCTCTATCTCTGCCAGTTCCGCTTTGATCTTGAGAAGCAGCTCGTCAGCTTTGTCCTTGTTGTATTTGAGGATGCGCTGCATCTTGATTTCCAACAACTTGAGAATATCGTCCCGGGTGATGTCGCGGTGGAAGGAGTATTCCACGTTCCCCTTTCCGTCAATCTTGGCGGTGAAAATCTGGTCCTTGAAAGGCTCCAGTTTGGAGTCGATGAATGCCACTACCTCGTCCTGGTTCTTGCTCTGCTCGAACTTGCGCTCCTTGTAGATGCGCTCCTCGATGAAGATGCGTTCCAGGGAGGAGAAGAAGAGCTGTTCCTCCAATTCGCCCTTGCGTATCATCAGCTCCTTGCGCAGCAGACCCATCGTGCGGTCTACGCTGTGGCGCAGCACATCGCTCACGGTGAGGAACTTCGGCTTGTTGTCTTCGATGACGCAGCAGTTGGGCGAGATGTTGATCTCGCAGTCGCTGAAGGCATAGAGGGCATCCATCGTTTTGTCGGAGGAGGTGCCAGGGGCGAGGTGTACGAGGATCTCCACGTTGGCCGAGGTCACGTCGTCCACCTTGCGTGCCTTAATCTTGCCTTTCTCCACCGCCTTGGTGATGGAGTCGATGAGGCTGCCTGTGGTCTTGCTGAAGGGTATCTCGCTGATGACGAGTGTCTTGCTGTCGAGTTTGTCAATCTTGGCGCGCACCTTGAGTACGCCGCCTCGCTGTCCGTCGTTGTACTTGCTCACGTCGATAGCTCCGCCTGTGGGGAAGTCGGGGTAGATCTGGAAAGGCTCTCCCTTGAGATAGTGGATGGCTGCGTCGCAAAGGTCGTTGAAGTTATGTGGCAATACCTTGCTGCTCAGTCCAACGGCGATACCCTCGGCACCTTGTGCCAGGAGCAGCGGGAACTTGGCGGGCAGGGTGATAGGTTCCTTGTTCCTGCCGTCGTACGACATCTGCCAGTCGGTGGTCTTCGGGTTGAACACCACGTCGAGGGCAAACTTGGAGAGTCGCGCCTCGATGTATCGGGGAGCCGCAGCGCGGTCGCCCGTGAGGATGTTTCCCCAGTTGCCCTGTGTGTCGATGAGCAGGTCTTTCTGTCCCATCTGCACGAGTGCATCGCCGATGGAGGCGTCGCCGTGGGGGTGAAACTGCATGGTGTGTCCCACGATGTTCGCCACCTTGTTGTATCTGCCGTCGTCCATGCGCTTCATGGAGTGGAGGATGCGTCGCTGCACAGGCTTCAGACCGTCCTCGATATGGGGGACGGCACGCTCCAGGATGACATACGAAGCATAGTCGAGGAACCAGTTCTGGTACATTCCGCTGAGGTGGTGCACAGCGGAAGCGTCGAATCGGTTCACCGGCTTATAGTCGGAATGTTCTTCCTGAGGAGTGGCGTTCTCCTCCTCGAACTCGTCTTTGTCTTTTATTTCGTCGCTCATTTAAATTTGGTGTTAGTCAAAGGCCATTCCTATTTTAAAGCTCACGCACCCATTTTTGTCCTCTCTTAGACTTCAAGAAAATTCCAAATCCCATGGTCAACGCCAAGACTAAAATGGTAAAGAATAAATATGCATCCATAATTTCTTATTTAATTTTCATAATATAATTTGCAAAGTATGCTAAGCGAGTTTCGCATACTTTTGCAAAGTTACGAATTTTCTCGCATCCTGCAATGTGTCAATGCGGAAAAGCGATAATTTTTCATAATTTATGGCAAAGATACGACAAATATTCGAGAAAAAGGCGTATCTTTGCCGAAAATTTGAAAAAAATAAGATTTAATCATGGCACAGGAAGATGTTTTTAAGAAAATCGTAAGCCATTGCAAGGAATATGGCTTCGTGTTCCCAAGTAGTGAAATTTATGATGGTTTGGCTGCCGTTTACGACTACGGTCAGAACGGTGTCGAGCTGAAAAACAATATCAAGCAGTATTGGTGGCAGAGCATGGTGCTGTTGCACGAGAACATCGTGGGTCTCGACGCAGCCATCTTCATGCACCCCACCGTATGGAAGGCTTCTGGCCACGTGGATGCCTTCAACGACCCGTTGATTGACAACCGCGACTCCAAGAAACGCTATCGTGCCGACGTGCTCATCGAAGACCACATGGCGAAGTACGAGGAGAAGATCGCCAAGGAGGTGGCCAAGGCAAAGAAGAAGTTTGGTGACAGCTTCGACGAGGCTAAGTTCCGCGAGACAAATCCCCGTGTACTGGAGAACAAGAAGAAACTCGAAGACCTCCACGCCCGTTACACTGAGGCGATGCAGGGCCCCAACCTGGAGATGCTGAAGCAGATTATCGAGGATGAGGGTATCGTATGTCCCATCAGCGGAACCAAGAACTGGACCGATGTGCGCCAGTTCAACCTCATGTTCTCTACCCAGATGGGTGCTGCCAGCGATGCCTCCAGCACTGTATACCTTCGCCCTGAGACAGCTCAGGGTATCTTTGTTGACTACCTCAGCGTACAGAAGACCGGCCGCATGAAGTTGCCATTCGGTATCTGCCAGATCGGCAAGGCTTTCCGCAACGAGGTGGTGGCACGCCAGTTTGTGTTCCGTATGCGTGAGTTCGAGCAGATGGAGATGCAGTTCTTCTGCCAGCCCGGCACGGAGATGAAGTGGTTCGAGTACTGGAAGAAGGTACGCCGCGCTTGGCACGAGGCTCTCGGCATGGGCACGGAGAACTACCGTTTCCACGACCACGAGAAGCTCGCCCACTATGCCAACGCCGCCACCGACATCGAGTTCAAGATGCCGTTCGGCTTCAAGGAGGTGGAGGGTATCCACAGCCGTACCAACTTCGACCTCTCCCAGCACGAGAAGTACAGCGGTCGCAGCATCAAGTACTTCGACCCAGAGAAGAACGAGAACTATGTGCCCTACGACGTGGAGACCTCCATCGGTGTGGACCGTATGTTCCTTAGCGTGATGTGCCACTCTTACTGCGAGGAGCAGTTGGAGAACGGCGAGAGCCGCGTGGTGCTGAAGTTGCCCGAGGCATTGGCTCCCGTGAAGTGTGCCGTGTTCCCATTGGACAAAAAGGACGGTCTGCCCGAGTTGGCACATGAGATCGTGGACGAGCTGAAGTTCCACTTCAATACCCATTACGGCGACCCCAAGGATTCCATCGGCAAGCGTTATCGCCGTCAGGATGCCATCGGTACTCCGTTCTGTATCACCGTAGACCACGATACCCCCAATGACCATAAAGTGACCCTCCGTTACCGTGATACTATGGAACAGGAGCGTGTGGCCATCAGCGACTTGCGCAGTATCATCGAGGATCGCGTGAGCATCACCAGTGTATTAAAGAAACTTGGAAATGAGATCAAGAACTATTAAATATCTGTTCTTCTTCATGATGGCAGTCTTCGCACTGTCATCATGCAAGGAGGATGACAATACGACGCAGGAGTTTGAGAACTGGCAGGTGAAGAACGAGACAGCCTTCTCCGATACCCTCGCCTATGCCAAGAAGCAGATTGCGGCAGGCAACGAGGACTGGAAGGTAATCCTGAACTGGTCGTTGCAGAACCAGACTCCCAACACCTATACAGACGGAACTTCTGTCAACCTGACGTACAAGGATGCCGACTACATCGTGGTGCATGTGCTGGAGCGTGGCTCGGGAACTACCTCTCCGATGTATACCGACTCCGTGAGAGTGAGCTATAGCGGTAGGTTGTTGCCGTCGGCAAGCTATGCCAATGGCTATGTGTTCGACAAAACCTACGAGGGCACCTACAACAAGCAGACGGCGAGATTGACTACCATGGGTATCTCAAGTCTGGTGGACGGTTTTGCCACCGCTTTGCTGGGCATGCACACGGGCGACCGCTGGATGGTGTATATGCCCTATCAGCTTGCATACGGCACCAGCGGCTCTTCCTCCGGCAGCATCCCCGGCTATTCCATGTTGCGCTTCGAGATGACTCTTGACAGTTATTTCAGATAATAGGGCATTTCTGTTACAGAAAAACTAAAAATATGTTGCGAGGTATGAATTTATGTTTGATAGCAGCCGTAAGTGGTTGACTTATGTCAAAAAAAACAATACCCATGCAAAAAATACAATAGAATGTATTGCTGGTTCAGGGATTTGATGTATCTTTGCACCAGAAAATATAAGTCTTAGGTTTTTAGTTAGGTAATAGATTGTTTATAGGTTTAGTTTTAGGTAAAACAAAGATTGTTATTCCAGGACGACAGGCTTAGTCTATAGAAGGTAATAGAGAGAGTATTTTGGGATAGACGATTGAAGAGAAATTAATTTTATGTTTATAAAAAGTGGCGGTTCCCTCAAACGGAGCCGCCTTTTTAGCGTCATAACGCAAGGTTGTCCTGTGGGGTGTGCCGTAGGCAACCGGATATAAAAATCCCGTTGTCCGAACTGGATGGTTCGACAACGGGATTTTCTTCTTTTGTTTTAGAATCTCTGTCGCTTTGCCTTTGAGGCGAGAGCCTCGCGGCGGTCCTGTAGAATCTTCTGACATCTGTTTGTCGTGTGATTCTCAGTCTCTGCGTTAACCTTTACTAAACAATCGTTCATAACCTATTGTGATTTGATAACTGTTGCAAAGATATGACATTCCATTAAAACATGAAAGAAAAAACGATGAAAATACATATCCTGTCCTTTATTTCTTGATTTAGGTCAAAAAGGGGGCGGAATGTCATGGCATTTTAACGAAAACACATATCCATTCACGTTTATTGTAGGGATATTACTATAAGAAAAAGGAAAATTCCTTTCTTTATTCGGATATTTTTTGCGAACTTTGCACCGAAATTCAGTAGATAAATGATATAATAGGTATGAAAAAGGTAATTTTGATGGCTGCCCTTGTAGTCGCAGGGACAACAGGCAGTATGGCTAATGAATTGGGTGGTACTTCTCTTTCACAGGGTCAGCAAGTGAAGAAGACCACCAAGAAGACGACAGACTCCACCACTTCCACATCCTCCATAGGCTCTGCCGTCTCAGGCATCCTGGGCAATCTGTTGGGTGGTGGCAGCAGTAGCTCCAGCTCGACTTCCAGCAGCAGCTCCAGCAGCACTGCCGGCAATGTGATTACAAGCATCTTGAACAATGTAATCGGTTCCTCCACGTTCAAGCAGGCAGACCTCTGCGCAAACACATGGAAGTACAGTTCTCCCGGTTGTGCCTTCACTTCTGAGAACCTTCTGGCTAAGGCGGGTGGCGAATTGGTGTCGAGCAAGATAGAGAGCCAGTTGTCCACCTATTACCAGAAGGTGGGCTTCTCCAGCTCCAACACTTATTTCAAGTTCAATACCGACGGCAGCTTCGAGTCTAAGATTGACGGTAAGTCATGGAAGGGCACCTATACGTTCGACGAGTCTACCCATGCCATCAAGTTGAAGGGTCTCTTGCTCTCCATCTCCGGCTACGCCACCAAGAAGACCAACGGCATCAGTCTGCTCTTCGAGTCGAAGAAGTTGCTTACTTTGCTCCAGACGTTGGCATCCCTGAGTGGCAACTCCACCCTCACCACCATCGGCAGTCTCTCCAAGAACTATGACGGTGTGCGCATCGGTTTCGACATGACAAAATAAAAGGACGTTCCATATTTAAAGAATAAAAAAACTCTCGCAGCCCATATGTATGGGTCTTGCGAGAGTTCTTGTTATGTAAGAGGAGTAAAAATTACTTCAACTTCTTGTAGCCATACTGTGCCACGTCGCCCAGTTCCTCCTCGATGCGGATGAGCTGGTTGTATTTGGCCATACGGTCGGTGCGGCTCATGGAACCGGTCTTGATCTGACCAGAGTTGGTGGCAACGGCGATGTCGGCGATGGTAGTGTCCTCTGTCTCGCCGGAGCGGTGAGAGGTAACGGTGGTGTAGCCGTGACGGTGAGCCATCTCGATGGCCTCCAAGGTCTCGGTGAGAGAACCGATCTGGTTCACCTTGATCAGAATACTGTTGGCAGCACCCATCTGGATACCCTTCTGGAGGAACTTCACGTTGGTAACGAACAAGTCGTCACCTACCAACTGGCAACGGTCACCGATGGCGGCTGTCAGTTTCACCCAGTTCTCCCAGTCGTTCTCGTCGAGACCGTCCTCGATAGAGTCGATAGGATACTTGGTAATCAACTCCTCCAAGTACTTGATCTGCTCCTCGGCAGTGAGCTTCTTGCCGTTGGGATCCTTCTTCTTGCCGTCCTTCAACTGGCGGTAGTCATAGTACCACTCGCCGTTCTCCTGTACGGCGAACTCAGAGGCAGCGCAGTCCATGGCAATCTTCACGTCCTTGCCAGGCTCGTAGCCTGCGTCCTTGATAGCCTGGCAGATGCTCTCCAAGGCATCCTCGATACCGTTGAGTGCAGGAGCGAAACCGCCCTCGTCACCAACGGCTGTAGACAAACCGCGGCTCTTCAGCAATTTTGCCAAAGCGTGGAAAACCTCGGCACCCATGCGGATGGCCTCCTTCTCAGAGGGAGCACCTACAGGACGGATCATGAACTCCTGGAAGGCGATGGGAGCGTCAGAGTGGGCACCACCGTTGATGATGTTCATCATAGGTACTGGCAGAACGTATGTATTGGCACCGCCGATGTAGCGGTACAATGGGATGTTGAGTGCCTTTGCGGCAGTCTGTGCCACGGCGAGGGACACACCGAGGATGGCGTTGGCACCGAGCTTGCTCTTGGTGGGAGTGCCGTCAAGGGCGAGCATCTTATAGTCGATGGCGCGCTGGTTCAGCACATCGTCACCCTTCAGGGCGGGAGCGATGATGTTGTTGACATTCTCCACGGCCTTCAGTACGCCCTTGCCGCAGTAGCGAGCCTTGTCGCCGTCGCGCAGCTCCAATGCCTCGTTCTCGCCGGTGGATGCACCGGAAGGTACGCTGGCGCGTCCCATCACACCGTTTTCCAATGTCACTTCTACCTCTACTGTAGGATTGCCTCTTGAGTCGAGGATTTCTCTTGCATGAACTTTTTCAATTACCATAATGCTTGAATACTTTTAGTTGATCGTTTTTAAAACGTTAGTTAATACTCATTTTAATCCGACTGCAAAGGTAATCATTCTTCCCGACGTGTGCAATACCTAAAAGTGGGTAATGTTGAGATCACGTTATTGTCATCTTCCTATGTGATGTTAAATTCCTTGAAATGCTTGGAGGTTAGCGGAAATAGTCGTAAATTTGCCACAAATACAGGTGCTATGGCAAGAAAATATCCTATAGGAATACAGAGTTTTGAGCAACTCAGAAAAGGTGGTTTTGTCTATGTGGACAAGACGGCATTGATGTGGAAGCTGGCGCAAAACCATATTTGCTTCCTGGGGCGTCCGAGACGCTTCGGAAAGAGTCTGCTGGTGTCCACGCTGGAGAAGTACTTCAAAGGGCAAAAGGAACTTTTCGAGGGACTGGCAGTGGAACAGTTGGAGACGGAGTGGAAGCAATACCCCGTTTTCCGGCTCGACTTCAATACCGGCAACTATCTCAACGATGGCACCCTGGAGGAGGTGCTGGCCGGGGAGGTCTCCAAATGGGAAAGGCTGTATGAGGTGGCTCCACGATATGAAGACATAGGCAAACGTTTCCAGGACGTACTACATACAGCGCACATGAAGACAGGATTGGGAGCAGTTGTCTTGATAGACGAATACGACAAGCCCATTTTGGATGTACTCGACCTCGATTTCAGGGTGGAGCACCTGGGCGTGACCATGACGCTGGAGGAAAAGCACCGCAGTATCTTGAAGTCTTTTTATGCCACGTTCAAGGGGGCAGACGATGATTTGAGATTTGTATTCCTCACAGGAGTCACAAAGTTCTCGCAGATAAGTATGTTCAGCGGTTTCAACCAGCCTGATGACATTAGTCTCAACCGGGATTACGAGGCCATTTGTGGCATCACGAAGGATGAACTGCTCGAATATTTCTCTGAGCCCATTCAGGAATTTGCCGAAGACTACGAATGCAGTTTCGACGAGATGCTGGAGTTGCTCAAGCGGAAATATGACGGCTATCACTTCGGCAAACGGCTGACCGACATATTCAATCCGTTCAGCATTCTCAATGCACTCAACCAGATGGACTTGGGCAGTTATTGGTTCAAGAGCGGAACGCCGACTTATCTCGTACGCCTGCTGTCTCACTTCGACCAGAACTTCAACGAACTGATAGGCCAGTATTATTCCACTTCGCAGTTTGATGACTACAAGGCCGATGTGGAGATGCCGCTGCCGATGATTTACCAGAGCGGCTACCTCACCATCAAGGCATACGACCGCGACACCGCCACTTACCTGCTCGATATCCCCAACAACGAGGTGAGGGAGGGACTCATGGTGGTGCTCGCCAACAGTTACCTCAAGTCGAAGGAGGACTCCGCCAGTTGGCTGATACGTTCCGTACACCAGTTGAAGCAAGGCAAACTACAGGAGTTCATGGACTCGCTCACGGCGTTCCTCGCCAGTGTGCCATACAGTGTGCGCCGCAGGAACGATGAGCGGGAGTACGAACGGTATTTCGGCTACACCTTCTATCTGCTCCTCCGCATGCTGAGTTGCTACCTTACCTTTCGGGAAAAGGAGACCAGCCAAGGAAGGGCAGACTGCATCTACGAGACTCCCGACGACGTCTACATCTTCGAGTTCAAGCTCGACGGTTCGTCAGATGCCGCCCTACAGCAGATAGAAGCCAAGGGATATGCGGGGGAATATGCTACGGATGCTCGCCGGATTCATCAGATTGGAGTCAACTTCTCGTCAGAGAAGGGTACGATAGATGATTGGAAAGTGGTCATCAAATAAAAGGTGGCAAATTTGCCACCTTCTTATTTGTATAGACCTTTGTAGTCTTTATTATTTGTCTTTCTTGTCGTAGGCATGTACGGGATAGTCGATGGTGTAGTGCAGGCCACGGCTCTCCTTGCGCTCTATCGCCATGCGGGTGATGAGGTAGCCCACGTTGATCATGTTGCGCAGTTCGCATAGTTCCTTGCTCACCTTCACACGCTTGAAGAGGTTCTCGGTCTCCTCGTACAGGAGGTCGAGGCGGTCCCAGGCTCGCTTCAGGCGCAGGTCGCTGCGCACGATGCCCACATAGTTGCTCATGCATTCGCCCACTTCCTTCACGCTCTGTGTGATCAAGACCTTCTCCTCGTTGGTCAGCGTACCTTCGTCGTTCCATGCCGGCACCTTGTCGTTGAAGTCGTACTCGTCTACGTGTTCCAGACTGTGCTGGGCTGCTGTTTCGGCATACACGACAGCCTCGATGAGTGAGTTGCTCGCCAGTCGGTTGCCGCCGTGCAGACCCGTGCAGGAACATTCGCCGAGGGCATAGAGGCGGTTGATGCTCGACTGTCCGTTGAGGTCCACCTTGATGCCGCCGCACATATAGTGGGCTGCGGGGCGCACGGGGATGTAGTCCTTGGTGATGTCGATGCCGATGCTCAGGCACTTGGCATAGATGTTGGGGAAGTGGTGCTTGGTCTCCTCGGGATCCTTGTGGGTCACGTCGAGGCACACATGGTCAAGACCGTGTATCTTCATCTCCTTGTCGATGGCACGCGCCACGATGTCGCGTGGTGCGAGGCTCAGCCGTTCGTCATATTTCTCCATGAAACTCTCGCCGTTGGGCAGTCGGAGGATGCCTCCGTAACCGCGCATCGCCTCGGTGATGAGGTAGGCGGGATGGGTCTCTCCGGGATGGAAGAGGGCGGTGGGGTGGAACTGCACGAACTCCATGTCGGCTACCGTTCCCTTGGCACGGTATACCATCGCCTCACCGTCGCCTGTGGCTATCACGGGGTTGGTGGTGGTTTGGTACACGGCACCGCATCCGCCGGTACACATTACCGTCACCTTGCTCAGGTAGGTGTCCACCTTCTGGGTGTCGGGATTCAATACATAGGCTCCGTAGCAGTTGATATAGGGGGTGCGTCGGGTAACACGGGCACCCAAGTGGTGCTGGGTGATGATTTCCACGGCGAAGTGGTTCTCCTTGACGTCGATGTCGGGATTGTTGCGCACTGCCTCCATCAGTCCGCGCTGTATCTCTGCTCCTGTGTCATCGGCGTGGTGCAGGATGCGGAACTCGCTGTGCCCACCCTCGCGGTGCAGGTCGAAGTTGCCGTCGTCCTTGCGGTCGAAGTTCACTCCCCATTCCACCAGCTCCTTGATCTGTGCGGGTGCCTTGGTGACCACCTGCTTCACGGCCTTGTAGTCGCTGATGTAGTCGCCGGCTATCATCGTGTCCTGTATGTGCTTGTCGAAGTTATCCACCTCCAGGTTGGTAACTGATGCCACACCACCTTGTGCAAACGAAGTGTTGGCCTCGTCGAGCGAGGTCTTGCAGATCATGCACACCTTACCTTTATGCGCTCTGGCTACTTTCAGGGCGTAACTCATACCGGCAACTCCTGAGCCGATAATCAGAAAATCATACTTATAAACCATTCACTAATTCTTTGGAATTAACTCTTAATTCGTTGCAAAAGTACTAATTTATCTTTAAAGTTGGCACGAAAAGCATATATTTTTGTAATTTTGCACCGATTTTTATGTAAACAGACATGACTGACAGAACTTTTCATAAGCGGTTTACGCTCCTTGCACGCATCGGAGTGGTGGTTTTCGCCCTCCTTGCCGGCTATTTCTTCTGGGTGAAGGTGGCGGTGGTGGGCATCCTGGTCGCCATCGTCATCGTGGGCATGATAGAGCGTATCCTCCATACCACCTATACTTTCCGTAGGGTGAAGCCCGTAGACCGTGACGAGGAGATGGAATATCTCATCGTCAACGAGGGCAGGTTCTCGGCAAACAGGAACGTGCCGCTCTGCGATGTCACCGGCGTGCGGCGTGCCCGGACTTCCTTCGGACTCGACGAGTGCGTGGTGATAGAGTATGGCTACAGGAACATGGTGGTCGTGCAGCCCGACAATATGGAGGCGTTCGAGAGAGAGTTGTCTAAAAGGGTAAAAAGGTAAAAAAGTAAAAAAGGGGAAGAAACAATTTGTGATGAGAAAGATACTGTATATCATCTTGGGATGGGCGATGGCACTGATGACGGTGTTGCCCACCCATGCCCAGAATGTGGCCACCGTTGTTCAGGGAACGGGCGACGAGGAGGTGGTCGAGGACAAGGACGATGTGGAGGCGGAGGACTCTGCCGTTGTGGACACCCTCGCCGCCGACACACTCAGGCTGCCCTGGCCAGAGTCGGTACAGGTGGGCATCGGCAAACTCCTGCAGGCGGAGATGTTCGAGACCTCGCAGGTGGGACTGATGGTGTGGGACCTGGAGGCAGACTCCTGCATCTACCGCCACCGTGAACGCCAGCTGATGCGCCCTGCCAGTACGATGAAACTCCTCACCGCCATCACCGCCCTCGACAAGTTGGGCGGATCCTACCAGTTCAAGACCCAGCTGAAGTACACAGGAAAGATAGAGAACGGTGTACTCACGGGCGACGTGTACTGCATCGGCGGTATGGACCCGAGGTTCAATACCGACGACCTGGCGGCTTTCGCCAACAGTCTGAAGGAGATGGGCGTGGACACCATCCGTGGCAGCATATATGCCGACCGTTCGATGAAGGATGCCGACCTGTTGGGCGAGGGATGGTGCTGGGATGACGACAACCCGGTGCTCTCGCCGTTGGTGTTCTCCCGAAAGGACATCTTCATGGACCGTTTCCTCGCCAAGCTCCGTGACATCGGCATCGAGTACGCCGGCTTCGGCGCGTCGGAGAAGACTTGTCCGTCGAGTGCTTTCTCTTTGTGTACCCGCTTCCACACCATGGACCAGATACTGCACCGGATGATGAAGGAGAGCGACAACCTCTATGCCGAGAGCATGTACTACCAGATAGCCGCTTCCACGGGCAACCGCCCCGCCAGTGCCAAGAGCGCAAGGAGCGTGGAGCGTCAGCTCATACGCAAGATAGGGTTCGACCCCGGAAGATATAAGTTGGCAGACGGGTCCGGTCTCTCGCTCTACAACTACCTCAGTGCCGAGCTGGAGGTGGGACTCCTGCGCTATGCCTACCGCAACGACAACATCAAGGGCCACCTCATGCAGTCGCTGCCCGTCGGCGGTGTGGACGGCACGTTGAAGAAGCGCATGAAGAACAGTTTTACCCACGGCAACGTGAAGGCGAAGACGGGAACGCTCACGGGCATCATCTCCCTCGCCGGCTACTGTAAGGCTGCCAACGGACACGACCTCTGCTTCGCCATCATCAACAACGGCATCATGCACGGCAACAATGCCCGCAACTTTGCAGACAAGGTGTGCGCACTGCTGTGCCAACCGTGATTTAAAGGTAAAAAGGTAAAAACAAGAAAGTAATATAAGGGTATGGAACAAATAAGGACTTTTGTAAATGAGATAATAGCATGGGCGGGAATCACGGGCGACATCGTGCCGATGGTAAGCCATGCCCTGCTCACCGTCACCGCCATCCTGCTGGCTGTGCTGAGCGACTTCCTGTGCCGCAAGATACTGGTGCCGCTCATCCTGAAGATTACGGAGAAAACGGAGGTGACATGGGACGACGTGCTGCTCAACCGCAGGGTACTCACCTCTGCGTGCCACATCGTGCCCGCCGTGGTGATATGGTCGCTCATGCCCCTCGTATACCTGGAATATCCCATTCTCAACGTGGTGCTGGAACGTGCCACGGGTATCTATATCGTGGTCAACTCAGTGCGCACGGCACTTGTCTTCATCGGCTCCTTCAAGGGACTGGAGGAGACGGGCAAGCGGCGATCTTCCGCCCAGCAATACTTCCACACCTTCTGTGGTGTGCTGAGGGTACTGATGCTCTTCGTGGCGGGAGTGGTCATCGTCGCCATCGTGCTGGGCAAGGACCCCATGACGCTCTTTGCCGGACTGGGTGCCACCTCCGCCGTGCTGATGTTGGTGTTCAAGGACACCATCCTCGGACTTGCCGCCGGTATCCGCCTCACCAGCAACGATATGCTCCATAAGGGCGACTGGATTACCGTGAAGTCGGTGGATGCCAACGGTGTGGTGGAGGAGATGTCACTCACCACCGTGAAGGTGCGCAACTTCGACAACACCATCGTCACCATCTCGCCCGCCACCCTTGTCAACGGATCCTTCCAGAACTGGATAGGTATGCAGAAGAGTGGGGGAAGAAGGGTGCAGCGCAAGGTGTATTTCGACTTCCGCAGCATCCGGCTGGTGGACGAGACGTTGAAGGACAGTCTTGTGGAGAACCGTTTTGCCAAGGAGACAGACTTCAAGGTGAAGTCGCCGCTCCAGAAACCCACCAACCTGCAGCTCTACCGTCAGTATATGGAGCAGTATCTCCGTGAGCGTCCCGAGGTGAACGGCGACCTTACCCTGATGGTACGCCAGCTGGAGGCGACGCAGTGCGGTCTGCCCATGGAGTTCTATTTCTTCGTGAAGGACAAGGTATGGGTGAACTACGAGCATATCCTTGCCGACATCATGGAGCATGCCTACGCCCTTGCCGGTGAGTTTGGACTGAGAATCTACCAGCAGTACCCGGAACAGTGACTTAAAGGTAAAAGGGTAAAAAAGTAAAAAGGTAAAAAGAACAGGGGGCAGATGGACAATAACTCGTACTTTTCTTCCGCCATTCTCTCTTGGTTTCGGGAGAACGGGAGGGAATTGCCTTGGCGCGATACCCGCGACCCCTATGCGATATGGCTCAGCGAGGTCATCCTCCAGCAGACACGCATCGCACAGGGACGGGAGTACTGGGAGCGGTTTATGCAATCCTATCCCACGGTGGAAGACCTTGCCGCCGCCCATGAGGACGAAGTGCTGAGGCTGTGGCAGGGACTGGGCTATTACTCCCGTGCCCGCAACCTCCATACCGCTGCCAGACAGATTGTGGCCATGGGGACTTTCCCCGACACCCTTCAGGGCATCAAGTCCTTGAAAGGCGTGGGGGACTACACCGCCGCCGCCATTGCCTCCTTTGCCTTCGATATCCCTGCCGCCGTGGTGGACGGAAACGTATACCGTGTACTCTCCCGCTATTTCGGCATCTCCACACCCATCAACTCCACACAGGGCAAGAAGGAGTTTGCCGCCTTGGCGCAGTCGCTCCTGCCTGTCTCCGAATCCTCCGCCTACAACCAAGGGCTGATGGACTTCGGTGCCATCCAATGCACGCCCCAGTCACCCCGTTGCCTTCTCTGTCCTTTGGCAGAGAGCTGTGAGGCATTGCGCAGCGGAAGGGTGGGGGAATTGCCGGTCAAGAACAAGACAGTGAAAGTCAGGACGCGCCATCTCGTCTATGTCTATATCCGCTACAAGGGTTACACCGCCATCCGTCGCCGTGCCGAGGGTGACATCTGGCAAGGACTGTGGGAACCCTTCAACGCCTCCCTGCATGAGGAGACCGCCCCTGCCGGTATCGGCGAAATCAGTGAACTGTTGCACCTCCTTTCCCCTTCCTCCCTTCGCCTTCTCGCAAAGGGAGTGAGGCATGTGCTCACCCACCGCATTCTCCTCGCCGATTTCTATCTGTTGGAAACAGACTGCCGCCCTCCCTTACCCGACGGTTATGTTTGGATAAGAGAGGGCGACATCGCCCGGTATGGCATTTCGCGCCTGGTGGAAATCCTGTTGGAGAAAGTCGGATAGATGCTTTCTGTTCGTACGGTTGCCCTATTGCCAAAGTTCACTCAACATAGATACCAACTATAAAATACAGCTTAGATTTCACTGCGCCTAACTTATATTTAATAAAATCCAGGTTATATTTAGCTAAATACAACCTGGATTCTATATTTGGTAGCCTTATTCCTTGGCTTTATAAGTAAGGAGATAGTGCTTTGGGGGCAGTATGAGTGGATTTTTCTACTCTTATAGCCCTGACAAGTACTGGTAGAACCACACATTCATCTGGTTGGCACCACGGTGATTCCATGCATAATAGGGAATCAAGGTGAGTTGCTGGCTTCTTACACCCACGCCGTCGGCATTGTCCTCCAGTACCTGTGCCTGGGTCTGGATGGCCTTCACCGTGAATGGTGCTGCGCCCTGGGTCTCGGTGTTCTTGATGCTGTAGCTGTCAACCAAGGAGAAAACAGGCTTCTTGTTCATTACGGCATGAAGCACGGGGGCGTTCTGGTTGTCCACTGCCTCGGCACAATACACTAACGGTCCGCGCTCCACGGCAACCCTTCCCTTGTCTTCCTTTACTTTTCCGTTGGCAATGACCGTGCGGATAGGCATATCGAAATGGATGCGGATGATGTCGCCCTTCTTGATTATTCCCACGGGCAGATAACCCTTGTTGGCATCCAGGTCGGCATTCACCTTCTTGCCGTTCACTGTCACGCTATACTGTGGACGCTCCGTGTCACTGTAGGCATAAAGGTCGCTGGGCACCACCTGGTTGCGCACCCATCCGGGGATGCGGATCCTGAGCGTGGAGTTCTTGGCAGCGTTCTTCACCACCTTGATCTGGATGTCACCGTCCCAAGGGTATTGGGTCGTCTCCTCCAGGATGACGTCCTTGCCGCCCACCTTGATGGTGGAAGTGTTGGCGGCGAAGAGGTTCACATAGATGTCATTGCCCTTCACGCCATAGAGATAGCCGGGCAGGGAGGGGATGAAGCGGCTCAGGTTGCTGGGACAGCAGGCACAGCCAAACCACGGCTGGCGGGTGGTGGTGTTGTCGGAGTTGAAGGCATACTTGCCGTCGCTCGACAGTGGGTTGGGATAGAAGAAGCGGCCGCCGTCCACGCTCATGCCCGAGATGACACCATTGTATAAGGTACGTTCCAGACAGTCGATGTACTTGCTCTCGCCATGCAGGAGGAACATACGCTCGTTGAGGTACACCTGTGCGATGGCTGCGCAGGTCTCGTTGTAGGCGGTCATGTTGGGCAATTCATAGTCTGCGCCGAACGCCTCACCTTCATGACGGGCACCGACACCGCCGGTCAGGTAATATTTCTTGGAGACAATGTTGTTCCAGATGCGGTCGATGGTCTTGATGTAGTCTGAATCCTGTGTCAAGGCCGCCACGTCGGCGATGCCGGCATACATATATCCGGCTCTCACGGCGTGTCCCCATGCCTCGTTCTGTTCCTGGATGGGCTTGTCGCTCTGGGTGTAGATGTCGTGGATGGAAGTCTTGCCACGGTAGTCGAGGAAGTACTTCGCCTGTTCGAGGTAACGCTTGTCGCCCGTCAGGGTATAGAGGCGAGCCAATGCCATCTCGGCGATCTGGTGTCCGGGCACCACGGTAGCCTGGTTCTTGCCGGGCCCCACCTCCTTGATGACGCAGTCGGCATATCTCCGTGCGATGTCGAGGAACTTGGTGCTGCCCGTAGCCTGGTAATGGGCGCAGGCGGCATCCACCATGTGACCGAGGTTGTAAAGCTCATGGCTCAGCACCTCCACCTGGCTCCATCGCTTGTCGCCCGACCATCCGTGGGGATGTGCCGGATTGATGGTGCGGGCGGTATAGAGATAACCGTCGGATTCCTGTGCGGCACCCACCACGTTCAGCACACTGTCGATATACGCCACCATCTTCTTGTCGGGATAGGTCTGCAGGATGTAGCTGGCACCCTCGATGGTCTTGTAGACATCGGTATCATCGAAGGAGAAACCCATAAACTTGCTCACGTCCCATTCCGCCGTCTGCAGTGCGGCATGGCCGGGATGCTGCAGGGTATAGGCAGCCATCTCGAAGTTCTTGTAGCGGTGCTCGCTCTCACACTTGCTGAAAGCCAAGGGTACGGTCACCTCTCGGGCGGCCTTCAACCGGTCTCCCCAGAAGGAATTGGGGGAAATCTTCACGCTGGTAAAGGGAACTTGGGCAAAGGGGTAGCCGTTGTCCAATACATTCTGTGCCGCCATCGGCAGGGTCGTGGCGGCAGTCAGTAGAAACACTGAAACTAATCTTCTCATCTTCTTTTAGGTTTTGTTGATATTGGTATTCGGGCGCAAAGATAATAAATCTTTCATAAAAGTACGGCATTTTTTTTGTTTTATCTACTATTTGCCGTACCTTTGCATCAAAAAAGAAGAGACATGGACAAAATGGACACATCAGCAACATCAGGAAACATCCTCCCTTATCGCATCATCGCCCTCGACCTCGACGGCACACTCACCAACCACGAGAAGGTGGTGACGCCCAAGACACGGGAGGCCCTTCTCCGTGCCCAAGCCGACGGTGCCATTATCGTCTTGGCATCCGGCCGGCCCACCTACGGCATCGTGCCCGTGGCGGAATGTCTGGAACTGAACGAGCGAGGCGGCTATATCCTGTCGTACAACGGCGGAAAGATCGTGGACACTAAGACCCATGAGGAACTGTTCTCCCAGTACCTGCCCGGCCATGTCATCCCCGTCATCTACAAGTTTGCCAAGGAGAAAGGCCATGCCCTCTTGGGCTATTCCGGCAACGACATCATCACCGAGATGCCCGATGACCAGTATGTGAAGGAGGAGTCGCGCATCAACAAGATGAAACTCATACGGGTGGACAATCTCCTCGACCACCTGGAGGCCCATCCCACCAAACTCCTCATGACCGGCGACCCTTCCGACATGGTCAAGGCTGAGGAGGAACTGAAGGGTATCTTGGGCGAGGAGATGGACATCTTCCGTTCTGCCCCCTTCTTCCTGGAACTTGTGCCCAAGGGCATCGACAAGGCGCAGTCGCTGCTTCGCCTGTTGGAGATGGTGGACCTTACGCCCGCAGACCTGATAGCCTTCGGCGACGGTTACAACGACCTGTCCATGATCCGGTTGGCAGGAATGGGAGTGGCGATGGCGAATGCCGCACCCGAGGTGAGGGAACAGGCCGACTACGTTACTCTCTCCAACGAGGAAGACGGAGTGGCTGCGGCTTGGGAGCATTTCTCCAATCTCGCCGCCCAAGGTTTGTCAAGAGAGAAATAAAGAACAGATAAAGCATAACTATGTTACAATTAGACAATTTTTACAAGGCTCGCTTTGTGTTGAGCAAGGTGATCCGTAAGACAGAGTTGATCCATACACCCAGAATCAACCCCGATAGCGATGTCTACTTGAAGCCGGAGTGCCTCCAGAAGACGGGTTCGTTCAAGATTCGTGGTGCCTACTATAAGATTTCACAGCTCACAGAGGAAGAGAAGCAGAAGGGTGTGATAGCTTGTTCTGCCGGCAATCATGCGCAGGGTGTGGCACTCGGTGCCACTGCCATGGGCGTGAAGAGCCTTATCTGTCTGCCCGAGGGCGCGCCTATCAGTAAGGTGGAGGCCACCAAGAGGTTGGGTGCGGAGGTGTGCCTCGTACCCGGTGTCTACGATGATGCCTATCAGAAGGCTTTGCAGTTGAAGGACGAGCACGGATATACTTTCGTGCATCCCTTCGACGACGAGAATGTCATCGCCGGACAGGGCACTATCGGTCTGGAAATCCTCGACCAGCTGCCCGACGTGGAGGCTGTCGTGGTACCTGTGGGCGGAGGCGGACTCATCTCGGGCGTAGCCTTTGCCATCAAGTCGCTCAACCCCAATGTCAAGGTATATGGCGTACAGGCAGAGGGAGCGGCGAGCATGGTACAGAGCCTGCACGACCACAAGCAGGAGATGCTGCCCTCGGTGTCTACCGTTGCCGACGGTATCGCCGTGAAGGAGCCGGGTTCCATCACCTTCGAGGCTTGTTCCAAGTATGTGGACGAGATTGTGACGGTGAGCGAGGACGAGATCTGTGCTGCCATCCTGAAACTCATCGAGAGCGAGAAGATGGTGGCGGAGGGTGCGGGAGCCGCCAGTGTGGCTGCCGTGATGTACAACAAGGTGCCGGTGAAGGGAAAGAAGACCATCTGCGTGGTGAGCGGCGGTAACATCGACGTGACCATCCTGAACCGTGTCATCAACCGCGGTCTTGTCAAGAGCGGCCGTCTCTGTACTATCGAGATGGAGCTGGACGACAAGCCCGGCGAGCTGGTGGAGGTGGCTTCCGTCATCGCACAGCTTGGCGGCAACATCACGGGCGTACACCACGACCGTTCCGCCAACCGCCAGAAGGTGAACGCCTGTGTGCTTCGTATGACGATGGAGACACGCGACGACGCACATATCAGGGACATCAAGGAGACGTTGGAGGCGAAAGGGTTCCACCTGTACATTGTTTAATTAATAATTAATAATTGATAGAAATGAACGCAATTCACACAGACAATGCGCCTGCAGCTATCGGTCCGTATA
>CAVEJY010000048.1:0-17108 GCA_963616155.1 Acutalibacteraceae bacterium
GTATCTGACTGGATTTGAAGTGTTAAACCCTGATTTGGTGATTTGTCATTTAGATGCCAAAGCTTCGATGCAGATTGACTTGACCGTTAACAAGGGACGTGGCTACGTTCCTGCTGACGAGAATCGTGAGTTCTGCACTGACGTCAACGTTCTTCCAATCGATTCAATCTACACCCCAATCCGTAACGTAAAGTACGCAGTGGAGCCTTATCGTGTCGAGCAAAAGACCGACTATGACAAGCTCGTGCTTGAGGTTACGACAGATGGTTCCATCAGTCCTAAGGATGCACTGAAAGAGGCCGCAAAAATATTGATTTACCACTTCATGCTCTTCTCTGACGAGAAGATTACTCTTGAGACTACCGATCAGGAGAGTAACCAGGAGTTTGATGAGGAGGTGCTTCATATGCGCCAGTTGCTCAAGACTCGCCTTGTAGACATGAACCTCAGCGTTCGTGCCCTCAACTGCCTGAAGGCAGCTGATGTCGAGACATTGGGTGATTTGGTACAGTACAACAAGACTGACCTTTTGAAGTTCCGCAACTTTGGTAAGAAATCGCTTTCTGAGCTTGATGATTTGCTCGATAGTCTGAATCTGTCTTTTGGAACCGACATTTCAAAGTATAAATTAGACAAGGATGCATAATGCGTCCTTTGTCCAAAAAGAACAAAAACAAAAATGAGACACAATAAGAAATTCAACCATTTAGGTCGTACTGCTTCTCATCGTAATGCGATGTTGGCTAACATGGCTACATCTCTGATCATGAGCGAGCACAAAAGAATCACTACGACCCTCGCAAAGGCCAAGGCTCTGAAGAAGTATGTTGAGCCATTGATTACGCGTTCTAAGAACGACACCACAACTTCACGTCGTGTTGTTTTCCGTTATCTTCAGAACAAGTACGCTGTCAAGGAGCTTTTCGGTGAGGTAGCAGAGAAGGTAGCTAACCGTCCCGGTGGTTACACTCGTATCATCAAGTTGGGTACCCGTCAGGGTGACGCTGCTGAGATTGCATTCATCGAGTTGGTAGACTTTGACGAGAATATGGCTAAGACTTCTAAGGCTGGTGCAAAGAAGACTCGTCGTAGTCGTCGCGCTAAGGCTGAAGAGGCTGCTCCTGTAGCAGAGGCTCCCGCAACTGAGGAAGCTCCTGTAGAGGAGGCTCCTAAGGCTGAATAAGTCATAACTATCTCAATAAAGGGTGCGTCCTTGTCTTCGAGACAAGGGCGCATTTCTTGTTTAGGGTTTTCCCTACCTCCTTTTAGGGAAACGACCTGCTTTCCTTTGAGCGGATTTGTGTATCTTTGCGGCATCATTATTGGTTATTGGTTAATAAATAGAATTGAGATGAAGAAGTTCTTTATTACAGCAATCTGCTTTTCGCTCTTGTTGAGCAGTTGCGACACATATACAGGAAGCGGAGCCTTTGCCGGTGGTTCTATGGGATCTGTTTTGGGTTCTGCCATTGGCGGTTTGGCGGGCGGTCCCCGAGGCTCCGACATGGGAACGCTCATTGGTATGGCTGGTGGTGCTATGATTGGTGCTGCCGTGGGCAGTCAGGCTGACCAACGTGAGCAGCAGAGATATGACCAGCGTCAGCAGAGACTCGAAGAGCGTAGGGAACGCACTCGCAGTTACAGTGAGGTACAGGAACAGGTCTTCGATTCCACCAACAGTGGTGACGACCGACTGTATGATTTCAACGGCAAGGACTATACCGGCAGTTACAGTGCCCAGCAGCCCACCACATCGATGCCCAGTTCTCGGGTGGACGAGTTGGGGACAAGATTCTCTTATTCTCCCAATCTGGAAATAGTCAATGCGCGGTTTGTGGATGACAATGAGGACAATGTCCTCAATAGAAACGAGACCTGCAAGTTAATCTTCGAGGTGATGAACCGCGGTTCGCAGGCTGTCTATGATGTCGTGCCCACGGTGGTAGAAACCACCGGCAACAAGCACATCTATATATCCCCAAGTGTCCATGTGGAGAAGATAGAGCCAGGTATGGGTGTAAGGTATACGGCGATGGTGAAGTCCGACAACCGTTTGAAGGATGGAACCGCAAGGTTCTGTGTGTCCGTCATCCATGGTGGGCAGGCGATTTCCAAGGTCAATGAATTCAATATTCCCACGAGGGCAAATAAGCGATAACGTTTCTGACAAGTTGTAAAATACCAAAAGGGGCAAGAACCGGTCAGTGGTTCTTGCCCTTATGATTCTCTTTTTCTACCTCTTTACTTTTCTCTTTTCCCTTTTCTGTCTCTTTCACATTCGCTTTCACGGATTCCTTAGCAGGAGAAATAGCTGTGTTCCGGGGTGGTGCAGTCTCTGTTTTCGGTGTCTCTTTCTGCTGCCATTTGGGAGTTAGGGAGAAGTCTGCCTCTGCCACCTCGAAGTCAACTGTCGGCAACTTCCGCTCTTCCGGTCGGAAAGGAACGGGATTCTCTATCAGTTCCACCTTTACTGAGGCGACGCCCTGCGAAATCATGTCTATCTCCTTGGCGGCTGCCCACGAGAGGTCTATGATTCTTCCTCTTCCAAAAGGACCCCGGTCTATCACTTTCACCACCACACTCTTGTTATTGGCGAGGTTTGTCACCTTCAGGTGTGTGCCGAACGGATAGAAACGATGGGCACAGGTGAGACTGTCGTGGTGGAGTCTCTGTCCACTCGCCGTCCTGGCTCCCGTTGACCTTTTGGAGTAGAACGAAGCCTTTCCATGTTGCTTCTGGGCAAGACACGGAGAGAGGCAGAGCATGGCTATGATAGTCGTAAAATATAATCTCAGTTTCATATAGTCATAGGCATTTATGCCGCAAATTTATAAAAAAATGTCGAAAGATGCAAGTAATTGTCAGAAAATCAATATCTTTGCATGGCAAATAACAACCAATATGGAAAATAACATACCTAAAGAGTGGAATGACTTCTACCTGAAAGACGTGTCGTTCGTTAACCTGATGATGCGCCGCATTTACAATGTCCTCATCGTAGCCAACCCCTACGATGCCTTCATGCTGGAGGACGACGGGCGCATCGAGGAGAAGATTTATAATGAGTACATGGAGTTGGGACTCCGCTATCCTCCCACCTTTACCCAGGTGTCTACCACCGAGGAGGCGGCAGACGTGTTGCGCTCCACGGTCGTCGACCTCGTCATCTGTATGCCCGGCAATGCAGACAACGATGCTTTCGATGTGGCACGCGACATCAAAGACAAGTTTCCTGACATCCACTGTGTGGTGCTCACCCCCTTCTCCCATGGTATTACCAAGCGGATGGAGAACGAGGACCTGGGTATCTTCGACTATGTGTTCTGTTGGTTGGGCAACACCAACCTCATCCTTTCCATCATCAAGTTGATAGAGGACAAGATGAACTTGGAGCATGATATCCGTGAGGCGGGTGTGCAGATGATTCTCCTCGTGGAGGACTCCATTCGTTTCTACAGTTCGATACTTCCCAACCTCTACAATTACATCCTGGAGCAGAGCAAGAACTTTTCCCAGGAAGCCCTCAACCGCCATGCCGCCACGATGAGAATGCGTGGCCGCCCCAAGGTGGTGCTGGCACGAACCTACGAGGAGGCCCAGAGACTCTATGACAAATATTCCGACAATACCCTCGGCGTGATCAGCGATGCCCGTTACCCCTTGGAGGATGCCGCCGTGAAGACCGACACCTTCGGCAGGGAGAAAGACCCAGAGGCTGGACTCAAGCTCTTTCGCTATATCCGACGGAACGACCCCTTTGTGCCGCTTATCCTGGAAAGCAACGAGAGCGAGAACCGTGCAAAGGCGGAGGCAGAGGGCTTCCGCTTCGTTGACAAGAACTCGAAGAAAATGAGTGTCGACCTCCGACGATTGATGGAGGAGCACATGGGTTTTGGCGACTTCATCTTCCGAGACCCGAAGACCCATGAGGAAATCATGCGCATCCGCAGTCTGAAGGAGTTGCAGGACAACATCTTCCGCATCCCCAACGACTCGATGCTCTACCATATCAGTCGCAACCACATGAGCCGATGGCTCTGCGCCCGTGCCATCTTTCCCGTCTCCGCCTTCCTGAGACATGTCACTTGGGATCGATTGCAGGACGTGGATGCCCACCGCCAGATTATCTTCGATGCCATCGTGCAGTACCGCCACATGAAGAACCTCGGTGTGGTGGCAGTCTTCGACCGCATGAAGTTTGACAAGTATGCCCACTTCGCCCGCATCGGCGAGGGGTCGCTGGGAGGAAAGGGTAGGGGACTCGCCTTCCTTGACAACGTCATCAAGCGGCATCCCGAGTTCAACCAGTACGGCAACGCCACGGTACAGATACCCAAGACCGTAGTGCTCTGCACCGACATCTTCGATGCCTTCATGGAGCAGAACAACCTCTATCCGATAGCCCTGAGCGATGCCAGTGACGAGGAGATATTGCAGCACTTCCTGAAGGCGCAGCTGCCCGATACGCTGGTTGCCGATTTCTTCACCTTCTTCGAGGCGACGAAGAGTCCGGTAGCCATCCGTTCCAGTTCACTCCTGGAGGATGCCCACTACCAGCCCTTCGCCGGTATCTATTCCACCTATATGATACCCTGTCTGGAGGACAAATACCAGATGCTGCAGATGTTGGCGTGTGCCATCAAGGGAGTCTATGCCTCCGTGTTCTACCGCGACTCCAAGGCCTATATGACCGCCACGAGCAATGTCATCGACCAAGAGAAGATGGCAGTCATCCTGCAAGAGGTGGTGGGCAAGCAGTACGACGACCGTTTCTATCCCACGGTGAGCGGTGTGCTTCGCTCACTCAACTACTATCCTGTCGGCGACGAGACTGCGGAGGAGGGTGTCGCCAGCCTGGCACTCGGACTGGGCAAGTACATCGTTGACGGCGGTCAGACCCTGCGTGTCTGTCCCTATCATCCCCACCAGGTACTCCAGACCTCCGAATTGGAAAAGGCATTGAGCGAGACGCAAACCCAGTTTGATGCCCTCGACCTGAAGCATGTGGGCGAGGATTTTCTGGTAGATGACGGTTTCAATATCCTCAAGGTGAGGGTAAAAGATGCCGTTACCGACGGCTCGCTCCAGTACATCGCCTCCACCTTCGACCCCTACGATCAGGTACTCAACGACGGTGTGTATGAGAACGGGCGCAAGGTCATCACCTTCAATGGAGTACTCCAGCACGGTGTCGTTCCCTTGCCCGAGATTCTGCAGATGTCGATGAAATGTGGCGTGGAGGCGATGCGCCGTCCTGTGGAGATAGAGTTTGCCTGCAATATCCATGCCGACAAGACCTGCAACTTCTACCTCCTCCAGATCCGTCCCATTGTGGATGCCAAGGAGATGCTTGATGAGGACGTGCGGGCGATTCCTGACGCCGACTGCCTCCTGCGGTCCCACAACTCTCTGGGGCACGGTATCAGCGAGGACGTGGTGGATGTGGTGTATGTGAAGTACGACGACCAGTTCTCGGCGATGAACAACTACTATGTCGCCGATGACATCGAGCGCATCAACCGCCAGTTCCTCGCCGACGGCAAGAACTATGTTTTGGTCGGTCCCGGCAGATGGGGCTCCAGCGACCATTACCTCGGTGTGCCGGTAAAGTGGCCCCACATCAGTGCTGCCCGAGTCATCGTGGAGGTGGCACTGAAGAACTACAACATCGACCCGAGCCAGGGCACCCATTTCTTCCAGAACCTCACTTCCTTCGGAGTGGGTTACTTCACGGTGGACACCAACGTGGAGGATGGCGGTTTCGTCAACAAGGAACTGCTCGATGCCCTGCCCGCAGTGGAGGAGACGAAGTATGTGCGCCATGTGCGCCTCGACCGTCCGATGCGGATCCTGATGGATGGCAAGAAGCAGGAAGGAGCTGTGGTGTATTGAAAGGTAAAAAGTAAAAGAGTAAAAAGGTAAAAGGGTGTTGCTTAATAAAACATAAAAGCAGAAGGCTCCGTCAAATATTTCGGGAGATAATTTGGCGGAGTCTTCTTTTTGTCGTACCTTTGCACCCGCCAAAGGTCAGAAAAGAAAATTTTTCCAGTGAGATGAAAAATATAGTAATTGGAATCGACGTAGGAATCTCTACGACCAAGATTGTTGGAATTGACGCGAATGGATATGTGGTAAGACCCATCCGCATCAAAGCCACAGATCCCATCACCTCTTTATATGGAGCCTTCGGCAAGTATCTGCACGACAACAAGATCAGTCTCGACGAAGTGGAACATGTGATGCTCACGGGTGTCGGCTCCGCCTACATCGATGAACCCATCTACGGTCTGCCCACGTCGAAGAGCGAGGAGTTCATCGCCGATGGACTGGGTGCCCGCTATGAGAGCAAGCTCGACCGTATGATTGTGGTGAGCATGGGTACGGGTACTTCCCTTGTGAAATGTACCGCCGACGAGATTCGCCACATTGGAGGCATCGGAATTGGCGGCGGAACGCTTGCCGGACTGAGCCGCATCATGCTCAAGACCGATGACGTGAAACAGATTGCCAATCTTGCCGAGGACGGTGACGTGTCGAGAATCAACCTGCTCATCGGCGACATCAGTGCCAAACCCCTCCCCGGACTGCCGATGAATGCCGTAGCTTCCCTCTTCAGCAACGCCAAAGCGAATGCTGCCCGCGAGGACATTGCCAAGGGACTCATCTGGATGGTACTGCAATGTATCGGTTCTGCTACCATCCTCTCCTCCTTGGAGTCGGGCATCAAGGACTTCGTGTTGATAGGCAACCTCACCCTCTTGCCCCAGTGCCGCGAGGTATTCCCGGCCATGGAGAAACTCTATGGAGTACGCTTCCGCATTCCCAAATACTCTGAGTTCTGTACGGCGATTGGTGCCGCCCTCGACTATAGGAGGCAGCGGGAAATGGCGGGAAAATAGCCCTTTAGCCGCAATCTCTTGATTTATATAGAGTTAATCGTTTTGGGAAACTTCGTAATGTAAAAGTTTTCCAAAACGATTTTTAATTATCTGATAATCATGAGCTTAATATTTTTTAACTACAGAAAAGTTATCTAAAAGATATAACTTTCGAATAACTTTTGTACCTTTGCAATGTCAGAAATGAGGTCTCTGAGACCACCTCTTGGCATAACCGTTTAGGAATAAGTAATTTAAATATTAAACATAAAACTAAAGGAAGAAATGATACAGACTGTAGTAAAGCGCGACGGCCGCATCGTAGGCTTCAACGAGCAGAAGATCATGGCTGCCATCCGCAAGGCCATGTTGCATACAGACAAGGGAGAGGACACTTCACTAATCACGCAGATTGCCGACCACATCGCTTATCGCGGCAAGAGCCAGATGAATGTGGAGGACATTCAGGATGCGATAGAGATGGAATTGATGAAGAGTGCCCGCAAGGACGTGGCGCAGCGTTACATCGCCTACCGCAACCAGCGCAGCATTGCCCGTAAGGCGAAGACCCGTGACGTGTTCATGAGCATCGTCAATGCCAAGAACAACGACATTACCCGTGAGAACGCCAACATGAATGCCGATACTCCCGCCGGCATGATGATGAAGTTTGCTTCCGAGACCACCAAGCCGTTCGTCGACGACTACCTTCTGAGTCAGGAGGTGCGCGATGCCGTGCTCCACAACTACATTCATATCCACGACAAAGACTATTATCCCACCAAGAGCCTCACCTGCGTGCAGCATCCTCTCGACATCATCCTGAAGAACGGTTTTACAGCCGGTCACGGATCCAGCCGTCCTGCCAAGCGCATCGAGACTGCCGCTGTCCTCGCCTGTATCTCCCTGGAGACCTGTCAGAACGAGATGCACGGTGGTCAGGCCATCCCTGCCTTCGATTTCTACCTTGCCCCCTTCGTTCGTATGTCTTACCAGGAGGAGGTGAGAAACCTGGAAAAACTCGCAGGCAAGGACCTCAGGCGCCTTTACGACATCGAGATCGAAGATTATATAGAGAAGCCTCTTGACGGACTGGAGGGCGAAGCCCGTCTGGAGCAGCACGCCATCAACAAGACCGTGAACCGTGTACACCAGGCAATGGAGGCATTCATCCACAACATGAACACCATCCATTCCCGTGGCGGCAACCAGGTGGTGTTCTCCTCCATCAACTACGGTACTGATACCAGTGCCGAGGGGCGTTGCATCATGCGTGAGATTCTTCTGAGCACCTACGAGGGCGTGGGCAACGGCGAGACCGCCATCTTCCCCATCCAGATATGGAAGAAGAAGCGTGGTGTGAACTACCTGCCCGAGGACCGCAACTACGACCTCTACCAGTTGGCCTGCAAGGTGACCGCCCGCCGTTTCTTCCCCAATTTCCTCAACCTCGACGCCACCTTCAACCAGAACGACAAGTGGGACGCCAACGATCCCGAACGTTACAAGTGGGAGATTGCCACCATGGGCTGTCGTACCCGTGTGTTCGAAGACCGCTGGGGCGAGAAGACCAGTGTGGCCCGCGGCAACCTGAGCTTCACCACCATCAACATCGTGAAGCTCGCCATCGAGTGCATGAAGATAGAGAACAAGCAGCAGCGCATCGACATCTTCTTCTCCAAACTCGACAACATCCTTGACATCACCGCCAAGCAGCTCGACGAGCGTTTCCAGTTCCAGAAGACTGCCATGGCGAAGCAGTTCCCCCTGCTCATGCAGTATCTCTGGGTGGGTGCCAACAAGCTCAAGCCCGAGGAGACCATCGAGAGCGTCATCAACCACGGCACCCTCGGCATCGGCTTCATCGGTCTCGCCGAGTGCTTGGTAGCCCTGACGGGCCATCACCATGGCGAGAGCCAGGAGGCGCAGGAATTGGGACTGAAAATCGTCACCTATATGCGTGACCGTGCCAACGGCTACAGTGAGCAGTATCACCACAACTACTCCATCCTTGCCACACCGGCAGAGGGATTGAGTGGAAAGTTTACCAAGAAAGACCGCAAGGAGTTCGGTGTCATCAAGGGTGTCACCGACCGCGACTACTACACCAACTCCAATCATGTGCCTGTATATTATAAATGTACGGCATTGAAGAAGGCGCAGATCGAGGCTCCTTACCATGACCTGACCCGTGGCGGCCACATCTTCTATGTAGAGATTGACGGCGATGCCACCCACAACCCCTCTGTCATCTCCAGTGTAGTGGACATGATGGACAAGTTCAATATGGGCTACGGTTCCGTCAACCACAACCGCAACCGCTGTCTGGACTGCGGTTATGAGAACGCCACCGCCGACCTCGACGTTTGTCCTAAGTGTGGCGGTCACCACATCGACAAGTTGCAGCGCATCACCGGTTACCTCGTGGGAACCACCGACCGCTGGAACAGCGGCAAGCTCGCGGAGCTTCACGACCGTGTGACCCACATCGACGGTGATGACGCTAAATAAGACGTGATGATCAGCGTATTAAGTATAGTACACGACACGATGGTAGACGGTCCGGGTTTCCGGACCTCTATCTATTGTGCCGGTTGTCCCAATGCCTGTCCCGGTTGCCACAACCCGCAGTCGTGGGACATCCACCATGGTACCATGACCTCCACCGAAGAGCTGATGGAGGAGATTATGGGCGACCCCTTTGCCAACGTCACCTTTTCCGGCGGCGACCCTATGTTTCAGGCAGAAGGTTTTGCCGAGCTTGCCCGTGCCATCCGCGAGCAGAGCGACAAGACCATCTGGTGCTTCACGGGCTATAAGTATGAGAACTTGGTGAAGAACCCCAAGCAACTGGAACTTCTAAAACTCATCGACGTACTCGTCGACGGTCCCTTCGTCCAGTCATTGCGCGACGAAGACCTTTTCTTCCGTGGCAGCAGCAACCAGCGCATCATCAACGTCAGGAAATCTTTGGAGACAGGTGAGGTCGTGGAGCTGCATCTCACCAAGGAGAACCCCAATCCCGTGTTGTAATTCTTGCGATTTGTGTTCAAATCGACCCAAAAACTTCAAGATTGTTGGATATTTCTTGCGGTTTCCGATAAAAAGTTATATCTTTGCCGTCAAGAAATGACTTTATCCAAATGAAAAAACTAAATCTATTGTTAATTGGGGCGTTGCTCCTGTTGGGGGCGATGTCTGCCTCGGCGCAAGAATACCGCAATCCGATTATCCCGGGCTACCATCCCGACCCCTCCGTCTGTAGGGTGGGCGACACCTTCTATCTCGTCAACTCCTCCTTCCAGTATTTTCCCGGCGTGCCTATCTTCCAGAGCAAGGACATGGTGCACTGGCAGCAGATAGGCAACGTACTCGACCGCGAGAGTCAGTTGCCTCTGAAGGGGGCGAGTTCGTGGCTCGGCATCTATGCCCCCACTGTCCGCTACCATGAGGGCACCTACTATATGATTACCACCAACGTGGGCAACGGCGGCAACTTCATGGTGACAGCCAAGGATCCTCGCGGCCCCTGGAGCGAACCCGTCTGGCTCAAGCAACAAGGCATCGACCCCTCCCTTTATTTCGAGAACGGCAAGTGCTACATGGTGAGCAATCCCGGCGACGCCATCTGGCTCTGTGAAATCAATCCCCAGACCGGCGAACAGCTTACCGAGAGCAAGATGCTCTGGCAGGGGGACGGCGGACGTTACCCCGAGGGACCGCATATCTATAAGAAGGATGGTTATTATTACCTCCTCATCTCCGAGGGCGGCACCGAACTGGCGCACCGCCTCACCATCGCCCGCAGCAGGAAAATAGAGGGCCCCTATGAGAGTAACCCCGACAATCCCCTCCTCACCAACTGTAGCCGACTCGGACAGTCGTTGCAGATTCAGGGCACCGGCCATGGCGACTTCGTGCAGGCTGCCGACGGATCTTGGTGGATGACGTTCCTCGCTTACCGCAACTATGGCGGTTCCTACCACCATCTGGGTCGCGAGACCTACCTCGCCCCCGTGAAATGGGAAAAGGGACAATGGCCTGTGGTGAATGGCGGCTTGCCCATCGATACCTTGGTGAAGGCTCGTACTTTGCCCGCTGTACCTTTAGAGAAACATCTCGAAACAGGCAAGTTCGCTCCAACAACGGGTGACCATGAGTGGATGTACATCCAAGCCCCTGTCAAGAAAAACTATCTGTGGCTGGGCGAAAGCTGTGGCGACAAGGACGTGAAACCTTCTGAGGCTGGTGCCTTGGCACTTTCGCCTCATGGCACATTGACCGAGAACAACCAGCCAACCTTTGTGGGTCGTCGTCAGGAAAGTGCTGCTTTCACATTGGAAACCATGGTGGGCTTGGCCGAGGCTGCCTATGACGAAGGCGGTGTGGCCGACGACTTGGCTGCGGGCCTCTCTGTCTATCAGATTCATGATGGACACCTCGACTTCGTGGTGACAAACCGTCAGATAGCCGTGCGCTGCAAGTTGAAGAGCATCGACTATACGGTGAAGAGTGTCGACATGGAAAAGCAGTCAACTGTGAAAGATGGCGACAAACTCAAGTTGCGCAATGTGAAGCTCCGCGTTCGCAGCGATGGAACAATGTATTATTTCGATTATGCGCTCAAGGACAATGATTTCCAAGAGTTGTGTGCTGTCAATTGTTGTCTGATGAGTACCGAGGTGGCTGGTGGGTTCACAGGCGTTACCTTGGGCATGATGGCTGAAGGCAAGGACGACAGGAGTGGTTGTGGTGTGTTCCAGTATTTCCATTACGACGAAAAGTAGTCGATCCTTCTTATGAGTATCAAGTAAAAAGAATATAATGTTACAGGAACCAAAAGAATCAAAACAGATCACGGACAAGAAATATCTTGTACCTTTTATATTAATCACGTCGCTCTTCTTCTTGTGGGGCTTCGCCCGAGCCATCCTGGACGTGCTCAACAAGCACTTCCAGAATGCGCTCCATATCAGCATCACCCATTCTGCCCTCATCCAGGTGACCACCTATTTGGGTTACTTCCTGATGGCAATTCCCGCCGGACTCTTCATCAACCGCTACGGCTATCGCCGGGGGGTGGTCTTCGGGCTGGTACTCTTCGGTGTGGGTTCGCTGCTCTTTATCCCCGGAGCGGCGATGGGCAGTTTCCATGCCTTCCTGGCTTGCCTGTTCATTATCGGTTGCGGACTGGTTTTTCTGGAGACGGCGGCAAATCCTTATGTCACCGAGTTGGGATCCAAGGAGACGGCAACGAGCCGGCTCAACCTCTCGCAGTCGTTCAACGGTCTGGGCGGCATCTTTGCTACCCTGTGCATCGGACAGTTCCTTTTCAGCAGTGCCGGCGAGGGCGGTGACGTGGCGGTGCCCTACACCATCTTGGGCATCCTCGTGCTGCTGATAGCCGTGGTGTTCTCACGGGTTCACCTGCCTGAAATCCAGCATGATGTCACTGCCGAGGACGAGGCGCAGGGCAGCAATATCGGCAAGCTCTTCGCCCATCATCCCCTGTTCGTGTTCGGACTCTTAGCACTGCTCTGTTATGAGATTGCCGAGATTTCCATCAACTCCTATTTCATCAACTTCGTCACCGGAATGCACTGGATGGACGACCGCACCGCCTCCCTCGTGTTGACGGCGGCTCTGGCATTCTTCATGGTGGGCAGGTTCTTGGGCAGTTGGGTGATGCGCCGAGTCAAGGCCACCACGATGCTGCTCGTCTGTGCCGTGGGCAGTGTGGTGTGCATCGGTTTGGTACTGTGTGACTTAGGAAAGGTATCATTAGTGGCGTTGGTGGCCAACTACCTCTTCGAGGCAATCATGTTCCCCACCATCTTCGCCATTGCCCTCACGGGTTTGGGCAACCTCACCAAGTCGGCATCCTCACTCCTGATGATGACCCCGATAGGCGGCTGCGGTTTCCTGTTGATGGGACTCATTGCCGACCGTACCCATGTCGTGATGCCCTTTGTCGTGCCCTTTGTGGGCTTCTTGGTAGTGTTGGCTTATGCCTTCCGCGAGTACAAACAGGCAAAGAAGGAAGGGGAGTGAACGGTCTTTTGCTATCTGCGTGTTGCAAAACGGCAGGTTTAGGCGGGGTCAAGTCGCGTTATTAACTTTTTTAACTTGATTGCGAGCCTAAAAAGCAATTGAACATTTTGTCATGTCGGGGGAAAAGGCTAAATTTGCACTCGGAATGTTTCATTAAAACAATAAAATTAAAAACAATTATGGCAGTAGATTACAAGAAAATCGGTCTTGTGAACACTAAGGACATGTTCGCAAGAGCTATCAAGGGCGGTTGGGCCGTTCCTGCTTTCAACTTCAATAACCTCGAGCAGATGCAGGCTATCATCCAGGCTTCTTCTGAGTTGAAGTCACCTGTTATCCTCCAGGTTTCCAAGGGTGCCCGCAAGTACGCTAACCCTACATTGCTCCGCTACATGGCAGAGGGTGCTGTAGAGTACGCCAAGGAGTTGGGCTGCAACCATCCTGAGATCGTTCTTCACCTCGATCACGGTGATAGCTTCGAGACATGCAAGGACTGTGTTGACTTCGGTTTCTCTTCTGTAATGATCGACGGTTCTTCTCTTCCTTACGAGGAGAATGTGGCTTTGACCAAGAAGGTAGTTGACTACGCTCACCAGTTCGGTGTAACTGTAGAGGGTGAGCTGGGTGTCCTCGCTGGTGTTGAGGACGACGTTGTAGCTGAGGAGTCTCACTATACAAAGCCTGAGGAGGTTGTTGACTTCGCTACCCGTACAGGTTGCGACTCATTGGCCATCTCTATCGGTACTTCTCACGGTGCTTACAAGTTCAAGCCAGAGCAGTGCACACGTGATCCTAAGACAGGTCACCTCGTTCCTCCTCCATTGGCATTCGACGTATTGGCAGCCGTAGAGGAGCAGCTCCCCGGCTTCCCCATCGTTCTCCACGGTTCTTCTTCAGTTCCTCAGGAGTATGTTGAGATCATCAACAAGTTCGGTGGCAAGTTGCCAGACGCAGTAGGTATCCCTGAGGAGCAGTTGACAAAGGCTTCTGAGAGTGCCGTTTGCAAGATCAACATCGACTCTGACTCTCGTCTTGCCTTCACCGCTGGTGTTCGTGAGACATTGGCTGAGCACCCAGAGTACTTCGACCCACGTCAGTACTGCGGTCAGGCTCGCAAGTACATGGTTGACCTCTACAGCCACAAGATCAAGGATGTTCTGCATTCTGACAACAAGTTGGCTCAGCTCGACTAATTCATTTGAAAATATTTTCAAGTCAAGGGACGGGATTCCGAAAGGGGTTCCGTCCTGTTTGTTTATTGCGAACACATAGCAAACGGATTGCGTGGATATTTCGTTATCATTATATATGGTGAAATATCCGGGTCTTAACACAATTTAAACATAATTTTTGTTGTCGTATGAAAACAATTGTTTATATTTGCAGCGTGAAAGGTAACTGCTCCGTGTGAAATGGAGGGCTCACCTATTTATATATATATATATCATTGTACTAAGTAAGGATGATTTGACGCGTGCCGCTTGGCACTTTGTTTTGTGATTGCAAAATGCAGTCAGGTTATGAACTGTAAAATGATATAGATTATGAAAAAGGTTTATTTCATTCTTTTCGCCAGCATGATGGCATTAGGTTTTACCGCTTGCAGTGCCTCTGACGATGATTTGACGGGAGTTACGGCTCGTAGTGAGATCAGCGCACCTTCATTCTCATTGCTGAACTATTCCCAGTCTGAAAGTTCCCCTGTACCTACGGATACTACCACTACCGCCTTGGACGAGAAATTGGTCTGCAAGGTTCTGAAGAACGGACAACTGCAACTCACGCACAAGAACGTAGTCTTCGATGATGCCACCCATATCCAGCTGGAGACTTCCTTGCAGGGCAAGCAGATCACCATTGTGGAGAGCGGTTCCTATGGCCATTCCGGCAACTATGGCTATTACACCCTTACCGCCACGGTCGGCACGCTCCTCGACGGTGACTACACCATCGTGGTGAAGCGCAACGACAACGTGAGGGCGATGTTCCAGATGACCTACGATTCCTCCAAGGCGAAGTAGTCGAGTCTGCCTCTATTCCTTCCAGCTGTTGACCACCTGTACCATCAGCTCTGCCGGGCAGTCTTTCAGCACCACGGTGTTGCCCTTGTCGAGCAAGTAGATGGTGGGCATTGCCTCCAGACTGTAGAGGTCTGAAATCTTGTCGTCGGCATGGACGGTGAGGATGGTGAAGGTCGGCGGAATCGTCTGTTGGGCGAGCCAGGCTGAGATGCGGTGACAGTTCTCGCACTCGGGGTCGTAGAAGTAGAGAATTACCTTCTCTCCCTTGTAGTCCTTTAGTTCATGCTGCTTGCCGTCCTTGTCGGCAAAGGTGAAGTTGGTCGCCATGTCGCCGGGCAGGTTCTTGTCTCTGGTCTTGATTTTGAAGGCTACCCTTTGCTTCTCCGTCTCGTCGAAATGGGATGATGCTTTCATCTGTTGCAGGAAGAGGAGGTAGGTGCGGTCGTTCCTCATCGGCGACTGCGGGTCGTCGAGGTAATGGTCGATGAGGCTCTCGAACTTCTTCTTGGCGGGTGCAGTGGCAAAGGCTTTCCCGCTGAAGATGCCGACGCTCTGCTGTAGGGTGCTGTCGGTGGTGAGACGGAGGTGTCCGTCCCTCACCTGTGCGGAGAGGCGAGAGAGGAGGTCGACGTAGTTGACGAATCCCTGCTCTACGTTGTCTGCGTCCTTCAGTTGCAGAGTGTCGCTGAAGTTGAAGCAGTCCCAGTAGTGGATCAGGAGGTAGGAAGCCCTCTCGTCCGCACTCTTCAGGGAGTCGGGCATCGTGGGGTATCGGAAGGATTCCGCCTGCGTGGCTATCATGTTTGCCAACAGGAGGATGGCGAAGATAAGTCTTGCTTTCATATTTCTGTAGTTTTATAGGATTACCTCAAAAAGAAAACCGCAGTGACAAAGAAGGCGAAATCAACTCGGCAACTGTATCCCCTGCGGTCAGCTTATTGAAAACAATTTCGCATAACTGTGTTAAAACTATAAAGATCTTAACCTTATATTGTTGAATTTGAGTTCATTACTAATATCTTTCTCTTTTGTGTCTTTATTACTTATACATAACCTTTTATCAAATAGCTTATTAATCGCTGCAAAATTAATCATTTCCTGACAAAGTACAAAATGTTTCAATTCTTTTTTTCATCCTATAACATATTTTGTTACCGTTTCATCAACATTTCCTGCAAAAGGTTTGGAAGAAAAGGGAAAAAGTCGTATCTTTGCCTCCGTGACAAATCATGTCACATAATATCATTCATTTAAAGTACAAATAATATGGAAAAAGAAACGAAGAAATTAAGTAAGTTGGCACAGTGGTGGCAAGCCCATCCCGAGCCGGTCTTTGACATGGCAAGCCTCAGTGAGAAGGAGTATAAATCTGCGATGAGAGCTATCATGCGATGAGACTATTTCTTGATACAAATATCCTCTATTTCTTGATACAAGAAAGAGGCGAAATTTCAAATGATGTGCGAGGACTGCTTGAAGACTATTGTAATGCTCTTTACACCAGCACCGTCTGTGTGCAAGAACTTATCCACCTGTGTCAGGCGGAGAAAATCAAGATAGGCAAGAAATCGGATGTCATTCAGAAGCCCACGGATGTCTTTGGACTTTTGGAAGAATGTGGCATACAGATTGTTCCTGTCAGCATCAAACATCTACAAGAGTATGCCAATTTGCCCCTTTGGAAAGAGCACTTAGACCCTAATGACCGCTTAATCATTGCCCAAGCCATGAGCGACAAGATTTGCTTGGTCAGCAGCGACCACAAGTTTAGGCATTATCAGCAATATGGCTTGGAGTTCCTGTTCAACAAACGATAAGGATGATGAATCTTGTTTTCAATAAAAAGACCGTGGAGGTATAGAAGGCGAAATCACTTCGGCAACTATATCCCGCACGGTCAGCTTATTGAAACAGTTTCGCATGATATTTGTCTAAAACTATAAAGATATTTTATATTATTGTTGAATTTGAGTTCTTGTCATTTGTTACTTTGTTACCTTAATGCAACGTACGGAGCCATTGGTGGTCCACAAGCTTTCTTTCATCGTGAATACGGTGGTGTATGACCACGACTTTCTGAAGTTGGTGTTTGAGAACAGCGTACGGCAGTAGGTGTCCTTTACGAGGCTCGGGTCTATGAGCACCATGAGGCTCATTT
>CAVEJY010000049.1:0-13739 GCA_963616155.1 Acutalibacteraceae bacterium
GCTTGGCGATGAAGGAGCGGTTGGCGAAGTACTGCTGGTGGGGGGAGCGGTGGGCGTCGATGGTGAAGGGCACGCGCTCCTGTCCGATGGTGAACTGGAGGGTCTTCCAGGGGGTGATGCGCGTGTAGGCGTCGAGCATCTTGATTTTGCCCTCGTCGCAGAGGTCCACCTCCGCCTTGTAGCTCACAGCCGGAGCCACCTTCCCCGCCACGTTGATGCGTGCGGTGCGCACCTCGAAGCGTCCTTCTCCCTCCTCGGTCTGGTACTCGAACTTGGAGCGCAGCGTACCTCCGATTTTCACTTTCCTGTCGAAGGTCTCGCCCTCGCTTGCCTGTGCCATTGCCGCCGCCACCGTCAGGGAGAGCAGTGCGGCAGCCGTCATTCTCTTTCTCATTGTCTGATATTGTAACGTTGTTTGTTTTCGGCTGCAAAGTTACGGCGGCGATGTTTCTACGGGAAGACACGAGTGTTACAATCCCGTGAAGATTTCTGCCGTAACTTTTTGCTTTTTCACTTTTATTTTTTCACTTTTTTGCCCTTTTACTTTTTTACTTTCAGGAAAAAGCGTATATTTGCGACAGATTTGAAACATCTTCTTAACAGAAATGTAACTGCCTTTACACCGCCGCTTTCAAAATATCGTCGTAACTTTGCAGCCGAAAACAAACAACGCTATAAATATCATTTATGATGAAAGAGAACAAGAAGGCTATCCTGGAGATTCTCAAGAAGAAGAACTCCAAGAAAGAAGGCAAGAAGGATGACAAGTTTGAGAGCCTCGTGCTCAACCTCGCACTGCAGAAAATCGACAGCGAGGACTTTGACTACGACGGCGACGCAGTCTACACCACCGACAAGAAGAGGCTCGTCTACTGCATGAGCAGCGCGGAGAGCTTCACCGTGCCCGAGGGCGTGGAGGTCATCGGCGAGATGGCGTTCCGCGGAAAGAAGCAGCTCAAGAGCGTCATCATCGCTTCCACGGTAAAGGAGATTGAGCACGACGCCTTCTACGACTGCGACGAACTCGCCGACGTGTATGTGCCCGCCGGAGTGAAGGAGGTGAAAAGCTACGCCTTTGCCGAGTGCGACAAGCTCAAGAGGGTGACCTTCGCAGGAGTACCCAGAAAGCTGAGCCGCCACGCCTTCGACGATTGCGACCTGCTGCACGACATCATCGTTCCCGCAGGGTCCGTGAAGGGATTCAAGAAGGAACTGCACTACGCCGACGGCGAGACCGAGTACCTCATCACCGAGAAGCCCGATTCCAACAAGAAGGAGAAGGACAATTCCAAGAAAGAGGATTCCAAGAAGGACAATTCCAAGAAAGACGATTTCAAGAAGGAGAAGGACGATTCCAAGAAAGACGATTTCAAGAAGGAGAAGGACGATTCCAAGAAAGAGGAGGATTCTAAGAAGGAAAAGGAAAATTCCAAGAAGGAGAAGAACAATTCCAAGAAAGAGGACTCCAAGAAGTAAGCTGACAAAAGAGTAAACAAGAAACAACGCCGGGGAGTGCCAACGCTGCGCCCCGGCTTCACCATATAAAAACATACCCGACTATGAACAAGGACGAAATGATGAAAAAAGCATACGTGGAAAGAGACGTGAGCTGGATGTACTTCAACCACCGCATCCTGCAGGAGGCGAAGAAAGAGTACGTTCCGCTGCTCGAAAGACTCTCCTTCCTCGGCATCTACTCCAACAACCTCGACGAGTTCTTCCGCGTGCGAGTGGCCTCGCTCACACGGATGCAGGACGGCAAGGTGAGCAAGGAGACAGAGCAGCAGATCAAGAAGTCGCTCAAGACCATCAACAAGCTCAACGAAGCCTACTCCCAGGAGTACACCGAGGCGGTGGAGCGAGTGTTCCAGGAACTGGAGCTGCACAAGGTGAGGCTCCTCACCGAGGACAGGCTCAACGACGAGCAGAAGGAGTTCCTCACCCAGTTCTTCTACGACAAGCTCAACGGCTCCGTGCTCCCCATCTGGCTCTCCGAAATCGACGACCTCTCCACCCTCGAGGACAACCGCATCTACCTCTGCGTGGAGAAGAACGAGGGCGACAAGAAACGCTACGCCGTGGTGAAGGTGCCCGACCGCATCTACGGACGCTGGGTGAAGGTGCCCGGGAGCGACGGCTTCGACAACATCATGTACCTCGACGACGTGGTGCGTTTCTGCCTGCCCCTGGTCTTCATCGGCTTCAAGGAGAGCAAGTACCGCGCCTACAGCTTCAAGTTCACCAAGAACGCCGAAATGGAGATGGACAACGACGCCGACTTCGGCACCATGGAGAAGATAGCCCTCGGCGTGAACAGCCGCAAGAAGGGCGAGGCGGTGCGCATCATCTACGACCACGAAATGCCCAAGGAAATGCAGCGCAAGATACGCGACCGGCTGAACACCAAGGAGCTCGATGCCTCCCTCGCCGGAGGAAGGTACCAGAACCACAAGGACCTGATGTCGTTCCCCGACTGCGGACACAAGGAGCTGAAATACGAGAAATGGGCACCCGTGATGAAGCCCGAGTTCCTCTCGGGCGAGAGCATCCTGGCACAGATCAGGGAGAAAGACCGCTTCGTCCACGTGCCCTACCACAGCTTCAACGGCTACATCCGTGTGCTGCGCGAGGCTGCCCTGCGCCCCGAGGTGAAGAGCATCAAGACCACGCTCTACCGACTGGCGAAAGACTCGAAGGTGGTGAAGGCACTCATCACCGCCGCCCGCAACGGCAAGAAGGTGACTGCCGTGGTGGAGCTGCTGGCACGCTTCGACGAGGAGAGCAACATCAAGTGGAGCAAGCGCATGCAGGAGGAGGGCGTGAACGTCATCTTCGGCGTGGAAGGGCTGAAAATCCACTCCAAGCTGCTGCTCATCGAGTCGAAGAAGGGCAACATCGCCTGCGTGGGCACCGGCAACTTCCACGAGGGCAACGCCAAGGTCTACACCGACTACCTCATGATGACCGCCCGGCCCAAGATCGTGAACGAGGTGGCGAAGGTCTTCGAGTTCATCGACCGCCCCTTCACCCAGTTCCGCTTCAACGAGCTGCTCGTCTCCCCCAACTCCATGAAGAGCCGCATCCTGCGACTGCTCGACAACGAAATCAAGAACGCCCACGAGGGCAAGGAGGCGTGGGTGAAGATGAAGATCAACCACATCACCGACACCGACATGGTGGCGAAGCTCTACCAGGCGTCGAAGGCGGGCGTGAAGATAGACATCGTGATCCGCGGCAACTGCTCCCTCGTGCCCGGAATCCCCAAGCTCAGCGACAACATCCGCTGCGTGGGAATCATCGACCGCTACCTGGAGCACAGCCGCATCCTCATCTTCGCAGGCGGCGGAAAGCCCAAGTACTTCATCGGATCGGCAGACTGGATGCCCCGCAACCTGATCAACCGCATCGAGGTGCTCGCCCCCGTCTACGACCCCGAGATGCAGGCTGACCTGATGCGCACCGTCGCCTACGGCATGAGGGACACGATGAACGGACGCGTGGTGGACGGCAAGGGAACCAACGGCTTCGTGGAGGGAGACACCTTCCGCAGCCAGGAGGAACTCTACAGGGAGTACTCGAACAATTAACAATTGAGAATGAATTTACTAAACATGATAAGGATTTTATGACAAACATTGCAGCAATAGACATAGGCTCCAATGGAGCCAGACTCCTCATCAAGCGCTTCGACCCCGAGGCACTGCGTGAGGAAGACAGAATCAAGAAGGTAATGTTCATCCGTGTGCCACTGCGCCTTGGCAAGGACGTGTTCTCGCTGGGCAAGGTTTCGAAAGAGCGTGAGAAGATGATGCTCCACATGATGAAGGGCTTCAAGCAATTCATGAAGCTCAACGACGTGGAGGCATTCCGGGCTTGCGCCACATCGGCGATGCGAGATGCCGAGAACGGCAAGAAAGTGCTCAAGAAGATAGAGAAGCAGACGGGCATCAAGCTGGAAATCATCAAGGGACAGGAGGAGGCTAAACTTCTCTACAACAACCTCGTGGAAAAGACCGACAGCAACGAGGGCAACTTCGCCTACATCGACGTGGGCGGTGGCTCTACCGAGGTGAGCATCATTCACGACGGTGAGCTGGCCGAGAGCTACTCCTACAACATGGGAACCCTCCGTATGCTGAGCGGCAAGGTAACTGCCGACACCGAAAAACTCTTCAAGGAGAACCTTTCGAGATACGCTGAGGAATATGGCGACATCAAGATCATCGGTTCGGGTGGCAACATCAACAAGCTCAACAAGTTGGCTCGCCACAGCAAGAGCAACGGCAAGGAGCTTTCCATCACCGAGTTGAAACGTCTCTACCAGATGATGAAGCCCTTGAGCATCGAGGAGCGTGAGATTTCGTTCAGCCTGCGTGAAGACCGTGCCGACGTCATCATCCCTGCCGCCGAGATATTCATCAAGGCTTGCGAGTACCTGAAATGCGAAAACATATTGGTGCCAAACATCTCGCTCGCTGATAGCATCGTGGACGGTCTCTTCGAGAAACTGGCAAAGAAAAAGGAATCTCGAATGGACCCAAAATAGGAACCGCCGTATACGGAACCGCATGTACGGTGGTGTGAGTAGGAGGTAAATACGAAAGTAGGAGGTAAACACCTATTATTAGTATTTACCTCCTACTCGATTAGTACCACTGCACGGCATTGGAATAGCCGCTTCGCTTGTCGTACTTCAGTGCGTCGGTCAGCGTCGCCGCATTGCAACGGAAGGAGAAATTGTAGCTCGTGTAGGGAGCCAGCACCACCGAGCAGCTCATGCTGAAGCAGTGGAGGTCGCGCTGGAGGCTGGCGGTGGTCATGCTCAGCTTGTGGTTGTCGAAGTCGTAGCCCGAGGAGAAGCTGATGTTCCATCCGTCGCTGATGCGCAGGTTTCCGCTCATGTTGAGCGTCTGCGTGAACTTGTAGGGATAGCGCATGGTATTCTTGTTGAACTTCTCCTTGTCCACGTTCTCGCGCATGGTGACTCCGTATCCGAAGGTGAGCGACCAGGGCATGCTGAACTCCATGTAACCGTCCTCGTCGGTCTTCGCCTTGCCGGTCTTCTTGGCACCGCTCTTGCCCTTCTCCATGTCCTTGTCGATGTTGGTGTTCACGTCGTTCTCGTCATCGTCGTCATCGTCCTTTCCCTTGCCCTTCTTGTCCTCGTCCTTGGAGTCGTCGCCGCCTCCGAAGAGCTTTCTCAGTTTCTCGGGGTTGAGGGTGTAGGAGATGTTCTGCGACATTCCCTGGAAGATTCCGAAGCGACCGCGGCTCCACTCGGTGCGGTAGCTCTGCGTGATGTTGCCCTGGTCGTCAATCTCGTAACCGTAGGTCTTGAAGACGGCGTTCAGGTTGAATGTGTAGTTCTTCCACCACTTCAGGTTGATTTTCATGGTCATGTCGCTCCAGGGCCTCACCTTCGCCGCCATGTTGTAGCTCATTCCGATGTCGAACGCGTCGATGAGACTTATCTTCTTGAATCCCGTGGAGTCCTTGTCGCTCTTCACCTTCATCTCCAGGTTGTTGCCCAGGCTGAAGTTGAGGGTTCCGCTCTTTCCAGAGCTGGTGCCGCCGAAGAGCGACCCCTCGTAGCGGTTGTAGGTCACGAGCGACACGTTGCCGTTGGCGTCGGTCTGCTGGTAAGTGTCCCAGAAGCCGTAGCGGGGCGCACCGAAGTCGGGGCGGTAGCTGATGCTCACGGTCGGGGTAAGGACGTGGCGGATGGCCTGTATCTTGTCGCCGAAGATCTTGCGGCTGGGTGTCCAGAATCCGTACACCTTCGTAGAGAGGGTGAGGCTGGAGTTCCACTCGTAGACATTGTTGAAGCCATAGACGGTGTCGTTCACCACCTTCTGGTTCTCCTCGTCCCACGACCGGTTGATCTTGTTGGTGTACATTCGGTCCTTGAAGGTGACGTTGGGGGTCACGGTCAGCACATTGAAGAGCGTGAACGAGGCCTTGATGGGCACGGTGTGTTCCCATCCGTTGCGCCAGTCCTTGATGAGGTTGCTGCCCATGAACTTGCTCTCTGTAGTGCTGATGGAGTTGCTGATGTGTCCCGTGTAGCTCATGTTGATCTTCTCGTACCACCGCTCCTTTCCCGCCGCGTTCTTCCTGCGGAAGGGGTAGAAGCTGGAGATGGAGATGTTGAGGTCGGGCAGGGTCACCGCAATGCTCGAGTCGCGCATGTTCTGCGTCAGGTTGGCGGTGGACGACAGGGTCATTCCGATGCTGGAGAACGAGGTGCTCCAGCTGACGGAGGAGGTTCGCGTGCTCTGCGTCAGCGACTGCGGGTTGTAGAGCGAGGTGAGGTTGTTGCGCTCATAGCTCGACGTGGCGAAGTTGACGCTCGCCGAGAGCGAGCTGTAGGGGTTCGCCTTGGAGTCCTGGCGGTGGCTCCACTGCACCTTGAAGCTCTCCTGCTTGGTGAAGTCGGGCATTCCCTTCTCGCCCGTCCTGGAGTCCTGGTAGCTGAAGTAGAAGCTGCCCGAGTACCTGTATCGCTTGCGGTAGTTGCTCGCCGCGGAGATTCCCCAGGAGCCCTTGGTGTAGATTTCGCCCAGGAGCTTCAGGTCCCACTTGTCGCTCATGGCGAAGTAGTAGCCGCCGTCGCGCAGGTAGAAGCCGCGGGTGCTCTCGTCGCCGTAGGTGGGCATGATGAATCCGCTGCTGTAGCTCTTGGTGAAGGGGAAGAAGCCGTAGGGGATGGCGAAGGGCATCGGCACGTCGGCGACGACGAGGTAGGTGGGTCCGAACACCACGTCCTTGCCCGGACGCACCTTGGCCCGGGAGAGCGAGAGGTAGAAGTCGGGGTGAGGGTCGTCGCAGGTTGTGTAGCGGCCGTGCTGAAGATAGATCACGCCCGAGGAGTCGCGCTTCGACCTCGTGCCGGTGAGGAATCCGTCCTGCTGCTCCGTGTAGACGTTGTTGATGAGTGCCTTCTTGCTCTTGAAGTTGAACTTGATGGTGTCGGTGTCGTAGGTGTCGCTGCCCATCTTGAAGACGGGCTTTCCCTTGAGACCGCCCTCGGCGGTGGAGTCGGCGGTGCCGGAGGCTGAGACGTTGTTCTTGTCCATGTCCATGGAGATGCGGTCGGAGGTGAGGTCCATGTTCTCGTACTTCACGTTGGAGTTGCCGTAGAGGTGCGCCACCTTGTTCTGCGCATCGTAGACGAGGGAGTCGGTGGCGGTGTAGTTGACCGGTGCGTCGACTCCTCCCGAGTTCTTCCGGTGGATGCTGTCGAGGCGGATGCTGTCGTCGACGACCCGGTTGCGCTTCCAGATGGCCTTCTGCAGGGAGTCCATGCGCGTCGTGTCGTTCTCCGGTTTTATCTCGTTGCCGAGGGAGTCGAGCCACACGGAGTCGCCCACTTCCACGGCTGTGGAGTCGTCGGGCTGCTGCTTCTTTTTCTTCTTCTTGGAGGCGGGCAAACCCGGGCTTGCCACCATCATCGCCGTGACGGAGGTAAGCAGCACAAGGGCTATGATTGATTGTTTTCTCATTCAAATATTCCTAAAGGACAAACAAATGCTCCCACTGCCGGAAGCGTCTCACTCCTTCCTCGCCGAACTTGGCGAGGCTTTTCTCTGCCTTCTCGATGCTCTTCTCCCTGTCGAGATGTGTCTTGCTGAAGAACTTGTCGGCGTAGCAGATTACCTTCTCCTCCATCGTCTCGGGCAGGAAGTCCCGGTGGGGCAAGGGCAGGTTCTGCTCCTCTATCTGCTCCTTGGTGATTCCCGCTCCCGTATGGCGCTCGCACACGCGTGCGTGGCGTTCGAAGCCCTCGCGTCGCAGGAGTTCCGCTCCCAGCCGTCCGTGGCAGATGTAGGGTTGCGACCCGAAGCACTGTATTCCGGGGGCATCGGTGAGGAAGATGCCGATGTCGTGCAGCATCGCCGCCTCCTCGACAAACTGTGCGTCGAGGTGCAGTTCAGGATGAAACGAAACAATCTGCAGTGCTTTGCGCGCCACAGATTGACTATGGTTGACAAGTATATTCCGAAGCTCGTTGTCCTCGGGATAATACTTGTCAATTAACAATTTATAATTCATAATTTATAATGATTGCATAACACGGGCGAATGCCTGATTATACATTATTAATTATCAATTATACATTAATCTTTGCTCTTTCGCTCGATGTAGGCGATTACGTCGCCCTTGCGCACCTTGCTTCCCTGCTTGGCTGCAATCTCCACGAGCTTGCCGCCGAGGGCTGCGGGCACTGCCTCAAACTCGCCCCATGAGGTGAGAATGTAGCAGAAGGCGTCGCCTTCCTCGTACTCCTTGCCGATGAACGGCTCCACGGCAGGCTGGCACTCGCCCTCGCCCTGGAACTCCCAGAACAGCTGTCCTGCCACAGGAGCCACGATGGCGTCGGCCTTGGCGTGCTTGAACTCTGCAAGCTGGGCTGGAGTGAGGGAAGAACCGAGCTTGGCGTCCTTCGCCTTCTGCAGGTCGGCGAGGAAGTTCTTCTTGGCCTGTCCGCTCTTGTAGTTGCGGTACTGCTCGGGGTGCATGGCGAGCTCGAAGAGCTCCTCATCGTCCTGTCCGTACTCCCAGCCGTTCTCGTCCATCTCCTTCTTGAAGTCGTCGAGGGCATCGGTGAGCAGTGTGTGGGCGTCCACGTCGGTGAACTCGCGGCCCTGCTTCTTGGCCAGTTCCACCAGCTCCGGGTCGATGTTTCCGGGAATCTTGCCGCTCTTGCCGAGGATCATTCCCCACATCGAGTCGTCCATCATCACGAAGCGGCCCTTGCCCTGCTCCATGGTGAGGAGGTTCATCAGGGAGATGTTCTTCACATACTGGCTGAAAGGTGTTACCAATGGAGGATAGCCCACGCGTGGCCAAACGTACTCCACCTCGTCGAAGAGCTTGATCAGGAGGTCGTCCATAGACAACTCCTCCTCGCCCTTCTTCTTGCGGATGTTGTTGATGGTCTGGCGCATTCCGCCCAGGTCGGCCATCATGGAACCCATCATACCGCCGGGCAGACCGCAGCCCAAGAGGAGGGACGACATGATCTTGTTGCCGGGGTTGATGAAGTAGCCGAGCCACTCGTCGATGAACTCCTGGGTCATGGCGCGGGCCTTCATGTAGGCACTCATGTTGATTTCAGGCACCTCGAATCCCTCGTTCTTCAGCATGCTGATGACGGAGATGATGTCCGGGTGAACCTTACCCCATGACAGCGGCTCGATGGCGGTGTCGATGATGTCGGCGCCGTTCTGGCAAACCTCCAGGATGGAGGCCATGGAGAGACCGGGACCCGAGTGGCCGTGGTACTGGATGATGATTTCGGGGTACTTGTCCTTGATCATCTTGGTGAGCTGGCCGAGGAACGCCGGCTGGCCGATACCCGCCATGTCCTTGAGGCAGATTTCCTCTGCGCCGGCAGCGATGAGCTGGTCGGCAATGCCCATATAGTAGTCGAGGGTGTGTACGGGGGAGTTGGTGATGCAGAGTGCGCACTGCGGAGTCATTCCGCCTTCCTTCGCCCACTTGATGGACGGGATGATGTTGCGCACGTCGTTCAGACCGTCGAAGATGCGGGTGATGTTGGTGCCCTGCTTCGCCTTCACCTTGTACATGAGGGCGCGCACGTCGTCGGGCACGGGGTACATACGAAGAGCGTTCAGGCCGCGGTCGAGCATGTGGGTCTTGATGCCCACCTCGTTGAAGGGCTTGCAGAAGGCGCGGACAGCCTCGTTGGGGTTCTCGCCTGCGAGGAGGTTCACCTGCTCGAAGGCACCGCCATTGGTCTCTACACGGCTGAAGCAGCCCATCTCGATGATGACGGGGGCAATCTTAGCCAACTGATCCTTGCGTGGCTGGAACTTACCGGAGCTCTGCCACATGTCTCGATAGACGAGACTGAACTGAATTTTCTTCTTCATTATTTCTTAAGTCTTTTCTTTCTGTAAATTAGCGCACCGTGGGGGATGGCTCTCCCCTCTCCCGCAGGCACATGATTAACCAAGGTGCAAAATTAGCCAAAAAATCCGAATTATCAAGCGATTTAATGTTAATTAAACATTATTCGGCTATTTTCTGCTCCTCCTCCACTGCCTCGACGAACGGACTGTGGAACGTGCCGAAGAGGTGGAGCAACTCCTCGCGCGTCTCCCGGTCTGCCTCCCACAGACTCTCCTCGCCCCGCTGGTGAGCCACCAGGAGCTTGGCGCAGCGGCGAATCTTGCGCTTGTTGTTGCGTGCCTGGAGCTGGTCGCCCTGGATGGGTTTCTGGTTGACGTAGGAGAAGGCGGTGAGCATCTTCATGAACATCCCGAAGGCGGGGTTCTCGCCTGCCCAGTCTTCCTCCTTCAGCCAGCACCACTGGAAGGCGTACTTCGTCTCCAGCGAGATGAGGTGGCCGCCCAGTGCGTCGGGGTCCTCAGCCTTGGCAAACTGCCCGCTGGCGAACTTCACCAGCGTCGCGGGGTCTACGGACGATATTTCCTCTGCCACCGCCGAACTGCCCTCCAGGGCGATGCGCCAGCGGTAGTTCTTGTTCTTCACCAGGGCATGGTGGGCACCCATCATCAGGTCGGCGAGCTTGCCCTCGCTGGACAGTTCGTCGACGATGGCGAGACGCTCGCGCTGGTCGCGCACCACGAGCTTGCCCTCATGGGGACGCAACACGCAGAGATAGACCAGCTTGTCGTGGTCGAGGTTGAGCGTGAAGCGGTCGTTGCTCTCGTCGCCCACAAACTCGTACCGGTAGTCGCCCACCTTGTCGTGGGAGATTTCCACCTCTCCATGCACTTTCTTGCCCTCGCCGTCGTAGAGCGAGAAGCCAAGATAGGGAATCACCAGGTGGAGCGTAAAGGGCTCGCCCTCCTGGGGGATGAGCGTGAGGCGCAGGCCCTCGTCGCCGAAGTTCTCCTTCTTGCACACGAAGCCCTCGCCGGTCTTCTCCGACTTCTCCACCTTCACGTCGCCGTGTCGCCAGTAGATGTCGAAGATGATGGTGTTGTCGTCCTCATGCACCACGCGCACGAGGTCTTCCACGTCCTGTCCCAGGTACACTGCCCTGGCAGGCTCCACCTCCTCGTCGTCGTCGCCCAGCACGTTGACCCACATCTCGCCGGGCATGGGGTCGTCCTCCCACTCGTCGTCCTCAGCGGCGGCGGTGGACTTGTACACGAGGTAGAGGTTCTTCACCTCCTTCCTGCTTCCGTCTTCCTTGCAGAGGAAGCACTTGCTCTCCTTCGGCACATAGAAGGGCGTGTCGAGGTAGGGGTTCTTGCACAATGCAGTGTATTCCACTTCTGTCCATAGGGGCAGGGTATGCTTGGTAACTTTTGCCATACTGTTGCTTTTAATATAATAATGTGTGTTCCTTCGCCTGTCTTTCGTGCGAGGTTATTCCTAAAAAACGGGTGCAAAGTTACTGATTTTTTATCATTCGGCGAAAAGAAACCGCAAAAACATTTGCAAGTTACCCCATAAAGTTGTATCTTTGCAGCCACAAAAAAGAGAAAGGAATCACCATCATGAAGATAAGACCAATGCTCCTTGCGGCACTCGCCGCAGCCACCCTCGCCGCGTGCCAGAAGGGAAAGCCGCACAAGCGGCCCAATGCCAACATGCCCATCAGCGCGCAGAAGGCGGCGAAGGGCGACCTCGGTGTCTACGGACTCGCCTGCATGGGCTGCACCGACACCGCCGTGGTGCTGCTGCCCAACAGCGGCGGAGACCCCGTGAGATACAATATCCTCGATGCCAACCGCCACCATCAGGTGTTCGGCAACATCGAGATCGGCGACAGAATCTGCGTCATCCCCTGCACAGACAAGGAGGACAAGAACGGTGCCGACATGGTCATCGACCTCGACGACCTGCAGGCGACGTGGACTTATCCCGTAATGCCCCACCTGCGCGACGTTTCCCACTTGTCGAAGCGCCAGCAGGCACGCATCCTCGCCAACATGCCCGACAGCATCGTGGAGACCTACATGATTCCGCGCGCCTACGGCTTCACCCTCAGCCGCATGAACGAGGTGCGCTCCGTGGGCCATGTAATGCAGGCGAGTGCCGTGGAGGACGACAGTCCCGTGGAGTACCCCGAAGTGCCGCAGTATACCGAGTGGCACGTCTACAACGGCAAGCTCATCCTGACACGCGGCAAGATTCAGATGGGCGGTGTCACCGTCAACGAAAAGGTGACGCACGACACGCTCTCACTGGTCTACCTGCAAGGCGATTCGTTGGCTTTGGCCGACAGCCGCGGGTCCGTCCAGGGCTACCACCGCAACAGCGATGCCCGTTCCGTCAATGCCGCCGCACAGGCTGCCGCCGCCAAGCAGGCGGACAAGCTGAAGCAGGTGCTGAAATAACGATTCCATTTATTCGTGCGTGGCGAAACGCTGCTCGGCGAGCTTCTCGTACTTCGTGCCGGGGCGGCCGTAGTTGGCGTAGGGCCAGATGCTGATGCCGCCGCGGGGCGTGAAGATGCCCGTCACCTCAATGTACTTCGGGTCCATCAGCCGGATGAGGTCTTTCATGATGATGTTCACGCAGTCCTCGTGGAAGTCGCCGTGGTTGCGGAAGCTGAAGAGGTAGAGTTTCAGGCTCTTGCTCTCCACCATCTTCACGTCGGGAATGTAGCTGATGCGAATCTCGGCGAAGTCGGGCTGCCCGGTAATGGGGCAGAGAGAAGTGAACTCGGGGCAGTTGAAGCGCACCCAGTAGTCGTTGCCCGGATGCTTGTTGACGAAGGTCTCCAGTGCCTCGGGCGCATAATCCATCTTGTATTCGGTCTTGGCTCCAAGAGCCTGCAGACCATCTTGCTTTCTATCCATTTTTTAAAAGTGTTGAATGTTGATTTTTACAGGTTGAACACCTTGAAGATGTTGTAGGAGATTCCGCGGTCGTACACGTCCTCGCCCTCGTGCTTCTTCAGTGCCTTCACCACTCGGATGGTGACGGGCAGCACGATGATTTCGTAGACGGTCTTCAGCACCACCTGCGTGGCGACCATCCAGGGCAGCTCTGCCGTGGGAACCACGCCTCCCAATGCCAGGGGGAAGAAGATGAGACTGTCGCAGCTCTCGCCAGCCACCGTGCTGAGGATGGCGCGGGCGGAGAAATGCCTGCTGCCGTCGCGCAGCTTCATCACGCTCATGACGTAGGCGTTGGCAAAGGAACCGACGACGAACGCCACGAACGAGGCGGCGGCGATGCGGGGGGCAAGTCCGAAGACGGCATGGAAGCCGGCGTCGTTGTCCCAGTACGGTGCTCCGGGAAGCCAGTCGCACAGTGCGCCTGCCAGCACGAAGAGGAAGTTCATGGCGAAGCCCATCCAGATGAGCAGGCGGGCTTTCTGGAATCCCCACACCTCGCACACGCAGTCGTTGATGATGTAACTGACGGGAAACACGATGAGTCCTCCTGTCACGGAGAGCGGACCCATGGCGATTTGCTTTGTCTCGAGCACGTTCGCCGCAATCAGGCAAACGCAGAAGAGGGTGCTGAAAAGCATGAACAGCACACTCACTTGTACGGTTTTCTTTTCCATTTTTCTTGTTTTTTACGAGGTTTGACAAGCACTCGGGTTGATGAAAATCTTGATTTCGGGCTGCAAAATTACCACTTTTCCGCCAAATGACCAAATTATTTGTCGAAAACAAGCCGCAATCTTGTGTTTTTATAGTCAAAAGTATAGTCAAAAAGATGAAGTTTTATCCTACTTTTTCTTGCAAATCCCAATATTTTTCGTAACTTTGCAGAAAATAAGC
>CAVEJY010000050.1:0-4561 GCA_963616155.1 Acutalibacteraceae bacterium
CTCTTAAAAAAAAATAACCGTTCGAACCATCGTCCGAACGGTTATTTTTTTACTTGGCATTAATTTCTTTCAAGAGTCTGTCGGCGTGCCCCCACTTGTCCATCAAGTAGAGCACATAGCGGATGTCCACACCGATGCATCTTGCCAATCTCTTGTCGAAGTTGATGTCGGAGCTGAGGCTGTCCCAGTTGCCGTCGAAGGCGAGACCGATCAACTCTCCCTTGCCGTTGAACATCGGACTGCCGGAGTTGCCGCCGGTGATGTCGTTGTTGGTTAGGAAGCAGAGCTGCATCTTGCCGCTTTCCTTGTCCTGATACTTGCCAAAGTCTTTCTCGGAGAGAAGCTGGTGCATGATAGGCTCGGCATAGTAGTCGAGAATCTTGTCGCCCTGCTTCATCTTCTCCACAATACTTTCGGCAGTGGTGTAATAGCCCGAAGGTTTGCCGCCCAGGTCGAAGCCTCCCACTTGTCCGTAGCTCAATCGCATGGTGAAGTTGGCGTCGCTGTAGTGGGGCATATCCTCTTCCATGCGGAGCTTGGCGGCGCAGAGGTACTTTTCCTGCTCACCGATGCTGTCTGCTACATTGCCCATAGCCTCGGCAAAGTCGGCATACACGTCGTTCAAGTCCATACCGAAGACCACACCCGGGTCTTTCTCGTATCCCTTCTTGTTGAAGTAGAGCTTGGCTCCCTTCTTCATGATGAGCGACTTGTCCCAGAGATAGCTCACATACTTGGCGTAGTCGCCGCCAAACTGGGTGTCGATGGTCTTGTAGAACTTGGGCAGCCACTTGCTGTCCACATGCTCCTTGTAGTTCTTCAGGAGAGTGGCCATCACCTCCTGGTCGAGTGCCTTGTCCCATGTGTCGCTGTTGTCCTCGAACTCATGGTACTGCTTCTTCTTGTCCTTCTCTGGTCCCTTCACTTCCATCTGCTGCTGCAACTTGAGGGCACGGGTAGAGAACTCTACATTGCTTCTGCGTGTGAACGACTCGGCGAAGTTGGTCATGGCGTAAGTGACACCGGAAATCTCCTGGTAGAGTCTCTTCAACTTGTCGAAGTCCACCTTGTGGGCGAGGTCATCCGCAGCCTTGGCGGTATCTTGCCAGGCACGGAGACGAGCCTCGTATTCACGCTTCATGTTGATGATGCCGATGGAGTCGATGCACTTGTTCATGCCGATGGAGTTCTTCCAGTAGTTGCTGCTCTGGGCATACTTGCTGTCATACTTGATGCGCACTGCCTCGTCGGCACGCATGTGCTTCTGCATCACCTCCTGCTTTACGCCGCGCACCTGGGCACGGGGAGTATTCTGGGCATCGCGCATCTGCTGGATGCCATAGCTGGAGAGGTAACGTTCGGTGCTGCCGGGATAACCCATGGTCATGGCATAGTCGCCGTCCTTGTAGCCCTGGAGGGAAACCTGAGCCCAACGCTTGGGGTGATAAGGCACGTTGTCCTTGCTGTAGGCGGCAGGACCGTTGGTCTTGGGGTTGGCATAGATGCGGAACACGGAGAAGTCGCAGGTCTGGCGGGGCCACATCCAGTTGTCGGTGTCGCCACCAAACTTGCCCATAGACTTGGGTACGGTGAACACCAGTCGGAGGTCGGTGAAGTCCTGGTAGGTAGTGGCGTACCACTTGTTGCCCTCATAGAAACGCTGCACGATGACGTGGAGGGTGGAATCGTTTGCCTTCGCCTCCTTGGTCATCGCATTCTCTAAGGAGTCGATGAGTTCGCTGCGCTTTTCTTTGCCGAGTGCCTCATAACCGAGTTTCATCACCCTGTCGGTTACGTCCTTCTGGTCTACCATGAAACTCACGAACATATCCTCATTAGGCAGTTCCTCCGCGTAGTTCTTGGCGAAGAAGCCGTTGAGCATATAGTCGTGCTCTACGGTGGAGTGGCTGCGGATGGACTCGAAGCCACAGTGGTGGTTGGTAAAGACCAGTCCATCGGGAGACACCACCACGCCGGAGCAATAGCCGGAGAAGTTGACCACGGCATTCTTCAGGGCGTTCTCGCCGTTGTAGAGTTGGTCGTAAGTCATCGAGAAGCCCTCGCTCTGCATCATCTTATATACAGCGTCAGGCAAGTTGTAGATAGTCCACATTCCTTCATCGGCACGGGCAGTGTTGATTCCGCCGAACGCCATGATGGAGGCAATGAGGAGAGTTGCTTTTTTCTTCATTGTTTTTTATTGTTTTGTTGTCTTTATGTATTTTTTAGGGCCCGCCTTAAATGATAGATTTTACGATTCCCCAACGTAAGTCTAAGGCATCAATGATGCGAAAGAACAGAGCTATAAAATAAAAAGTGAGGCATGATGCTTCACTTTTTATTTGCATTTGGGCATTTGCCTTCTTGTGATATGTATAATATCGTTACAGTCTCGACTTGAAGTTGTCGTATGTAAACTGCTTCCAGAGCTTCTGCTCGCCGCCTTGCCTTATGTATATGTCTGGCAGAGGCATACCGTTGAACGTATTGGTCTTTACCATCGAATAGATAGCCATGTCGCCGAAGACAATCTCGTCGCCCTCCTGTAGTGGATGCTTTGAGCGATATACGCCAATCACATCGCCCGAGAGGCACGTCGGACCGCCAAAACGGTACAGATACCCAGTGGACTCTGTACGTTCGTCGCTCTCAGTTTCGTGGATAGCCAGCCCCTCCGTCAGTACCGGCGGCGTGTAGGGCATCTCGATGACGTCGGGCATGTGGCATGCTGCCGATGTAGTCAGTATGGCGTTGCTTATGCCGTCGTCGCCGGCGGGTTGCACGTCCATGATACGGCAGTGCAGTTCTCCGGCGTTGAGTGCCACGGCCTCGCCCGGCTCCAGGTATACCTGCACGCTGTACTTGTCTGCCATGCGGCGGATGCAGCGCTCCAGTCGCTCTACGTCGTAGTCGGCACGGGTGATGTGGTGGCCGCCGCCGAAGTTGAGCCAGCGCATGCCGTGGAGGTACTTGCCGAAACGCTCTTCTACGGCGTCGAGGGTGGTCTCCAGATCGTCGGAGTTCTGCTCGCACAGGGTGTGGAAGTGTAGTCCGTCGAGCAGACTGAGCAGCTCTGTCGGTGCTGCTTCATAGTCTTTGAGGCGCACGCCGAGGCGGCTGCCGGGCGAGCAGGGGTCGTAGATGGCGTGGCCCTCCTGCGTGGAGCATTCAGGATTGATGCGTAGCCCTACCTGCAGCCCAGCCTCCTTCGCCTTGCGCCCGTGCAGCTGGAGTTGGCGTATGGAGTTGAACACGATGTGGTCGCACATGCCGACTATCTCGTCCATGTCTTCTGCGGAGAATGCCGGTGCGAAGATATGGTTTTCTCCGTCCGGCATTTCCTCATGGCACAACTGCGCCTCGTAGAGACCCGAAGCAGTGGCACCGGCCAGATAGCGTCCCACCATGGGGTACAGCGCATAGCAGCTGAAGCATTTCTGCGCCAGCAGTATCTTGCACCCCGTGCGGTCCATTATCGAGCGCAGCGTCTGCAGGTTGCTCTCTATAAGGTCAGCGTCTATTACAAAGTATGGTCTTTCCATTGCTTAAAGCGTGAATACCTGCTTAGTCTACGAGCACAGGGTTTTCCTGTACCTTCCAAGGCAGTCCCCACTTGTTGAGGGCCTCCATGTATGGGTCTGGGTCGAACTCTTCCACGGTGAAGACGCCAGGGCGCTTCCATGTGCCGTCCATGACGAGGGAGGTGCCTATCATTGCCGGTACGCCAGTGGTGTAGGAGATGGCCTGCGAGCCTACCTCCTTGTAGCATTCCTGGTGGTCGCATACATTATATATATACAATGAGCGCTCCTGGCCGTCCTTTACTCCAGTGAAGATGCAGCCGATGTTGGTCTTGCCCACGGTGCGCGGACCGAGCGATGCGGGGTCTGGCAGCAGGGCGCGCAGGAACTGTATGGGCACTATCTGGTGCCCCTCGTACTCTACGGGCTCAGTGCCGAGCATGCCGACGTTCTCCAGACACTTCATGTGGGTCAGGTAGCTCTGCCCGAAGGTCATGAAGAAGCGTATGCGCTTGACGCCTGGTATGTTCTGCGCCAGCGACTCTATCTCTTCGTGGTGCAGCAGGTACATGTCCTTTACGCCCACACCGTCGAAGTCATACTGGCGGTGTATGGCCATAGGCTCTGTCTCCACCCAGTGACCGTCCTCCCAATAGGAGCCGTTGGCACTCACTTCGCGCAGGTTTATCTCTGGGTTGAAGTTGGTGGCGAAGGGGTAGCCGTGGTCGCCGCCGTTGCAGTCGAGGATGTCGATAGTGTGTATCTCATCGAAATAGTGCTTTTGGGCGTATGCAGTGAAGACACTTGTCACGCCAGGGTCGAAGCCTGTGCCGAGCAGTGCTGTGATGCCAGCCTCCTCGAAGCGCTTCTTGTATGCCCACTGCCATGAGTAGTCGAAGTATGCAGTGAAGCCCTTCTCCTCGCAGCGCTTCTCGTAGGCGGCGCGCCACTCTGGATTGTTGGTGTCCTCGCACTCGTAGTTTGCTGTATCCACGTAGTCTACCTTTGTCTTCAGGCAGGCATCCATGATGGTCAGGTCC
>CAVEJY010000051.1:0-2669 GCA_963616155.1 Acutalibacteraceae bacterium
TCCCACAACTGCTCGGGGTTCATCTCACCCAAACCTTTGTATCGCTGGGTGTGGATGTTCTTGTCTTCCACTCCGTCGGCATACTTGTCGATGAATGCCTGGCGCTGCTGCTCGGTGTAGCAGTACTCGCTCACCTTGTTCTTGAACGAGCACTTGTAGAGCGGCGGGGTGGCGATGTAGAGGTGGCCCTCCTCGATGACCCTCGGCATGAAACGATAGAAGAGTGTCATAATCAGTGTGTCGATGTGGGAACCATCGACGTCGGCATCGGTCATGATGATGATCTTGTCGTAACGCAATTTCTCGGTGTTCGCCTCCTTGCTGTCCTCGCCGTCCACGCCGAAGCGCACGCCGATGCTCTGGATGATGTTCATCACCGACTCAGCTTCGAATACCTTGTGCCACTGTACCTTCTCCACGTTCAGAATCTTACCGCGCAGAGGCAGGATGGCCTGGTGGAAGCGGTCGCGGCCTTGCTTGGCGGAACCGCCGGCGGAGTCTCCCTCGACGAGGAATATCTCGCACTCCTTCGGGTCCTTGATGGAACAGTCAGCGAGCTTTCCGGGAAGACCGCCGCCTGTCATGAAGTTCTTGCGCTGCACACTCTCGCGTGCCTTGCGTGCTGCGATACGTGCCGTAGCTGCCAGCACCACCTTCTCGCAAATCTTCTTTGCCTCGTCGGGATGCTCTTCCAGATAGTCGGCAAGTGCCTCGTTCACGGCCTGCTGAACGGCTCCCTGCACCTCGCTGTTGCCGAGCTTGGTCTTGGTCTGTCCCTCGAACTGTGGCTCTGCCACCTTGATGGAGATGACGGCGGTGAGACCCTCGCGGAAGTCTTCAGGGGCAATCTCGACCTTGGCTTTCTCTATCTGCTTGGAAACAGTAGGCTCTGCCTCTGCGTAGGCTTTCAATGTGCGGGTCAGCGCCATGCGGAAACCTGTCAGGTGGGTACCGCCCTCGATGGTGTTGATGTTGTTGACGTATGAGTGGATGTTCTCTGTATAGTCCGTATTGTACATCACCGCAATCTCGATGGGCACGCCCTGCTTCTCGGTCTTCAGGTAGATGACATCGTCGAAGAGGTGGGTGCGGTGGCGGTCCACATAGCGCACGAACTCCTTCAGACCGTCCTTGGCGTGGAACACCTCTTGCTTGGTCTTGCCTTCCTCGTCGGGACGGAGGTCGGTCAAGGTGATTTTGATGCCTGCGTTGAGGAATGCCAACTCACGCATACGGTTGGCGATGATGTCCCACTTGTAGACGGTATGGGTGAAGATGGTGGGGTCTGGCCAGAACTGCTGGCGTGTACCGCGCTTCTCGGTCTCGCCGACAATCTTCACGGGGTAGAGAGGCTTTCCCTTCTCGTACTCTTGCTGGTAGATCTTTCCGTCACGGAACACTTGTGACATCATGTGGGTGGAGAGGGCGTTCACACAACTCACACCTACACCGTGCAGACCTCCCGACACTTTGTAGGAGCCTTTGTCGAACTTACCTCCGGCGTGGAGGACGGTCATGACCACTTCCAGGGCTGACTTGTGCAGCTTCTTGTGTTCGTCTACAGGAATACCACGGCCGTTGTCTTCTACAGTGATGGAGTTATCTGGGTTGATGGTGACTTCAATGTCGGTACAATAGCCCGCCATCGCCTCGTCGATGGAGTTGTCGACGGTCTCGTTGACCAGGTGGTGGAGACCTTTCTCGGAGATGTCTCCAATGTACATCGCCGGACGCTTGCGTACTGCTTCCAAGCCTTCGAGGACCTGAATGTTGCTCGCAGAATAATTATTTGCGGTGTTTTGATTCTCTTCCATTTTTTAGTTTTGTCTTAATACCGTGCAAAGATACTAAAAAAAGCTGAGAAACAGAAACCTTTTGTTGTGAAAAAACAACAAAAAATGGCTAAAAGTGAAGAAACTTTGTCTGTTGTGTGGCTTCGGCTTGTATGATGCTGTATGATAGGTGATAGGGTGGCCTTTCCTATGGGGCATGGAAGTCTTGTTTCATCGGTGTAAGAAGCCTTGTCGTATGGTGCAAGAAAGTCCTTCTTATGGGTTGTTGACAATTGTCAGCAACATGAATGGCAGTTGCCGACAACCTTCATGGCAATTGCCATGAACATGGATGGCAGTTGTCGGCAACCTTGATGGCAATTGTCATGCGTTGCATTAATGTTGGTTCTTGCATCATATAATAGGGCTTCTTCGGTGGACAAGGATAGTTTGTCTTGTGTTGTTGGGGGGGGGTGAAAAAGAAAAAGGCTGAAATCCTTTCGGATTCCAGCCTTTCTTATTTCTTGTGCCTTGACTTGCTGATTAGCCCAACTTAGCGATGTGCTTAGAAAGACCAGACTTCAAGTTTGCAGCCTTGTTGTCGTGAATAACGTTGATCTTAGCCAACTTGTCTAACAGCTTCTGTACAGTAGGATAGAGCTTCACTGCCTCTTCCTTGTCTGTCATGTTGCGCAACTTGCGAACAGCATTGCGCATAGTCTTTGCATAATACTTGTTGTGCAAAGCCTTCTTCTTGTCCTGACGGATTCTCTTGATTGATGATTTATGATTTGCCATCTTTTATGTTATATTTTTTTGTTCTTGTTATTGTTTGTAGTCCATAGCAGAGTCGAACTGCTCTTTAGAGAATGAAAATCTCTCGTCCTAACCGATAGA
>CAVEJY010000052.1:0-3852 GCA_963616155.1 Acutalibacteraceae bacterium
CATCGGCACGGGCAGTGTTGATTCCGCCGAACGCCATGATGGAGGCAATGAGGAGGGTTGATTTTTTCTTCATTGTTTTTTATTGTCTTTTGTTCATAGATGTATGCCTTTTGCTTGTCGGTTTGCCGTTTAATATGATTTAAATGACAGTTTGTTCTTTGCAGGCAGAGCTTCATTCTGCCAGCAACGCTTCCGCCACCTTGATGTCGAAGGGAGTGGTAATCTTGATGTTCTCGCGGTTGCCCTCCACCATCGCCACTTGGCAACCGAGGCTCTCCACCACGGAGGCATCGTCGGTGAACTGATCCTTGTAACCCTGGTTGAAGGCTTGTTTGGCAAGACCGATGTCGAAGGTCTGGGGAGTCTGCACGATGCGGTAATCGTCGCGGAGCACGTTCTTTCCGCCGCCTCGCCGGTCGATGTAGCGCAGTGTCTCGGTCACGGCGTACACGGGGATGGCGGCGTATTCCTCGCGGGCAGTCTCGTAACATTCCTCGATGACCGCCGTCGACACGAACGGTCGCACACCATCGTGGATGCCCACCACGCCGTCCTCGCCGTCGGGAATCAGGGCCAGTCCGTTCTTGGAAGACTGGAAGCGGGTGTCGCCTCCGTCCGCCACCTGATGCCGGATGTCGAAATGGTACTGCTCGCAGAGCTGGTGCCAGTATTCCTGTTGCGACTTGGGCAAGACGAGGATGATGCTCAGATTCTTGTCATATTCATGGAAACGCTCGATGGTGCGCATCAGGATGGGCTTGCCAGCCACGGGGAGGAATTGCTTGGGAATGTCGCTTCCCATGCGGAGGCCCTTGCCTCCGGCTACTATGATTGCATAATCCATAATTATAAGTGAAGGATTGTTAGTTGCCCATGAGATGGGCGTACTGCATCTTGCGCTGCAAGTCGGCCACGGCCTCTTCGCCGATGAAGTAGCTCAGAATCTGGTAGGCGTAGGGCAGGGTGGCGGCAGGACCTTCGCCCGTAATCACGTTGCCGTCCTCCTGGAACAGTTCGCCGGTGTATTCCGTGCTGCTGTCGAAGTAACGCTCGAAGCCGGGAGAACAGGTGGCCTTCTTGCCCTGGAGGATGCCCGTGCTTGCCAATACCATGGGGGCGGCACAGATGGCACCGATTCGCTTGCCTGCCTTGTGCTGGGCCACCAGTGCCTGGCGCACACCCTCGTGCTCGTTCAGGTTGGTGCTGCCGGGTAAACCGCCCGGCAAGAGGAGCATGTCGGCATCGGAGAAGTCGTGGATGTCCTCAAACTTCAAGTCGGCCTTCACGGTGATGCCGTGCGAAGTCTCCACAAAGTCGCTGCCCGTGATGCTCACGGTCTTAACCTCCACACCTCCTCTGCGGAGAATGTCCACAGGTGCCAATCCCTCGATTTCCTCGAAGCCGTTGGCGAGAAATTCATATACTTTAGCCATAATTTTATGATGTTTGTGTTGTTTTATCCAATTATTTCCATTACCTTTGCAAAAGTAAGAATAATAATTGAAACTACAAAACAAATGACACGACAACATTTGAAATTTGCGATTTTTGGCAATGAGTACCAGGCCAAGAAGTCGGCTTCCATCCAGCGGATACTGTCTTATCTGGAGGAACGCGGCGCCGAGGTGTATGTGGAAAGTGCTTTCTACGACTTCCTTACCCGGAGCCAGCACATGGAGGTGAGGGCAGCCGGCGTGTTCGAGGACTACAACTTCGACGTGGACTATGTTGTCTCGATGGGTGGCGACGGCACCTTCCTGAAGGCGGCGAGCAAGGTGGGGGCGAAGGGCACGCCTGTCATCGGTGTCAATATGGGGCGGCTCGGATTTCTTGCCGATGTGTTGCCCACCGAGATAGAGGCGGCACTGGACAGTGTCTACTCCGGCGAGTGCCTGATAGAGGACCATGCCGTGATACAGGTGGAGGCGACGGGGGGAGTGCTCGCCGGAAGTCCCTTCGCCCTCAACGACATTGCCGTGCTGAAGCGTGACGATGCCTCGATGATTTCCATCCGCACGCAGGTGGACGGCGAGTTCTTGGTGACTTACCAGGCAGACGGTCTCGTGGTAACGACCCCCACGGGCTCTACGGCGTACAATCTCTCCAACGGCGGTCCCATCATCATTCCGCAGAGCGGGAGCCTGTGCCTGACACCCGTTGCCCCTCATAGTCTGAACATCCGTCCGATTGTCATCAACGACAGTGCGGAGATTACCCTGGACGTGGAGAGCAGGAGCCACAACTATCTGGTGGCGATTGACGGCCGGAGCGAGCGCATGACCGAGGGCACCAAACTCACCATCCGTAAGGCTCCCCATACCATCAAAATAGTGAAGCAGCACAACCAGCGCTATTTCTCCACATTGAGGGAGAAACTGATGTGGGGTGCCGACCAGAGGGAGCGGTGATATGAAATCTTCGTTACGCAAAATTCATAATACGGTAAAATTCTATGGTACAGATTAATCCATTCGTTATTGAGGGCTATTTATCGCCCGAATATTTCTGTGACAGGGAGGAAGAGACAGCCTTGCTCACTCGTCATCTCACCAATCGTTGCAATGTGGCATTGATTGCTCCGAGACGATTGGGCAAATCAGGACTGATATTCAATTGCTTTCAACAGGAAACCATCCGGGAGCAATATCATTGTATCTATATCGACATTTATGACAGCAAGAACCTAAGCGAGTTTGTCTATGCTTTGGGCAAGGGGATTCTCGAGGCCCTCAAGCCTAAGGGAAGAAAGGTATGGGAGTTCTTCCTGAACATGTTGCAGTCGCTCAAGTCGACCATCTCTTTCGATATGTATGGGAACCCGGAATGGAGCGTAGGAATAGGCGACATCCAAACGCCAGACCTCACTCTGGATGAGATTTTCTCCTATCTCGAACAGGCAGATAAGCCTTGTCTTGTTGCCATCGACGAGTTCCAGACCATAGCCGGCTATCCTGAGAAAACGGTGGAGGCAGCTTTGCGCAAGCGCATTCAGAATTGTCATCATGCCAACTTCGTGTTCTCGGGCTCCAAGCGCCATATGATGTCATTGATGTTCGCTTCGCAGGCTCGCCCATTCTATCATAGTGCGAGCATCATGGGGCTGGAGGCAATCCAAGAGGATATTTATTGGGATTTTGCCAACCGTCATTTGGCAAAGAATGGCAAGAAGATTTCTGCTAAGGCTTTTGGCTATCTGTATCATTGCTTTGATGGAATCACATGGTATGTTCAGTATGTGCTCAACATATTGTATAGTAGTGTGTCGGATTCATCTCTGCTGACGGAGGATGATGTCAAGGCGGCAATCGGCATGATTTTGTCGCAACATCGCTTTGCTTATCAGGCTTTGATTTTTCAGTTGACGGCCAAGCAAAAGCAAGTACTCATCGCCATCGCAAAAGAGGGTAAGCCTTCCTCGCTGATGTCGCAGTCTTTCTTGCAGAAGTATCGCCTTGGTGCCAGCACGGTGCAAGGGGCTGTCAAGACATTGCTGGAGAAAGACTTCATCACGCAGGACGAGGATTGCTTCCAACTTTGTGATAAGTTCCTGGAGTTGTACTTGAAGGGGGACAGAATGAATTGACAACCTCATGCGATAGCCTACCGCTGGTTATATTAGGTTAGGATGACAGGAAGTCTATGGACCGGTATATTGTCCACGGACTTCTTGGAGTGTCATCTCGATGGTTTGAATCCCTTTACTTTCTGAAGTATTTTCCTACGACAGGCAGGCTCTTCAACGGGAAATCCTTCTTCACCAAGTAGGCGGCGAAGACGAGGATGAGTGCCGTGTTGACGAGGCAAGCCACGGGCGTGGAGAAATACTTGTTGGCCTCGGTCATTCCCACGAAG